>DATBBL010000146.1:0-3546 GCA_036271015.1 Acidimicrobiia bacterium
ACGTTGGTCATGGCGGCGGCGTTGACCACCGCGTCGGGCCCGAACTCCGCCACCACCTGCTCGACCTGCTCGCGGTCGGCGAGGTCGAGCGCGTCGTGGGCGACGCCGAGGACGTCGTGGGGGGCGAGGGCTTCCACGACGCTGGCCCCGACCTGCCCACCTGCTCCGGTCACGAGGATGCGCACGGCTGGGAAGTGTACGGGCCGCTCCCCCCGGATCCGGCCCCCGCTCAGGGGCAGGGGTCGGTCGCCGAGGGCGCCAGCGTGGTGGTCGTCGTCGGCGGTGCGGTGGTGACCGGCGCGCCGGGCACCGTGCTGGGCGCCACCGTCGTCGTGGTCGACGGCACCGTGATGTCCTGGAACGACGAGCCGAGCACGAGCTCGAGGTGCCCCGCCGCCTTCGGGTCGGGCACCAGCTTGGCGTCGGTGAAATACGGCAGCAGCGCCTTGGCCTCCTCGGCCTGGTCGTAGCCGTACCGCACCTCGGTGACCGGGATCTTGGCCTTCGCCGGGTTGGCGGCGGTGGCCCGGAAGCCGATCTCGGTCAACCTCGACACGACCGACGCCCCGACGTTGGTGCCGGTGGCGTCGGTGACGCGCACCTTCACCTTCGACGGTGCGACCGTCGACGGCTGGGGCGCGTTGTTGCCGAACGTCCGCAGCTGCTGGATGACCGCGTCGGCGTCGGCCGACGGCACCAGGGTCACGTTCGGGTTGTTGGGGTCGGGGTCGACGGGGAGGGTCTCGAAGCGGATGGAGCTGGTGTCGTTCACGTTGACGGTGCGGAACGCCCGGATGAGCGCGTTCACGTCGCTGCGGCTCAGCCCCTCGTCGGCCTTCACGTACTTGAGCACGTTGTCGGCGAGGTCGATGGCGAGGAACGGGTCGCTCAGGCTCTTGGAGATGGCCAGGCCCGCGAGCTTGCGGATGAACGCCTGCTGGCGGGCGATCCGGTCGAGGTCGGCCCGCTGGTCGAGCAGTCGCCAGTGCTCCCCGGTGTCGGGGTCGACGATCGGCCCGTTCGGGTCGGAGATCTCGAGGTTGCGGGACCGCACGTACGCCAGCGCGGCGGCGCCGTCGAGCGGGTAGCAGCCGCCGCCGTACGGCGTGTTCAGGCCGGTCTCCTGGTCGCGGACGCGGCCGGGCAGGTACACCTGCACGTTGCCGATGGTGTCGACGATCTCCTGGAAGCTCTTGAAGTCGACCTCCAGGTAGTGGTTGATGTCGATCCCGAAGTTCTCCTTCAGGGTGTCGATGACGGCCTGCGGCCCGCCGCTCGAATACGCCGAGTTGATCCGGTTCTTGCCCGACTCCCCGGGGACGTCGACCATGAGGTCGCGCGGGAAGCTGACGACGAACGTCTGCTGGGAGCCGGGCTCGACGTGCGCCACCATGAGCGTGTCCGAGCGCTGACCGGACGAGTTGGGATCGTTCGGACTGCCGAACGCCTCCTGGTCACCGGGATCGGTCGCGAACGCGCGGGTGTCGGAACCGATGATCAGGTAGTTGGCGCCGCCCGGCGGGGCCGGCGCGACCTTGAGCCCCGCCACCCGCTGGATGCTCTTGACCCGGTCGTTGATGCCGCGGTTCACCACCGCGACGCCGGCGACCACGAACGCGCTCGCCAGCGCGAGCGAGATCACGAAACGGCCCATGAAGCCGTTCCACCGCGTCGTGGCGGATGGTCGTGGTGAGGTGGACATCGGGCGGGGCTCCGGGCTACTGACAGGCAGCTTCGGGCGACAGTGTGGTCGGAGTGGGCGCCGGCGCGCCCGTGGTGGCCGTGGCACCGCTGCCGAGACCACGGAAATTGGTGCCCAGAGCCAGGACGACGTCGGTGCCGGCGAGGGAGGAGTCCGACACCAGCTGGGCGCCGGGCACGTACGTGGCGAGCAGCTGCGCCTTGGCCAGGTCGGACGTGGCGTAGCGGATCTCGGTCTGGCTGATGGTGCCGCGCGGGTCGTTCTCGGCGCCGCCGGGCACGAAGCCCTTCCCCGCCAGGGCCTGCGAGGTGTTCCCCGCCGCGTTCTGCACCCCGGAGCCGTTGCGCACCACCACCCGCACGTCGGACGCCTTCACGCTCGGCGCCGTCGTGCCGCTCGAGCCGGAGCCACCCGTGGCGGGCGGGGCCGTGGTCGTGGTGGGGATCGGGGCCGTGCCCCGCAGCACCGCGAGCACCGCTTCGGCCTCGGGCTGCTTGACGACGAGGAAGGAGCCGACCGAGTCGCCCATCTTCCACGGCAACGTCTCGAACGTCGGCCCGCCGCTCGAGTCCCTGAGCCCGAGGAACGCCTGCACCAGCTGGTTGAACGCGGGACGGTCGAAGGCGGTGTCGGCGGTGAGGTTCGGGATCATCTTGTCGGCGAGGTCGGGCGCGATCATCGGGTCGTCGACGGCCTTTGCCACCGCGATGCCACCCAGCTTCTTGATGAAGTCCTGCTGCCGGGCGATCCGGTCGATGTCCGCCTGCGGGCTGGCGTCACGCCACCGCCCGTCGATGAAGTACTCGAGGTGGCGCGACCGCACGTACGCCAACGCCGGCGCACCGTCGAGGTGGTAGCAGCCACCGGCGAGCGTCGGGCCCAGACCGGAGAGCTGGTCGCGTGCGGGGTACGGGAAGTAGACGGGCACGCTCCCGACCGCGTTCACGATGTCCTCGAACGTCTTGAAGTTCACCTCGACGTAGTGCTGGATGTCGACGTTGAAGTCCGCCTTCAGCGTGTCGATGACCTCTTGCGGTCCCTCGTTGAAGGCGGCGTTGAGCTTGCCCTTGCCGTGCCCGGGGATGTTGACGTACAGGTCGCGCGGGAACGACACCGCGTAGCTGTTCTTGCCGTCCGCGTGCAGCACCATCATCGTGTCCGACCGGGCCGGACCGTCGACGGTGGTGTTCTGGTCCGTGAACGCCTGCTTGTCGGCCTGGCTCTGCACGAACGAGCGGGTGTCGGAGCCGATGATCAGGAAGTTGGTGCCCGACGCCGACGCCGGCGCCGTCGTCAGCGAGACGCGCGGGATCTTCGCGATCTCGTCGTCGATGTAGTTGTTGATCTGGAAGACGGCTGCGCCGGTCAGGACCGCACACACCGCGATGGCGATGACGATCCGTCCGGAGAGCGCCCGCCGCGCCGAAAATGGAGATCTCACGGTCCGGTCATCGTACCGACGGCCCCGGCGCGGATCGTGTCGCCCGGTACCGTTTGACCGTGCACCGCTCCGAACCCGCCGCGTCCGGGCTCCTCGCCCGGATCCCGCCCGAGGCGGGCGTCGCCGCGGTGCGTCGGGGCGACACCACGGTCGTCGCGGTGGAACCGGCGGAGGTCCTGGTGGCCTCGGGACCGGACGCGTTCTCCGCCCTCGACCGGCTCGCCCCCGGCTTCTGGGTGGGTTGGTGCTCGTTCGAGCTCGGCCACGCAGCCGAACGGGTGTCACCGCGGGGCGCGTCGCTGGACGCGCGCACCGTCCCCGACGCGGTGTTCGCGGGGTTCGACGCCCACGCGGTGATCGCCGCCGACGGCACGGTCATCGTGCACGGGGAGGGTCCGGGACG
>DATBBL010000147.1:0-9995 GCA_036271015.1 Acidimicrobiia bacterium
GGGGATGCCCGGCAACGCCAGCGGCAACCTGGTCCACTGCGTGGCGAAGGCCGCCGTCATCCGTCTCACCGAGAACCTTGCGATCGAGCTGTCGCCCTTCAACGTCCGCGTCAACTGCATCTCGCCCGGGGTCATCGACACGCCGCAGCTCCGGCCGTTCCTCGGCGAGGAACCCGATGCGCCCCTCCGCACGCTGTTCGCCAGCAAGTGCCTGGTGCCCCGGATCGGCGAGGTCGAGGACATCGTCAACGCGGCCGTGTTCCTCGCCTCGGACGAGTCCTCGTACATCACCGGGGTCAACCTCCCGGTCGACGGGGGTTTCAGCTGCTCCGGCGGCGTGGGTCGTCCGACCAGCGAGGTCGACGACGCCGTCGCCAAAGCCATGACGCGGTACTGAGCCGAGTCCCATTCATCGAGAGAGGACGACACCCCGATGCTGACGCAGGAGATCATCGCCACCCGTGAGAAGACCCTCGCGGCCCACCTCGACGGCGAGACCCGCAAGGACGTGGAGTCGGTGCTCGCCACGTTCGGCGGCGTTCCCGTCTACGACCTCGTCACCGTGGGCAAGGTGGTCGAGGGCCGCGAGGAGGTGCGGCAGTTCCTCCAGACGTTCTTCGACTCGATGGGACCCAACACGCACCTCGCGCAGGCCTTCTACCACTCGCCCGAGGCGACCGTCGTCGAGGTCCTCACCATCTTCCCGGACGGGTTCGACGGCGAGCAGACGGGCCAGAACCTCGAGATCCGGTCGGTGGGCCTGTTCCCGTTCGACGGCGACAAGTTGATCTCGGAGAAGCTCTACGCCGACGTCTCTCCGCTCCTGCCGTTCATGCCCTGGCTCGCCGAGGATGTCTCGTAGCCGCCCGGCCCACGCGGACGGAACGGACGAGCGCGGCGCGTGATGGCCCATCCCGGCGTGTTGCCGTCGGGCGCGGCGATGGCCCCGCCGACGTTCACGTCGGTGGAGGACGAGCGCGCGCACCGCAAGGGCCGTCTCGCGGTCGCCTACCGCCTCTTCGCGAACCTGGGCTACGACCACTGGGTCGCGGGACACATCACGGTGCGAGATCCCGAGTTCCCGGACCGGTTCTGGCTCAACCCCTTCGGGAGAAGTTGGCGCCACCTCTGCGCGTCCGACCTGCTCCTCGTCGATCTGGACGGCCGCCTCCTGGCCGGTGAGGGCGCCGTGAACGCGGCGGCGTTCGCGATCCACTCCGAGATCCACCGGGCGCGGCCCGACGTCACCGCGATCGCGCACGCGCATACGCGCAGCGGTCGTGCGTGGTCGGCCACCGGCCGCTTGCTCGAGCCGCTGAGCCAGGACGCCTGCGCGTTCTACGAGGACCACGCGATCTTCGACGACTTCTCGGGCGTCGTGTACGGCCGCGCTGAAGGCGGCGCGCTGGCCCGCGCGCTGGGCGACAACAAGGCGTTGCTCCTCCAGCACCACGGCCTCCTGACCGTCGGCGAGACGGTCGACGAGGCCGCGTTCTGGCTGCACCTCCTCGAACGGTGTTGCGAGGCGCAGCTGCTCCTGGCGTCCCTCCCGCCGGCTGCCGACGGGTCCGCGCCGTACCGCCCGCTCGGTCCCGCGGTCGCCGCCCACACCCGCGCGCAGGTCGGTGAGCACATCCACGGATGGATGGGCTTCCAACCGCTGTACGAGGAGATCGTGCGGGCCGACCCCGACGTCCTCCTCGGTCGAGTGCCACATCCGACGAGTTCTCCCTGAAAGGACTGCCATGTCGTACCGCGTCGTCCTCTGGACCACCGGCCACGTTGCGAGCTTCGCCGGACGGGCGATCGTCGAGCACCCGAACATGGAACTGGTGGGCGCGTACGCGTGGAGCCCGGAGAAGGCGGGCCGCGACGTGGGCGAGCTCATCGGCACCGAGCCGCTCGGCATCCTCGCGACCAGCGACGTCGACGAGATCCTGGCGTTGCGCCCGGACGTGGTCGGCTACTACCCGATCATGCGCACGGAAGCGGTCCCGGAGCACACCGACACCATCTGCCGGTTCCTCGAGGCCGGGATCAACGTCGTCAGCACCGCCAACGTGATCACCGGCCGTTGGTGGGGCGCCGAGGAGCGCTTCGCGGAGGCGGGCCGCAAGGGCGACGCGTCGTTGTTCGCGAGTGGGGTGAACCCCGGGTTCGTGAACCAGCTCATGCTCACCGCCACCGGTGTCTGCAGCGAGGTGCGCAAGCTCTCGGTGTGGGAGGAGGCCGAGTGCTCGGGCTACGACTCACCCGAGCTCTGGGAGACCGTCGCCTTCGGCCACGACCCGTCGGAGCCCGACCTCGAGAAGTACTTCCACCAGGGAACCGCGGTCTTCGAGGACACGGTGGCGATGATGGCCGACGCGCTCGAGGTGCAGCTCGACGAGATCCGGTACGTCCCCGAGGTCGCGCTGGCCACCAAGGATCTCGACCTCGGCTGGATGACGATCGAGGAGGGACACATCGCCGGGCTCAAGAACACCTGGCTCGGCATCGTCGACGGCGCCGAGGTCATCGAGCTCGGGACCATCTGGAAGATGACCGAGGACGTCGAGCCCAACTGGGAGATCCGTCACGGGTGGCACGTGCAGATCGACGGCATCCCGACGGTGAAGATGGAGTTCGCGGGCTGGCCGCCGGAGGGCAGCTCGTCCGAGCTGCTCATGGGCCTGGCCATGCTGATGACCGCGCTGCCGACGGTGCACGCCATCCCGCACGTCGTCGCCGCCCGACCCGGGGTCGTGACCTACAAGGACCTGCCGTTGGTCACCGCCGCGCACTGCGTGCGTACGTAACGACCGGGGCGCGTCGGCGCGAAGGCTGCTCAGAGGCGGATCAACCCGCCGTCGACCATCAGCGTCTGGCCGGTCATGAACGCGGAGTCGTCCGACGCGAGGAACGAGACCAGGCCCACGAGATCCTCGGGCTCCTGCGTGCGCTTGATCACCTGCATGTTCGCGGTCATCGAGAACACCGCGTCGGCAGTCGAGGCCTCCATGGTCGCGGTCCGGGTCAGACCGGGCGCGACGACGTTGACGGTGATGTTGTGGGCGCCGAGCTCGGTGGCCAGCGCGCGGGTCAGCCCGATCACCCCGCCCTTGCTCGCGAGGTAGGCGGCCATGTCGGGAACCGGCAGCCAGAACGTGCGCGACGTCACGTTGACGATGCGTCCCCAGTTGCCGGCCCGCATCGACGGGATGCACGCCTTGCACAGGAGGAACGCCGATTCCAGGTTCACTGCCATCACCCGCCGGAACTCGTCGAGCGTGAGCTCGTCCCACTTGGTCACCGGGTAGGTGCCCACGTTGTTCACGAGGACGGCCGGCGGCCCGGAGGTGGAGCAGATCGACGCGACGCAGTCGTCGACCGCGTCCGGGTCGGTGACGTCGGCGGTGAACCCGGCTGCGGTGCCACCGGCCTTGCCGATGGCGGCGACGGTGTCGTCGGGCGGCGCGAGGTCGACCGCGGCGACGACGAGCCCGTCGGCGGCGAGGCGCTCGGCGTAGGCGCGGCCGATGCCGGCGGCGGCGCCGGTGACGACCGCCACACGCGGGGGATGGCTCATGGTTCGCTCCTGGAGAGGTCGCGGTCGGGCGAGGGTGGGAGATCGGCCAGCACGGTCGCGAGCTCGGACCGGTAGCGCTCGAGGTTGCGCCGCTTGACCGCGGCGAAGCCGCGCACCATGTCGACCAGCCCGGCGACGCGGACCGCGTCGGCCGCGGCGGGAGTGCCGAGGTGACGGGCGAGGTCGTCGACCAGCGCGACGTACTCGCCGATGAGCCGGCGCTCGTCGCGCCGCTCGTCGGACCGGCCGAACGGGTCGAACGGGGTGCCGCGCAGCTTCACCATCTTGGTCAGGGCCCAGAACGCGGGCCGTGCGGCGCGCGCCCGCACCGGCACCTTGTGCCGCAAGCCGATGCGACTCGCCACCGGCGGTTGGAGGTGGAAGGTGACGGCGGCACCGGTACCGAACTCGGCCGCCACGTCGTCACCGAACGCCGCCCGGCGATGCAGCCGGGCGACCTCGTACTCGTCCTTGTAGGCCATCAGGTGGAAGAGGTTGCGAGCGACGGTACGAGCGAAGTCACCCGAGACGTCGCCGCTGGCCAGCTCGGCGCGCCGGGCCCGGGCGACGACGTCGACGTAGCGCGCCGCGTAATCGGCGTCCTGGTACGCGATCAGCTCGGGCACGCGCCACGCGAGGACCTCGCGCAGCGCGGCGTCGGCGTCGACGCGTGCGCACAACGCGGCCGCCTCCGCGGTCGGCACGGGCGGTGCGACGCGCGGTCCGGTGGTGGCCCGTGCCGGGTCCATGGCGATCTCGCGACCGAGGCGGAAGGCGGCGGTGTTCGTCTCGACCGCGACCCCGTTCAGCTCGATCGCCCGCTCGATGGCGGACGCCGACTGGGGGAGCAGCCCGTGCTGGTACGCCACGCCGACGACGACCAGGTTGGCGGCCGGCTGCGAGCCGAACGTCGCGAGCGCGACGGCCTCCGCGTCGAGGTAGACGCGCTCGAGCGTGCGTTGCTCCAGACGTTCCCGGAGGCGGGCGAGGTCGGGGAAGTCCTCCCGCTCGACGTCGGCCACCATGGCCCCGGTCGGCACCTGGGCGGTCGACACCACCGCCCGCGTCCGCTCCGGGTCGAGGCGGGCCATGTTGGCCGGTGCGACCGCGGTCAGGAGGTCGAACACGAGGAACGCGTCCGCGCGCCCCTCCTCGAGCCGGGCCGCGCCGTCGATCGCGTCGCGCCCGATCCGCAGGTGCGACACGACCGGTCCGCCCTTCTGGGCCATCCCCGTCTGGTCGACGCTCGAGACCTCCAGCCCGTCGAGGTTGGCGGCGGTGGAGAGCACCTGGCCGACGGTGACGACGCCGGTCCCGCCGATGCCGGCGACGAGCAGGGCCGCGCTCGCGGGCCGCGTCGGTTCCGGAAGCGACCGGGTCCCGGTGCCGGGCGGGCGGCGAGCGGGGCCGCGGCTCCGGCGTGGCGTCACCGTCACGAACGCGGGGCAGTCGCCCTCGATGCAGCTCATGTCGAGGTTGCAGGAGTCCTGGTGGATGCGCGTCTTGCGCCCGAAGGGCGTCTCCACGGGGTGCACGCTCAGGCAGTTCGAGACGTCGCCGCAGTCGCCGCAGCCCTCGCAGACGGCCTCGTTGATCAGCACGCGCGTGCGCGGCGTCGGCGCGCGACCACGCTTGCGCTCGCGGCGCAGCTCGGCGGCGCAGGCCTGGTCGTAGATGAGCACCGTGACGCCGGCGGTGTCGCGCAGCTCCCGCTGGACCGCGTCGAGGTGCTGCCGGCCGTGCACGCGGACGCCGGGTGCGAACCCGGCGGCCCTCCCGTAGCGGCCGGGCTCGTCGCTGATCACGTCGATCCGGCCGACGCCCTCCGCCTCCAGCTGTCGGGTGAGGGCGGGGATCGACAGCGAGCCGGCCGCGTGTTGACCGCCGGTCATCGCGACCACGCCGTTGGCGAGGATCTTGAACGTGACCGTGGTGCCGGCGGCCACCGCCTGGCGCACCGCGAGGAACCCGGAGTGGGCCAGCGTGCCGTCGCCCATGTTCTGGAAGCGGTGCGGTTCGGCGCTGAACAGCGACGCGCCCACCCACTGCGCGCCCTCGCCGCCCATCTGGGTGGTCCCCGTGGCGCGATCCCTGGTGAACAACGCCATCCCGTGGCACCCGATCCCACCCCCGGCGACCGAGCCCTCCGGGACCACGGTGGATCGGTTGTGCGGACACCCCGAGCAGAAGTACGGCGTGCGGGCCGGGAGATCGCCCGCGACCACGATCCGGGCGCGGGGCGGTCGCAGGCGCGCCGGATCGACGTGCTGCCCCAGCCGGCTCCGCAGCGCCTGGGCGACGAGGGTGACGTCGAGCACACCGCCGGCCGGGACGAGGCGACCGCCGTCGGCGTCGCGCTTGCCGGTGACGACGGGGGCGTCGGCGGTGCCGTACAGCAGCGACTTCACCTGCTCCTCGAGGAAGGCGCGCTTCTCCTCGACGACCACGATCTCCCGGAGCCCGGCCGCGAACGCGCGCACGATCGTCGGCTCGAGCGGCCACACCAGCGCCGGCTTCAGCACCCGGATGCCCAGCGCGGCGAGATCACCGGGCTCGATACCAAGGTCGGCGAGCGCAGTGACGACGTCGCCGTAGGTCTTGCCGGCGGCGAGGATGCCGAGGCGCGCGGGACCGTGGCCGTGGACGACGTCGAGCCCGGCGCCCCGCACGTAGTGGTGCACCGCGTCCAGGCGCGCGCCGACCGCCTCCTCCTCGAGCAGCATCGACCAGGGTGCGAACATGCGGTCGTCGAGGTGGGCGGCCCAGGGCTGCCCGTCGCGCTCGTACCGCGGGACCTCGGGCATGGGGCGGCCCACGTCGACGGTGGCGTAGCCGTCGGCGACGTCGCTGTGGAGCTTGAGGCCCACCCACGAGCCGCTCCGCCGTGACAGCTCGTAGGCGTGGCGGCCGAGGTCGAGCACCTCCTGGACCGAGGCGGCGGCCAGCGCGGGCATGGCGAGGTCGGCGAGCGTCCACTCGGTCGACGACGGCACCGTCGACGACTTGCACTCGGGGTCGTCACCGACCGCGGCGAGCACGCCGCCCGTCGGTGGCACGCCGGAGAGGTTCGCGTGCCGTAGCGCGTCCCCCGACCGGTCGAGGCCGGGTGCCTTCGCGTACCAGAGCCCGACCACGCCGTCGACGGTGGAGGTGGGCTCCTGCTGCGACCGTTGCGTGCCCCACAGCACGGTCGCCGCAAGGTCCTCGTTCACCCCGTTGACGAACCGGATGTCGTGGGCGGCGAACTCGGCCTCGTGCGCCGCGAACGTGCTGTCGACGGTCCCCAGGGGTGAGCCGCGGTACCCGCACACGACGCCGGCCGTGTGCCGGCCGCGGCCCGCGTCGCGGCGCACGGTGTCGAGCGGCGCCCGCAGGAGCGCGTGCACACCGCTCATCGTGACCCGACCCTCGCGCGCGCCGAACTGGTCCTCGAGCCGGTACGCGGACGGCGCGGTCGGACCGGCCGGCAACCGGTCGACGGACTGCGTCACGTCGCTCACCGCGCCGGCGAGGAGCTCCCGACCAGCTCGGCCAGGAGTCGGCGGGTGCGTTGCGTGTCGGTCTCGCCCGGCGCGAGCACCTCACCGACCACGAGGTCGGTGATGCCGATGTCCGCGAGCTCGAGGATCCGCCGCCGTACGTCGTCCTCGGTGCCGACGATGGCGACGTCGCTGGCCGACGCCACCCCCTCCCGCTCCAGCATGGCCTCGTACGAAGGCGCCTTCCCGTGGAACTCGAACCACTGGTGGACCGCCTCGCGGGCGCGGTCGACGTCGTCGGTCACGCAGACCTGGAAGATGGAGGCGATCCGAGGGGGCGGGTTGCCCGCCTCGGCGGCGGCGCGCGTGATGGTGGGGACCACGTGGTCGCGCAACGTGTTCGGGCCCGTCCACGACGTGATGGTGCCGTGGGCCAGGCGCCCGGCCAGGCGCAGCATCTGCTCGCCCAGTGCCGCGACGAGCACGGTCGGCCGCTCCGGGCCGGCGAGCGCGACGGTCGTGCGGCAGGTGAAGCGGTCGCCGTCGTGGTCCACCGTTCCGGTGGTGACCAGCGGCACCAGCACCTCGAGGTACTCCCGCATCGTCGCCAGCGGACGGCCGTAGAGGTCGCCGAGGTGCTCCGCCACCATCGCCGGATGCGAGAGGCCGATCCCGAGGGTGAGCCCACCCGGGACCCCTTGCGCGGCGGTCAGGGCCTGCGCCGCGAGTGCGACCGGATGGCGACCCCACACCGGTACGACACCCACGCCGAGCTCGAGCTGCGGCACGTCGCGGCCGATGATGGCCAGCGCGGTGAGCGCGTCGAGCGACCCCGCCGGGTGCTGGGCGATCCAGTAGGCGTCGACGCCCGCGGCCGCGGCTTCGCCCGCGTGCCCGGCCAGCAGCCCGACGTCGCCGGTCGCGACGAACTTGTTGCCGTTGATGCCGATCTTCACGGGACGTCGATCATGAGGTGCTCGAACCCGCGGAAGCCGGGGATGCCCCGGCGCGTCGCGGGCGTGGGCGTGTCGGCGAGCGTGACCTCCGGGTACCGGTCCAAGAGCATGTTCAGGGCGACGATCGCCTCGAGCTTGCCGAGGTGCAGGCCGAGGCAGTGGTGCAGCCCGCCGCCGAACGCGGCGTACTCCTTGCGCGGGCGCCGGACCGAATACGTGTCGGGATCGGGGTTTCGCTCGGGGTCGCGCCCGATGCCGGCGGTCATCAGCCGCAGCCAGGTGCCGGCCACCATCGGGTGTCCGAACAGCTCGGTGTCCTCGGTGAGGATGCGCCCGGCCGACAGCGCCGGCGAATCGAAGCGCAGGGTCTCCTCGATCGCCTCCGGCACGAGGGCGCGGTCGGCGCGCACGGCATCGAGCTCGCCGGGGCTGGTGAGCAACGCGTGCACGGTGTTGCCGATCAGGTCGGCGGTGGTGATGATGCCGGCGCCGAGCATGATGATGAGCAGGTCGACCATCTCGTCGTGCGAGAGCTCGCCCGACTCCACCAACCGGTCGACGAGCCCGCCCACGGGCGCTCGCTGCGCCTCGGCGATGCGCTGGGAGAAGTACCCCCGCAGCTGCTCGGTCGACTCGACGAACTCGGGCGTGCCGTTGCGCTTCGGATCGAACATGCCCATGATGCGGGTGAGCGTCCAGACCCGGAACTCGTCCCGCCGATCGGGCTCGACGCCGAGGAAGTCGCTCATCACGGTCATGGGCACGCGGTCACCGAATTCGGCCGCGATGTCGATGCGGCCGGAGCCGGGAAGCGCGTCGAGAGCTTCCGCGGTCGTGGCCACGATGGTCTGCTCGAGGCCACTGACCGCGCGCGGGGTGAAGTCGACCTTCACCGAGCCGCGGATGCGCGTGTGGTCGGGCGGGTCCATGTAGAACATCGAGAGCCGCGCCTGCTTGAACACCTTCGTGATGGGCGCGTCGGGGTCGGCCTTCTCGGGATCGCTCGCCGAGTTCGGGTCGCGGATGAGGCGCCAGATCGTCTCCGAATCGAGGACCCACCAGCCGCCCTGGTCGGTGTTCGGGACGACGCCTTCGTCGCGGTGCTCGGTGATCGCCGGGTACGGGTCGACGAGGAAGTCAGGATCGCTGAGTGAGACGACAGCCACGGTTCCCCCTTCGAGCGGCGCTGGGCGGGAGCGTATCCCAATATCAATGTGTTGACCACACCTTGAGATTGATGCCATGGTTGAGCACGAAGGGGGTTTGCCGTGCCATCGAGCTCACCGGTCATCGACGTCCACACCCACGTGGTACCCGAGGGTCTGCCGTTCGGTCACGACGATCGTTTCGCGTCGTTCGTGGCGGCGGGCGACAGCGCCGACGTGCTGGTGAACGGCCAGGTCTTCCGCACCGTGACGCGCGAGGCGTGGGACGTGGACGCCCGTGTCGCGGCGATGGACGCCCGTGGGATCGCGGTGCAGGCGGTCTCGGTCATGCCCGAGTTGTTCAGCTACTGGGCGGAGCCCGAGCTCGGGCGCAGCTTCTGTCGCGGTCTCAACCAGGCCATCGCGACGATGGTGGCGGGCGCGCCGGACCGTCTCGTGGGCCTGGGCACCGTGCCGCTCCAGGACGTCGACGCGGCCATCGCCGTGCTCGGCGAGGTGCGCGACCTCGGTCTGCTCGGCGTCGAGATCGGCTCGAACGTCCTCGGCGCGATCACCGGCGCGACGAGGTTCCTGCCGTTCTTCCAGGCTGCGGCCGAGTCGGGTCTCTGCGTCTTCGTCCACGCGTTCCACCCGCCCTACTGGGACTGCGTCGCCGACCCACCGATGGCGGCGGCGGTGAACTTCCCGCCCGAGATCGGGACGTGCATCGCGGCGATGCTCGCGAACGGGTTCGTCGATCAGAGCCCGGGCCTCCGCGTCTGCGCCAGCCACGGCGGCGGCACGCTGCCCCTGCACCTGCCGCGGATGCTGTCGTTCTGGAACGCCG
>DATBBL010000148.1:0-6156 GCA_036271015.1 Acidimicrobiia bacterium
CCGACGACGACGGCCCGGCGCTGCGCCGGTGGGAGATGTTCTCCCTGGCACCGGACGCGCCGGCCGCGGCGGGGGAGCGGTTGCGGCGGGCGATGCGGGACTGCGACCGCTTCATCCCCGGCATCACGCGGTGCGCGGTCGGGACCAACACCGCGGGCGGTCCGATCGAGCTGGTGTGGGAGACCACCTACGAGTCGGTCGGCGCCTACCGCACCACGTACATGACGCACCCGTACCATGCCGCCCTGCTCGATCGGTTCCTGCTGCCCGACTGCCCCGAGCGCATCACCACCGCCAACGACTTCGGCGCCGGACTCATCGGGTACGCGGTCGATCGCGACCGGCCGCTCGGCCCGGTCGCGGTCCGGCGGCTCCTCCTGCTGGCCTTCGACGACGGTGACGCGGCCCGCCGCGCCGCCACCGCCGTCGGGACGCTCGACGACGGGTGGAGCGACTCGATCCTGGCCGAGAACACCATGTCGACGCGGTGGTTCGACGGCGAGACGGAGCTCGGCGGCACGCCGGAGTGGACCCACCTCTGGGACCAGTGCTTCGCCGCCCGCGAGCAGTACGAGGCCCATCGCCGGGGCGAGAGCGATGCGGCGCGGGTCGAAGCGGGGCTCACGGCGAGATCGGCCGAGGTCGTCTACGTGCCCGAGGAGCCGCACCCGGGCTGACGTGGCGCCGGCGCGCGGCTCAATCGCGGTCACGGAGCGGCCGATGGCTCCTCGTGACCCTTGCGGAGGAGCTCGAGCCGACCGTGTCCGCGGACACGCGCCGGCCGAGCGCGTGCTCCGGCGACACCACCGCCGCGGAGCCGCAGGGACGGGGTGATCGCCGACGCGTTTCCACCCTCGCCATCGCCCTGGTGGCCCTGAGCCCGTTCGCGGTGGGTGCCTTCTCGATCATCAAGCGCGGGTATCCGGCCGGAGCGCTGTTCGGTGACCGAGCCATTCTCGCGCTGACCGCGCGTGACGCGTGGAGTGCACCGGTGCTCCTCGGGGCGTATTCGCGCTTCTACTGGCACCACCCCGGTCCGCTCTACTTCTACGTGCTCAATGTGTTGGGCACGATCTTCGGCGGTCAGACCGTCGGGCTCGTGCTCGGCGCGACGGCGATCAACGTGGCCGCCGCGGTCGGGATCCTCGTGCTCGCCCATCGGCGCGGCGGTCGGCCGCTCCTGGTCTGGGCGTCGCTCCTGCTGACGGCGTACATGGTGGCGATCGAACCGATCCCGTTCGACATCTGGAACCCCAGCGTCACGCTGCTCCCCTTCGTGGTCGTGCTGCTCCTCGCCTGGTCGGTTGCGTGTCGGGACTGGTGGGCGGCGCCGTGGTTGGCGCTGGTCGCGTCCTTCGCGGTGCAGACGCACGTCGGGCTCGTGCCCGGCGTCGTCATGGCGCTCGCTTTCGCCGTCGTCGTCGGCGTGTGGCGGGAGCGCCGTCGCGAGGTTCCGCTCGGCGCCGACGAACGACGCACGATACATCGCTCCGTCGCCGTGAGCGTCGCGATCACCGTCGTCGTCTGGCTGCCACCGGTGATCCAGCAGCTCACGAGCCAGGACGGAAACCTGACCGCACTGGCACGCTTCTTCACGCGGCCGGGAAGTCCGCACACCTTCGGCGAGGGAATCACCAACACCGCGCTCCAGGCGACGCTCATGGTGCGCGGGGTGTTCGAGCCCATCTCGCTCCGTGCCGACGCTCACCAGGGCTTGGTCCTTGCGGTGGTGCTCAGCGCGGCGGCGTTCGCAGTTGCGGTCGCGGCAGCCCGGAGGGCTCGCGCGACCGACGCGCTCGTCCTCCTGATCCTGGTCGCGGTCGAGCTCCCGGTCGGCGTGTACGCGGTGACGCACATCGCGGGTCCCATCCAGTTCTATCTCGTGCAGTGGATCTCGGCGGTCGGGTTCGTGTTGTGGCTCGCGGTCGGGAAGGCGACCATCGAGTTCGCGCGAACGCGGGCGTCGGACGCACCGCAGTGGCGCACGCTGACGCGTGGGGTCGGCGTGGTCGTGCTCGCGGCGCTGTGCCTCAGCACGATTCGGGCGTTTCCGGGTGACGCCGGACGGATCAACGAGGACCTCGACGTCCCCAACAACCGAGCGTTGTTCGGGTACGTGCCGACCGCACCACTCCTCGCGGTGACACGGGAGGACCGCACGGTGGTGCTCCGGCTCGACAGCGTGACGGCATGGGAGGTCATGGCCGCGGATGCGTTGCTGCTCGAGCAGCACGGTCGGAGGGTGCAGGTCGTCGAGAGACCGGTCACCCGGCTGCTGTTCGACGACGCGCTGCTGGTGCGCCGCCCGCCGTCGGGATCCCAGGTCCTGGCGTTCCGCGACCGACCCCGTCCACACCTCACTGCGGGGGCGGCGCTCGTCGCCGACCAGGGGGAGTGGAGCATCGTGAACCTCGATCAGACCTGAGCCCGCGCCGAACCGCTCAAGCGCCGGATCGGCGCCGTCGTTGAAACACGGTGGCCGCGGTGGAGGTTGACGAACGTCCTGCGCCGAGCGCTCCCGCGCTCCGCGTCGCGCCGTCGGCGGCGCCGACCCGCGTCCTGGCCGGGCTCGTGGTCCTCGGAGTCGCGCTCCGGCTCGTATGGATCTTGCACAACGGTCCGTCGTTCGACGAGTCGTTCACCGCCATGGCGGGCCGTCGATCGGTCGGCAACCTCCTCGACTTCCTGCGCACGAGTGACTCGCACCCGCCCCTCGACTACCTCCTTCGCCTTCCGCTCGCTCGGGCCGGCGCCGACGCCTTCCTCCTGCGCGCGCCGTCGCTCGTCTTCAGCGCGGCGGCGCTCGCACTGTTCGCATGGTGGATGCGGTCGCGCGGAGTCGGCGGCATCGTCGCGGTCGCGGTCATGGCCGTGAGCCCGTTCCAGATCATGTACGGAGGCGAGGCGCGCATGTACGCGCTCCTCGAGCTGCTCGGTGTCGCGGCGGCGATCGTCGCCGAAGCGTGGATCCGGGAGCCGCGACGCTGGCACGCCCCGGCGGCGGGTGGCCTCGTGCTGATCGGCACCCTCGACCACGTCTCCGGCTTCCTCCTGGCCGCCGGCCTCGTCGCGGTGGCGGGGTTCCGGCACGGCCGGGCCGCCTGGCGGTGGCGGCTCGGTATCGCCGGGGCGGTCGTGGTCTGGGCGATGGTCTGGGGTGGATCCTTCCTCGCGCAGGCCTCGACGACCCACGCGTCGTGGATCGACCCGACCACCTGGCACTCGGTCGGCGAAGCCGTCTCTGGTCAGGTCACGGACCAACATGGAGTGGCGTTCATCATCCTGGCCGTGATCGCCGTGGGCCTCGTGTCGATGGCACGGACCGACCGGGTGCTCGCCCGCGTCGTGGTGTGCTGCGGGGTCCTGCCCTTCGCCGCGGCCGCGGTGATCGGGATCTTCCTCCCGTTCTTCCTCGACCGCACGGTCACCATCGCGGCGTGGGCACCGTGCCTCGCAGTCGGGATGGCAGTCGGCAGCGTGAGCTCTCGCTCGCGGATCATGGGGGTGGCGGGGGCCCTGCTCGTCGGCGCGCTCGTCGTTCCGGCCACGGCGGTGTTCTTGGACCGGCACTGGGAGTACGACGCGTCGATCGAGCATCTCTCGGCCGTGGTGCGCCCCGGCGACGTGGCTGCGACCATCCCCGCCTGGTACGGGCCGCTGGTCGACTGGCGGCTCGGGGTGCGCGAATTCGGGGCCGTCCGGCCGAAGCGGATCGACGTGCTTCCCCACGCGCACGCGATCCGCCTCGGCCGCGCGGCCGGGAGCGGCCGGGCCTGGGTCCTCTCCTTCGGGAGTGATCGCCGGGCGTTTCCCTCGCTGGCGCGGTGCGCGCCCGACTGGACCGACGGCGTGACCGTCGTCAGCTGCCTGGTGATACCGCGGCGGGCCTGACGCCGGTCACCGCCCGCACGAACATCCGTTCGGTTGGCCGGCGGTCCGGGTACCATGGGTGGCCGTGGCGGACACCACCAACACGATCCGGATCCGAGGCGCGCGCGAGCACAATCTGCGCAACGTCGACCTCGAGCTGCCCCGCGACAAGCTCATCGTGTTCACCGGGCTCTCGGGCTCCGGCAAGTCGTCGCTCGCCTTCGACACCATCTACGCCGAGGGCCAGCGGCGCTACGTCGAGTCGTTGTCGGCGTACGCCCGGCAGTTCCTCGGCCAGATGGACAAGCCCGACGTCGACTTCATCGAAGGCCTGTCACCGGCGATCTCCATCGACCAGAAGTCGGCGTCGAAGAACCCCCGTTCGACCGTCGGCACCATCACCGAGATCTACGACTACCTGCGGTTGCTCTACGCCCGCATCGGCATCCCGCACTGCCCCAACTGCGGACGGGTCATCACCCGGCAGACCCCCCAGCAGATCGTCGACCGCGTCCTGCAGCTCGCGGAGGGCACCCGGTTCCAGGTGCTCGCACCGGTGGTGCGCGGACGCAAGGGTGAGTACGAGGGTCTGCTCAAGGAGCTGGCCTCCCAGGGCTTCACCCGGGCGCGGGTCGACGGTGACCTGATCGAGCTGGGCGCGGCGAGCGCGGAGCGGCTGGCCCGCTACGAGAACCACACCATCGAGGTGATCGTCGACCGTCTGGTCCGTCGCCCGGGCATCGAGCGACGGCTCACCGACTCGCTCGAAACCGCGCTCCGCCTGGCCGAGGGCGTGGCCGAGGTGGAGATCGTGCCCCGGGAGGACGATCCGGGCGACCTCGAGACGCTCATGTTCTCGGAGCACCTCGCCTGCACGCACTGCGGGGTGTCGTTCGACGAGCTGGCGCCGCGCAACTTCTCGTTCAACTCGCCGTACGGCGCGTGCGAGCGCTGCGACGGTCTCGGGACGCGCTTCGAGGTCGATCCCGAGCTGGTGGTGCCCGACGACGACCTGAGCCTCCGCGACGGTGCGATCGCGCCGTGGTCGGGATTCCGCAGCCACTACTTCGAGCGCGTCCTCGACTCGGTCGCCGACGAGTTCGGGTTCTCGACCGACACGCCGTGGAAGAAGCTGAAGAAGAAGGACCGGCAGGTCGTGCTGTACGGCACCGGCAAGACGTCGGTGAAGGTGTCGTACCGCAACCGCTACGGGCGGCAGCGTTCGTACACCACGCAGTTCGAAGGCGTGGTGCCGTGGCTGGAGCGGCGGCACACCGAGTCCGAGAGCGACCGCGCCCGAGAGCAGATCGAGGGCTACATGCGCGAGGTGCCGTGCCCGGCGTGCGGGGGCGCCCGCCTGCGGCCGGCATCGCTCGCGGTGACCGTGGGCGGCAAGAACATCTACGAGGTCGGGGAGCTGTCGATCCGCAAGGCATCCGAGTTCCTCGGATCGCTCGAGCTGTCGCAGCGCGACCGCATGATCGCGGAGCGGGTCGAGAAGGAGGTCAACGAGCGGCTGCGGTTCCTGCTCGACGTCGGCCTCGACTACCTCAGCCTCAACCGGTCGTCGGCGACGTTGGCCGGCGGGGAAGCGCAGCGCATCCGGCTCGCGTCGCAGATCGGCAGCGGCCTGGTCGGAGTGCTCTACGTGCTCGACGAACCGTCGATCGGCCTGCACCAGCGCGACAACCAGCGCCTCATCGACACCATGCTCCGCCTGCGCGACCTCGGCAACACGGTGATCGTGGTCGAGCACGACGAGGAGACCATCCGGGTTGCCGACCACATCGTCGACATCGGACCGGGCGCGGGTGAGCACGGCGGCGAGATCGTCGTCGAGGGATCCTTGAAGAAGGTGCTCGCCAGCAAGCGTTCGATCACCGGTCAGTTCCTCTCCGGGAAGCGGTCCATCCCGGTCCCGGAGATGCGCCGGGAGCCTGGTGACGCCTGGCTGACGGTGCGCGACGCGCACGAGCACAACCTGCAGCACATCGATGTCGACTTCCCGCTCGGGTGCTTCGTCGCGGTCACCGGCGTGAGCGGCAGCGGGAAGAGCACGCTGGTCACCGACATCCTCTATCCGGCGCTGATGCAGAAGATCTACCGGTCGAAGAACGTGCCCGGCCGCCACAAGAAGGTCGAGGGCATCGAGCACATCGACAAGGTGATCAACATCGACCAGTCGCCCATCGGTCGCACGCCGCGGTCGAACCCGGCCACCTACACCGGCGTGTTCGACAAGGTGCGCACGCTCTTCGCCTCCACCCAGGAGGCCAAGGTGCGCGG
>DATBBL010000149.1:0-9104 GCA_036271015.1 Acidimicrobiia bacterium
CGAGACCCCTGGCACGTTGCTTGACCGTGCGAAGTAGTTTGCCGTCATGCTGCATCCTCTCGACGAGTACCCCGTGCACCAGACGCCGATGCCGATGGCCCAGGTCGGCACCAGCGACAAGAACTTCTACGACCGCTGCTACTTCAACGCGCACGACCGCACCGGCGACGTCTTCGTGATCACCGGCCTCGGGACCTACGCCAACCTCGGCGTGGTCGATGCCTACGCCACGGTGAAGCTGGGTGACACCGTGCACACCGCACGCTTCTCGGATGCGCTCGGACCCGATCGCATGCACCAGCGGGTCGGTCCCTACCGCATCGAGGTCCTCGAGCCGCTCCAGCGCGTGCGGGTCGTGTGCGACGGCGACGACCACGGGGTCGGCTTCGACCTCACCTGGGAAGGCTCGTTCCCAGCGGTCGAGGAGGAGCCGCACGTGATCAGCAACGGGTTCCGCACCATTCTGCAGAGCTCGCGGTTCGCGCAACTGGGAACGTGGACCGGTGAGGTGCGCGTCGACGGCACCACCCTCGCCGTCGACCCCGGCACCTGGCTCGGCAGCCGCGATCGCTCGTGGGGGATCCGCCCGGTCGGCGACGCGGATGCCCCGGGCCGCACCGCCGACACGGGCGGCGCCGGCGGGTTCTGGTGGCTCTACGTGCCCCTGCGGTTCGAGGAGTTCCAGATCATCGTCATGGCGCAGGAGCGCGCCGACGGCTACCGCACCCTCAACGACGCCAAGCGGGTGTGGGCCGACGGCCGGGTGGAGCAGCTCGGCTGGCCGGTGTACGAGATCCGGTACCGCTCGGGGACGCGCCACCCGGAGGGTGCCACGCTCCGGCTCCACGACATGCGCGGCCACCCGGTCACGGTGGAGATCGAGACCCTCGGCTTCGTGCCCCTGCACCTGGGCCCCGGCTACGGCGACGCCGACTGGGCCCACGGGCAGTGGAAGGGCCCGGGGTGGGCGGAGTCGGTGGTCGTCCGGCTCGACGACCCGGAACTCGCGCCGCGGATCCCGTTCGGCAACATCGACCACGTCGCCCGCGCGGTGTGCGACGGCGCCGAGGGCTTCGGCCTGTTCGAGCACGCCAGCATCGGCGCGCACGCTCCGACCGGCTTCGCCGACCTCATGGCGGTGGCGCCGTGAGCAAGGTCGTGCTGTCCCGACCCGCGGAGGACGTCGCGCTGGTCGAGCTGGACGATCCCGGTCGCTACAACGCGTTGACCACCGCGATGGTGGGCGAGCTGCGCGAGGTGTTCGCAGGGTTGCGGGACGAGCGCACGGTGCGGGCGGTCGTCGTCGCCGGGCGCGGCAAGGGCTTCTGCGCCGGCGCCAACATGACCGGCGACGACGAGACTCCGGTCGAGGCGCAGGACCGCGGGCCGGTCGGCGCCATCCACTTCATCCAGGACAACCTCGCCCAGCTCATGCTCGCCATCCACGAGCTGCCCCAGCCCGTCATCGCCGCGGTGCACGGCGCCGCCGTCGGCGGCGGGCTCGCCATCGCCCTCGCCGCCGACCTGCGCGTCGCCAGCCACGACGCGAGCTTCGGTGCGCAGTTCATCCGGGTGGGGCTGTCGGCATGTGACGTCGGCAGCAGCTACTGGCTGCCGCGCGTGGTCGGCCCGACCGTCGCCGCCGAGCTCATGCTCACGGGGCGCCGCTTCGACGCCGAGGAGGCCCTGCGGTTCGGGATGCTGAACCGCGTGGTGGAGCGCGACGCTCTGCTCGACGCCGCGCTCGACCTCGCCGGGCTCATCACCGCCAACAGCGAGTACGGCGTGTACATGACCAAGCTCGGGATGTGGGCGAACCTCGACGCGCCGAGCCTGCGGCATGCGATCGAGCTGGAGAACCGCACGCAGGTGCTCGGCACCTTCACCCGCAACATGACCGAAGCAGGGCGCGCCTTCGTGGAGAAGCGCGACCCCACCTGGAACCCCATGTGACGCCGAGCGCCCCCGAGGTCAGGTGATCCGGTAGTTCGGTGGGCGTTCCTCCGCGCGTGCGGCGCGGAACTCGGCGAAGTCCTCCGAGGTGTACACGAGCATCTGCGCCAGCAGCTCGTCGTGGATCGCCTTCTGCACGGTCGGTGTCGAGATGTCGAGGAGGTTCTGGCGCCACGCCCGCACCGCGAGGGGTGACATCGACGCGATGGTCGAAGCGACGCGGTGCGCCTCGTCGTCGAGGTCGGCGCGCGGCACCACGCGCGACACGATCCCGTGTCGCAGCGCTTCGTCGGCGTCGAGCACGCGGGTCGTCAGCACCAGGTCGCTCACGAGCGACGGCCCGCAGATCTGGAAGAGCCGGGCGGTACCGCCGGAGTCGGGGATCAACCCGTGGGCCAGCTCGGGGAGGCGGAACTTGGCGTCGTCGGCCGCGACCCGGATGTCGCACAGCAACGACCGTTCCCACATCCCACCGATGCACCAACCCTGGATCGCACAGACGATCGGAACCCGGGGCGGGACGAGGAAGCGATGGGTCTTGGCGTGCCCGAACGCAATATACCGGTAGTCGCTCTCACCCTCGCCACGGTTGCCGAGCTCGCTCACGTCCCGCCCGGCCGAGAACGCGCGACCCTCGGCCCGCCACAGCACGCAGTAGACGTCGTCGCGCGCCTCGAGCTCCTCGAACGCGGCCCAGAGCCGTGCTTCCATGTGGTCGCTCATGGCGTTCAGTTGGTCCGGCCGGTCCAGCGTGAGCACCGCCAGGTGCCCGTCGTACTCGACCCGCACGTCGCCGTTCGCCATGGCGGGAATCTAGGTCGGCCGGCGCCGCCGATCGCGAGGTCGACGTCGTGTCGACCGCGCGGGCGTCCGGCCGTCGCGTTCGCCACAATGGCGCGGCGTCCGCCGTCCCGGGTCGAGCGATCAGTTCCGGACCCCGACGCGGTCTCCACCCCCGAACCCGAGGAGGACGACGATGCACGACCTGCAGCCCACGACCCGCCGGCTGGCGACGCTCGTCGAACGCGTCGACGACTCGCAGCTCGGTGCCCCCACGCCGTGTCCCGACTACACGGTCGGCGACCTGCTCGACCACATCGGGCGCTTGGCCGGCGCGTTCGCCTCGGCGGCACGCAAGGAGGACGGCACCAACGCCTCGCCGCCGCCGCCCGGCGATCGCGCCAACCTGGGCGACGACTGGCGCACGCGCATCCCGCGCGACCTGTTGGTGCTGGGCGACGCGTGGGAGAGCCCCGACGCCTGGGCGGGCACCACGAAGATCGCCGGCATGGAGATGCCCGCGGGCGTCGTCGGCACCGTCGGGCTGAACGAGGTCGTCACCCACGGGTGGGACCTCGCACGTGCCATCGGTCAACCGTTCGATGCCGACCACGACAGCATCGAGGGCTGCCTCGAGTTCATCGGACCGATCTCGGAGCCGGGCGCCGAGGCCAACCGGGCGCCCGCCTTCGGCCCTCCGATGACGCCCCCCGACGACGCGTCACCAGTCGACCGGTTGATCGCGCTCACCGGCCGCGATCCCGGCTGGACACCCTGAGCATTCGCTCGACGCGCTCGACGGGCCCGGCGACGCGGCAGCTCAGCCGATCGAGCAGCAACGCCGCGCGCGCCATCAGCTCGAGCGGCGCGTGCAGCACGAACGAGCCCTTCCCGTCGGCCACCGCCGCGCGCGGCACCTCGATCTGCTCTGACACCCCGACGACGAGGCGGTGGTCGTCGAGCGCGGCGCTCACGCGAGCGCCTCGGGATTCACCACGTTGGTCGGCGCCCCGGCGGCGAAGGCGTTGATCTGGTCGAACACGTCGGCGAACTGGAGCTCCCACTCCTCCGCGGTCACGTACCCGATGTGAGGTGTGCACACGACGTTGTCCAGCGCGAGGAGCGGATCGGCCGGATCACGCAGCGGTTCGGTCTCGTACACGTCGACCGCGGCCGCACCCGGGCGCCCGGCACGCAGCGCGGTGACCAGCGCGCCCGGTACCACGAGCCCGGCGCGGCTGGTGTTCACGAACACCGCGTCGGGCCCCATGGCCGCCAGGTCGTCGGCGGTCACGATGCCGCGGGTGGCATCGAGGAGCCGGAGGTGCACCGACACCACGTCGCTGGTGCCGAAGAACTCGTGGCGCGACGCCGGGACGTCGAGACCGTCGGCGGCGGCGCGGGCCCGGGCCGCCTCGCTCCCCCACACCTGCACGCGCATCCCGAAGGCCTGCCCGTAGTGCAGGACCTCCTGGCCGATGCGGCCGTAGCCGAAGACCCCCAGCGTCCTCGACCGCAAGGTGTGGCCGACGCCCGCCTGCCACCCGCCACTGCGCAGCGACGCCATCTGCTGGGGGATTCGACGCGCCGCCGCCAGCACCAGTCCCCACGTGAGCTCGGCGGTCGCGTACGACGGTGAGCCCGCGTGCATGTCGGACGACACGACGATGCCGAGCTCGGTGCAGGCGTCGACGTCGATGTGCGGATACACGCTGCGTTGACTGATGAGACGGAGCTGGGGCAGTCGCGCCAACAACGGTCGGCCGACCGGCGTCCGTTCGCGGATGAGCACCAGCACCTCGGTGTCGGCCAGCCGCGCCGCCAACTCGTCCACGTCGTCGACGTGGTCGGTGAACACGGTGACCTCGTGGCCGTCGAGCTTCGCGAAGCACGGCAGCGTCCGCAGCGTGTCGAACCAGTCGTCGAGGATCGCGACCTTCATGAGACTCCTGTCGTCGGCGGGCCAGGCGCGTCACAGCATGACCGAGGACTCCTCCATCCCCAACCGCACCCGGGAGCAGCGCTGGAGCGCGGCACTCCCGAAGTAGGCGTGTTGCTCGACGGTGTGGGCATCGCGGAAGCAGCGCTGGAGCACATGGTCCGAGCGGATGGCGCTCGCCCCACTGAGCTCGAGCGCGGTGTCGACCGCGAGCAGCGCGGCGTGCATGACCTCCAGCGCGGCCAGCCGGATGTTCGCCTGCCCGGTGATCGACGGGACGTCGCCGTTGACCGCGGTCGCCCACAGCGAGCCGATCTCGTCGAACACCAACGCCCGCGCCGCCCGCAACCGCGCCTCGGCCCGGGCCATGCCCACGAGCGCGGCGGCGTCGTGGGCGATCGGCTCCGAGGTGCCGGCGCGGACCTTGGTGGGTGCGAGCGCGGCCAGCTCGTCGAGCGCGCGACGAGCGATGCCGAGGGGCACCCCGACCAACGCGATGCCGGCGAGCGTGAAGAAGGGCAAGCGCCACAGCGGGCCGTCGTGGCGGGCGGGCTCGAAGAACGGGCTCGTGGTCAGCTCGTCGGGCACTGGTACCGACCCGGCGACGACGTCGTTGCTGCCCGTCGCCCGCAATCCCATCACGTCCCAGTGCTCGACGATCTCGCCGGCCCCGGCGGGGAACCACGCCAGGCGCCAGTCGGGCCCGCGGCCGGGGACCAGGCGCGGGGCGTCGCCGTCGAACACGAAGCCGCCCATGAGGAACCACTCCGCGTGTCGACAGCCGCTGGCGAACGGCCAGCGTCCCGACACCGAGTACCGGCGCGGATCGACGGGCACGAGGCGACCGATGGGCGCGAACACCGTCGCCGACGTGAAGTCGGCGTCGGCGCCGAAGGTCTCTCGCGCCACCGCGGGTTCCAACCACGCCGCGAACGCCGATCCACCGGCACCGATGGTTGCCGTCCACCCGGCCGAGCCGTCGGCCCGGCTCAGCTCCTCGATCAACTCCACGAACGCCCGGGGCTCGAGCTCGAAGCCGCCCAGCGCCCGGGGCTGGAGGGCGCGGAACAGCCCCGCCTGCCGGAAGCGGTCGACCAGGTCGACGGGCATGGTGCCGGCCCGTTCGGCCTCACCGGCCCGCGCCGACACCTCGTCGGCGAGCGCCCGGACGGTCGCAAGAAGGTGGGACGGAGCGTGGTCCTGCAAGGTGTGGTGGAGCGTGTCGGTCATCATGGCGTCCTCAATCGGTTACAGTGGTTGGTATCTGATACAGGAGTATGTAACGAATGAGTGGCGACGTCAAGCACCCGGGTCCGCGGCGGTACGACTCGAGCCGACGGCAGGCTCGGGCCCAGGAGAGCCGGGCCGCGGTCCTGCGCGCCGCGCTCGACCGCTTTCTCGAGCAGGGCTACGCCTCCACGACCATCGCCCAGGTCGCGGACGACGCCGACGTGTCGGTGGAGACGGTCTACAAGACGTTCGGGAACAAGGCCGGTCTGCTCAAGGCGGTGTTCGACGTCACGGTCGCGGGCGACGACGAGCCCGTCCCGATGGTCGAGCGTGACGACATCCAGCGAGTGATCGCGGAGCCCGACGCGGTGCGCAAGCTCGCGCTCTACTTCGAGCACTTCGTCGACACCATGCCGCGCACCGCACCGGTGCAGCTCCTGGTGCGTGACGCGGCCGCGACGAACGACGATGCGAATGCGGTGTGGCAGCAGCTGCGCGGTGAGCAACTCGAGGCGATGACCCAGTTCGCGCGCGAGCTCGACGCCACGGGCCAGCTGCGGGTTCCGGCGACGACGGCCCGCGACCTGCTGTGGACCTACCACTCGCTCGAGCTCTACGAGCTGCTCGTGCTCGAACGCGGTTGGTCGCGGAAGCGCTACCGCGCGTTCTTGCTCGACGCGCTCGTCGCCGCCCTGCTCAACGCGTGACCGGCGGCAGCACGGCGTCGACCAGCGCGCGCACGTCATGCTCGTCGAACGAGGCGTTCGTCATGAGGCGGGAGTAGAAGAGCGGGCCCAGCAGGCATAGCACGACCAACGTCACATCGGCGCTCGCCGGGAGCTCACCGCTCGCGATCCCGGCTTCGACCACTGCGGCGAGCTCGGCGCGCCGGGCGGCTGAGTACGTGTGGTGGAACCTGGCGACCGCCGGGTCGCGTTCGGCGCCGTCGACCAGCGCGGGAATGCACGCCGCGAAGGGCGAATCGGCGAGGATGTGCGCGACGTGCTCGAGCATGACGACGAGCTGCTCCCGGTACGAACCCGAGTGGTCCATCGGGCGCATCTGCGCGTGGAAGGTCTCGAGCGCGTCGCTGATGACGGCGAGGCCGTCGGGCCAGTGCCGGTAGAACGTCGACTTGGCGATGCCCGCCCGGGCCGCCACCGACTCCACGGTGAAGGCCCCGTAGCCCACCGCGCCCAGCTCCTCGACCGCGGCCCGGAGCACGGCTTCCCGGGACCGCCGGGCGCGCGGGTCGCGGCTGACCGCGCTCGGACGCCCGCCGTGGGCGGCGGCGGTGGCGGGGCGCGTCGAGGTCGTGGGCACGGGCCCGATTCTCGCGCTTGACCGGCCGTCTATCGAACGCATACGTTCGACAGATCGCGGGACCGAGGAGGACCGCCGTGCCGAGCGTGACCGTCCGCTACATCGTCGACGACGTCGATGCCGCCATCGCCTTCTACGCCGACCGCCTCGGCTTCGAGGAGGTCATGCACCCGGCGCCCACGTTCGCGATGCTCGTACGGGGTGAGCTTCGCCTGGTGCTGAGCCGGCCGAGCGCCGCCCCGGGTGGCGGTCAGGTCGTCGGCGATCGCGTTCCCGAGCCCGGCGGGTGGAACCGCTTCGCGCTCGAGGTCGAGGACGTCGACGCCGCGTTCGCCGAGCTGCAGCGCCACGACGTCGCGTTCCGCG
Organism: Acidimicrobiia bacterium; assembly: GCA_036271015.1. GTDB lineage: Bacteria > Actinomycetota > Acidimicrobiia > IMCC26256 > DASPTH01 > DASUAS01. The sequence goes on from DATBBL010000149.1 coordinate 7,592, forward strand.
GCCCGATCGTCGACGGCGTCGGCGGCCGGCAGGTCATCGCCGAGGACCCCTCCGGCAACCCGGTCGAGCTCTTCCAGCCCACGATCCCCGACGCGCGACTCGACGCCGGCTAGCTAGCGCGCCATCACCGTTCCGGTCTGCAGCCGTTCGAGCTCCTGCAGGTGCCGCCGGCTGAGGCGCGCGAGCCGGGCGGCGCCCGCGCGCGTGACGCGGAGGCGGACGACACGCCCGTCTTCGGGATCGCGCTCCCGGCGGATCAAGCCTGCGCGCGCCGTCCGGTCCACGAGACCCGTCGCACTGTGGTGCTGGAGCAGCAACGCATCGGCCACGTCGCCGACGGTGGGCCCGCGCTCGTCGTGCCCGCGCACGGCGAGGAGCAGCTGGTGCTGGGCCGGGGTGAGGCCCTCGCCGCGGGCCTCCTCCTCGCTCCAGCGGAGGAACCGCCGCAGCTCGGTGCGGAAGCCGAGCAGGCGGGCGTAGTCGGCGTCGGTGAGCGTCCGTTCGGGAGCCACAAATAGATCGTACTACGATCTAATTGTGCGGGAGCAGCGGCGGTTCCGGGTCCGGGCGGCCATCGACGAGTACGTCATGGGGCTCGAGCCCCGGGTGGTCGGGTTGGTGCTCCTCGTGGGCGTACTGAGCGGTCTCGTCGGCGCGCTGTACCTCCTCGCGCTCCACCTTCTGCAGCACGTCCTCTGGCCGACCGAGTGGAGCGGCGCGGTGGGCTTCGCCATCCTCGGTGGCGTCGGGGTCGCGGTGGCGCTCATCGTGAAGTTCGTCGGCACGCCCGGTGACGTCGAGCTCATGGTCGACAACATCCACGTGTCGGGGACGGCCACCGGGGTCCGCATGTTGCGGTCCTTGATCCCGGCATCGTTGCTCTGCATCGCGTCAGGCGGCGGGATGGGTCCCGAGGCGCCGCTCGTCCAGACCACGGGCACGCTCGCGTCCTGGGCCGCGCGACGCGCCGGCCTCCTCGTGCGCGAGTCGCGCGTCCTGACCATCGCCGGGATGGCGGCCGGCTTCACCGTGCTCTTCGGTGCGCCGCTCGGTTCGGCCGTCTTCGCGTTGGAACTGCTCCATCGGCGCGGCCTCCAGTACTACGAAGCGCTGCTGCCCGCCGTGCTGGGCTCGCTGGCCGGGTACTGCGTGTACGTCGGAGCCACCGGCGCCGGTCTCGAACCGGTCTGGAACCTCCCCGCGCCCGCGGCCATCCACGGTGGCGACCTCGGCTGGGCCGTGGTCGCAGGGGTCGGCGGGGCGCTGGTGGCGGTCCTCTTCACATACACCACGACCGTGCTCCGTTGGGGTGCACGCCGGCTCCCACCGATGCTCAGACCGGTGACCGGCGGTCTGCTCCTGGCCGCCCTCGGCCTGTTGTCCACCTACTCGCTCACCTTCGGCGAAGCGCAGATCAACGAGATCCTCTCCAAGCACGGGGGCACGGTCGCGTTCTTCGCGCTGGCTGCGCTCGCCAAGCTGGCCGGGACGTCGGTGACGCTGTCGGCCGAAT
>DATBBL010000150.1:0-7585 GCA_036271015.1 Acidimicrobiia bacterium
GCCGCGGGTGACGAACTTCAGCGCCATCTTCCGGCTCGCCTCGTCGATCATCTCGTCACCGAACATGACCGCGCCGCGACGGTCGCCTTCTGAGGTGGTCGCCTTCTCGTAGGCCTCGAGGATGTCGAAGGCGTGGTCGAACTGCTCCTGGGTGGGCGTGAACACCTCGTTGATCACCGCGACCTGGTCCGGGTGCAGCGCCCACTTCCCGTCGTAGCCGAGGATGCGGGTGCGCATCGCGTAGTCACGCAGCGCGTCGATCTCCCGGATCTTCAGGAACGGGCCGTCGATCACCTGCAACCCGTTGGCGCGTCCCGCCATCAGGATCTTGGCGAACACATAGTGGAAGTGGTCTCCCGGGTACTCGGGGATCTGCACACCACCGGTGAGCACCGGCATCTCGGTCGACGCCGCGAAGTCGGCCGGGCCGAACACGATGGTCTCCATGCGCGGTGACGCGGCGCAGATCTCCTCCACATTGATCAGGCCGCGCGCCGTCTCGATCTGCGCCTCGATGCCGACCCGGCTCTGACGACCGATGGTCTCCTCGATCTGCGTGAGCAGGAGGTCGAGCGCGATCACGTCGCTGGCGGCCTGCACCTTCGGCAGCATGATCTCGTCGAGGCGCTCACCCGCACCCTCGACCACGTGGATGACGTCGCGGTACGTCCACTTCGTGTCCCACGCGTTGACCCGCACGCACACGACGGTGTCGCCCCAGTCGAGCTCGCGGATGGCGCGCACCACGTTGTCACGCGCGGCCTCCTTCTCCAACGGGGCCACCGAGTCCTCGAGGTCGAGGAAGACCATGTCCGCCCCGAGACCGGGGGCCTTGCCGAGCATCTTCCCGCTGGAGCCGGGCACGGCCAGGCACGTGCGGCGCGGGAGGTTCCGGGAGCGTTCGGACATGCGGTCGAGGGTAGACGGCCCTCGGAGACGGCCCGAAACCGGCGGGCGTAGCCTGCAGACATGGCTGCTGACGTGTCCCTCACCGAGCTCGGCGACGGCATCTACGCGTGGGTGCTCCCCGGCGGGGAGACCGGCGTCGCCAACGCGGGCGTGGTCGTCGAGGACGACGGCATCACCGTCATCGACACCCTGATGGTGCGATCCCAGTGGGAGCCGTTCGCGGCTGCGGTCGCCGAGCTGGGACCGCCGGTGCGACGCACGATCCTCACCCACGCGCACATCGACCACGTCGGCGGTACCAAGGCGTTCCCCAACTCCGCGATCTACGGCTCGCCCGTCACCAGCGACGCCCTCGACCAGGCGATGCCGATCGACGGGTACAAGACGTTCATGCCCGCGTTCGACGAGGAGTTCGACGACCTGGCCGAGCTCGGGACGCGCGCGGTCACGCATCTCGTCGACGGTGCCGCGCAGCTCACGCCCCGCATCGAGGTGCTCCCGGCCTCGGGGCACACCGCGGGCGATCTGCTCGTGCTGGTTGCCGACACCGACGTCTGCTTCGCCGGCGACCTCTGCTTCTTCGGCGTCACGCCTCTGGCGTTCCAGGGCGACCCCGCGCAGTGGGCCGACGTGCTCGACGCGGTGGTCGAGCTCGCCGACGTGATCGTCCCCGGACACGGACCCATCGGGGGCGAGGCCGAGGTGCGCGACCTGCAGGGCTACCTGCGGGCGTGCGTGAGCGCGAACGGCGACGTGCGCGCGATCGCGCCGGGACCATGGGACTCGTGGATCGACCGCGACCGGGACGCGATCAACGTCGAGCGGGCCGCGCTGCTCGCCCACGGCGACGACGTGCTGCCACCGTCGATGCTGAAGGCCATCGGCCAGGCCTGATACCGGGCGGGGAACTCGTCACGGCGTAACCTCTCGCACGACGACCCTGCGCCGCAGAGAGCGACCGAGACACGATGGCGAAGAATCCCGATCCGAACATCAAGCTGACCAGCACCAAAGGTGCGACGCGCACGCTCGACGACTGGTCGACGATGTTCCACCTGTGCCTCGTGATCCTGCCGCCGCGGCCCGAGGCCTCCGTGTTCATCCCGATCGCCGAGCGCATCTTCAAGGTGTTCGGCGACGCCGACTGCCGCACTGCGTTCTGCGTCGTCGGCAACGACTACATCGCGCGCGGTGTGCTCGGCGCCGCGGAGGACAACTACCTCTGCTTCATCGATCCCGGTGGCGAGTTCGTCGCCAGTCTCGGTCTCACGCACCTGCCCGCGTTCGTGCATCTGCGACAGAACACGACGCTCGTCGCGGCCGCGGAAGGGTGGGATCCCACCGCGTGGCAGAACGTCGCCAAGGAAGTGGCGAAGTCGATGGCGTGGAGCGTCCCGACCGTTGCCGCGGCAGGCGATCCGGCGCCCACCGCCGGTTGGCCGGTCTGATCGCGACTTTCAACGCAGCATCAACGCCGAGGAAAGACCTGTCCGAGAGTGTCCACGATGCTGGCGCCGGGTGCGCGCGTTCGCTAGGGTCTCCCGAAGTCCGTACCGGGGAGTGCGCCCCTGTGCGGATGTGTTGTTGTTGGGTGTCAGTGTTGTTCACAAGACGTGTTCAGCAAGGACCGAAACGGCCTGGCCGGAGGAGTCCCCATATGAACCGCCGAGCGATTCGGCTCGTCCTCCTTGCCCTGCTCGTGGCAACAGTGGGGGCGCTGGCCGCACCGGGGGTTGCGATCGCCGACCCGATCGGCGACAAGAAGGCCGAAGCCGCACAGCTCGACAGCCAGATCAACGCGAACGCCGAGAAGCTCGCCGCACTCAACGAGCAGATCAACTCGGCGGAGAACGACCTCGCCAAGGCGACCAACGACATCCAACAGGCCGACGCCCTCGTCGCCGCCGCCAAGGCGAAGACGAAGGAGCTCCACGCCGAGGTCGCACGTCGCGCCGCCACCGTTTACACGCAGAGCGGCACGAACGGCGGCATCGAGGACCTCGACTCGCAGAACGCGCAGGACCTGTCGTCGAAGCAGAAGTACAGCTCGCTGGCTGCGCAGCGCGACAACGAGATCGTGAACGAGCTCGCCCAGGCGAAGGAAGAGGTCGCGGCGCGCAAGGTCGACGCCGAGAAGGCCCGCCAGACCGCGCAGCAGCAGCGCGACGCGATCCAGTCGCAGAAGTCGCAGCTCGACGCGGGTCAGGCCGCGCTGCAGCAGATGCAGTCGAAGGTCACCGGTGAGCTCGCGACACTCGTGCAACAGGCCGATCAGGAGCGTCAGGCGCGCGCCGCCGCCCAGGCCGTGCAGCAGTACGCGCTCACCGTGAGTCAGCAGCCCGCCTCGTCCGGCGGTGGCGGTGGCGGCGGCGGTGGAGGAGGTGGCGGCGGCGGGTCGGCCACCCCGCCCCCGACCAGCGGTGGCGTGTCGGCGGTCCTCGCGTACGCGTACGCGCAGCTCGGCAAGCCCTACTGCTACGCCGGCGTCGGCCCCAGCTGCTATGACTGCTCGGGGCTCTCGATGATGGCGTGGGCGCAGGCCGGCGTGTCGATGTCGCACGGTTCCTACGACCAGCAGGCGTCGTTCCCCGCCGTCTCCATGGACCAGCTCCAGCCCGGCGACCTCGTCTTCTGGGACGGCCACGTCGGCATCTACGTGGGCAACGGCAGCGTGATCCATGCCCCACATACCGGCACCGTGGTGCAGATCACGCAGATCTGGCCCGGGGTCATCGGCGCCGCTCGGCCCTGAGCAACCCCGGCACCCGACCGTGCGTCCTGAGGGCGCCGATAGGGTGCCCGCATGACCCAGGTTGACCAGGAACCGGTCCGGCTGACCGCGTTCTCACACGGCGCCGGTTGTGCCTGCAAGCTGTCCCCCGCCGATCTGCACACGGTGCTCGGCCTCGCGCGCGGCCTGGGCGATGCGCCGCGCGACCCCAACCTGCTCGTCGGGCTCGACACCGCGGACGACGCCGCGGTGTACCGCCTGCGCGACGACCTCGCCGTCGTCGTCACCACCGACTTCTTCACGCCGATCGTCGACGACCCCTACGACTGGGGCCGCATCGCCGCGACCAACGCGCTCTCCGACGTGTACGCGATGGGGGGTGCGCCGCTCCTCGCGCTCAACCTCGTCGCCTGGCCGCGCGAGGGGCTGCCGTTCGAGCTGCTGGCACGCGTGCTCGACGGCGGCCACGACGTCGTGCGCGCCGCGGGCGCGCTGGTCGGCGGTGGGCATTCGATCGACGACGCCGAACCGAAGTACGGCCTGGCGGTCGTCGGCACGGTCGACCCCGCGCGCGTGCTCACCAACCGGTCCGCGCGCGCCGGCGACGCGCTGGTGCTGACGAAACCGATCGGCCTCGGGGTGATCTCCACCGCGCTGAAGCGCGACGCGGCGCCGCCGGAGCTGGTGGCGGAGGCGATCCGGGTGATGACGACGCTGAACGCCGGCGCGCGCGACGCCGCGCTCGCGCTGGCGCCGGGCGTGGTGCACGCGGCCACCGACGTCACCGGGTTCGGACTGCTCGGTCACCTGCGCGAGCTGCTCGTGGGGTCGGGTCTCGCGGCCGATCTCGACCCTTCCGCGGTCCCGGTGATCGACGGCGTCCGCGCGCTGCTGGGTGCGGGCATGGTCGCGGGTGGCACGCAACGCAACCACGCGTTCGTCGACGACTCGGTCACGTGGAACGGTCTCCCGAGCGACGACCAGCTCCTGCTGGCCGACGCCCAGACGTCGGGCGGTCTGCTCCTCGCGGTCGGTCCCGACGCCGTCGACGACCTGGTGCGCGAGCTCGACGCGCGCGGCACGCTCGCTGCTGCCGTCATCGGTCACACGCGCGCCGGTGACCCCGGCACCATCGCGATCAGGGGATGACGAGCATCCCGAGCTCGGCCTCGAGCTGCGGACGCGGCTTCGCCCCGAGCGACGCGCGCTCCATCCGCCCGTTCCGGAACAGTCCGATGAGCGGGATGCTCTGCACCTCGTACTGCTGTGCGAGCGCGGGCTCCTCGTCGATGTTCACCTTCACCACCTTGTAGGACCCCTCGCGCATGGCGGCGATCTGCTCGACGATCGGTCCGACCTGCCGGCACGGTCCGCACCACGGCGCCCAGAAATCGACGATCACCGGCACGTCGGAGCCGAGCACCTCGGTCGGGAAGCTGGCGGTGGTCACCGGCTTCACCAGACCCTCGGGCGGCGGCTCGGGCAGCGGCTGCGAGGGGCGCTCCCCCGCCCGGACCGCCTCCAACCAACTGTGACCCTGCTGCACGCTCTCGAGCGCGACCTCGTGGCCCATCGGGTACTCGGCGAACACCACGTGGATGCCCGCGTCGACCAGCGCCTTCGCCAGCTCCCGGGTCGCCGCCACCGGCACCATCGGGTCGTCGGTGCCGTGCTGGAGCAGGACGGGGACGTCGCGGGCACCGTCGAGGTCGACCTGGAGCAGGCCGGGGGCGACGAATGGGCTCATCGCCAGCACGCCGGCCGGGCGGGCCCGGTCGCTCGGCCCGAGCGCCAGCGCCAGCGCCAACCCGGCGCCCTGCGAGAAGCCGCCGACGACCGCGTCCGCCCGCTGCATGCCGTGCTCGGCGCAGGCGGCGTCGAGCAGGTCGTCGATGGCGGTGAGCGCTTCGGCGAACCCGTCGGCCATGGCCTGGAGGTCCCCGGCGCCGGCCGTCATGTCGTACCAGGAGAAGCCGGGGGGCGCCGCGATCGGGCCCCGGGGCAACACGGTGAGGAAGTGGCCCTCGGGGTCGAGGTAACCGAGCAGCCCGCCCAGGTCGCGCTCGTCGGCGCCGTACCCGTGCAGGAGCAGCAGGAGCCGGTCGGACTCGCTCCCGCCCACGACGTTGGTCACCAGGTCCATTTGGGGGTCCTCCGATTCAGAACATGTAGTTGAGCTGGCGGACGATCTCGCCACCGAGCAGGACGTCGCCGTCGATCGCGACCACGCCGGTGACCAGCGCCTCGCTGGGATCGGACCGTCCGCAGGCGAGGCGGGCGAACTCGTCCGAGGCGAGGGTCAGCGTGACGGTCGGGTCGCCGGGTACCGGGTGGATCGCGCGGGCCCGGCCGTCGACCACCTCCACGGCGGCGGTGGTGGGGAGCGGTCCGGTGAGCGCGAGCACGACGGTGGAACCGTCGGGGGCCCCCACCTTCTTCCCGACGATGTACGGGAGCACCCCGACCATCATGTCGAGCGCCTGCCGAGCGGCCGGCGAGTCGAGGTCGCCGGGCCGGTCGAGACCGCGGCGCATGTCCTGCTCGTGGACCCACGAGTCGAAGATGCGGAAGCGCAGCAGGTCGGCGACGGTGCCCGGGCCCATGGGCGTCCAGGAGTCGGCCGCGAACCCGGCGTCGTCGAGCCCCCGGAGCTGCTCGATCCGCGCGCCGGTTGCGGCGCGGAACTCGGCCAACGCGTCGGCGCCGGTCCACGAGCGGCGGGACTCGATCCACCGCTCGTTCGCCTTGCCGATGTCGTTCTTCACGTGCGGGAGGTCGTCGGGGACGTTTTCGCTGGGGAGCGGGTCGCCGAGGATGAAGCGCTCGAGCGCGGTGAGGTGCACGAGGTTGTCCTGCACGGTCCAGCCCGGGCACTCGCTCGGTTGCTTCCACTCGGTCTCGTCGAGCTCGTCGCCGAGGGCGGCGGTCGACGCCCAGACCGCGTCGAGCATGTCGACCAGGTCACGATCACTCGCCATGTTCCCTCCTCGGTCGGCGGGTCATGCTGGCACGTCAGCCGACACGCAGTCGCACGCGTCGCACGGCGTGATCGGGGCCCTTCTCCAGGATGACATCACTCGTGTCGCGCACCGGGAGGATGTGCTCCTCCAGGTTCACGCGATTGATGGCGGCCCAGACACCGCTCGCGAAGCGGGTCGCCTGCTCCTCGGAGTAGCCGGCGAACGGGCGGAAGAAGGAAGCGTCGTCGGCGCGGGCGTCGGCGCACAACGCGCGGAAGCGGGTGACGAACCAACGTTCGATGTCGGCTTCGTCGGCGTCGAGATAGACGGTGAAGTCGACGTGGTCCTCCGGGAACGGGAGGCCTTCCAGCACGAGCACGTCCGGCTGACGGACCACCTGGGTCTGGCCTTCGACGATGTCGTAGGTCTGGTGCGAATACACCGGGGCGTGCGCTTCGGGCGCGCCCGCCCGCACGTCGAGGAGGAACCGGGCCAGCGCGTCGTGGTCGAACGACTCGGGGAAGCCCTTGCGGGCGGTGAGGCCGCGTGCGTCGAGGACGCGGTTCGGGAAGAGGAAGCCGTCGGTGCACACGACCGCCACCGGGCGCGGACGCAGCGCGGCGGCGAGGGCGGCGGCCGCCGCGCTCTTGCCCACCGCCACGCTGCCGGTCACCGAGACGACGAAGGGCGCCTTGCCCCCGGCCCGCTCGACGAGCAACGCGGCCAGCGGGCCGTAGATCTCGACCCGGTCGGAGGCGGACACGAGCGCGTCGGGGTCGGCATCGGTCGAGACCCCGCCCGGGACCCCGCGCCCGGCCCACTCGTGTCGGTCGAACTCCACGTACCGGGCCACCCGGTCACGCTAGGCGAGGTCTCGGCCGACGCCCGGCGGTAGGGAGGGCGGGACGGCGGAACGGAATCGACCCACAAGACCGGAGATGCAGTGGAGCCGTGCCCGGAGGGCGGGACGGCGGAACGGAATCGA
>DATBBL010000151.1:0-6801 GCA_036271015.1 Acidimicrobiia bacterium
CGACGTCGACCCCCGCGTCGACCGCCGGCCGCGCCGCCCGGAGGAACAGGTCGCCCAGCACGAGCGGCGACATCACGTTGGCGATGATCTCGTCGCGGTGGTTCCGCGGATCGCCCTCACCCTGGTACGCGCGGCCGCCCCAGTAGTAGAGCGCGTTGTGGATGAAGACCGCCCGCTCCCCGCGGAAGGCGGCGAGGACCTCGGTCAGGTGGTCGCCGACCGCGTCCCACGAGCCCATGTCGGTGAGGTCGAACAGGACCGTCTCGTGCTCGGGGTGCTCACGGCGGGAGATGCTGATGATCTTCGTGTCCGGCCACGGGCAGGTGCGCGCCAGCGCCTCACCGATGCCGGACGTGGCGCCGGTGATCCAGACGATGCTCTCCGATTGCTCCCCCATGCGGCCTCCTCGGTCGTGGTCCGCGGGGCGATCCGTCGCGCCCGGAAACATCTAGACTTTATTGCGATCGGGCCACGATGCAACCGGGAACCGGTGAGGTGCCGCTGGTGAGCGACGACGGGGACGCAACCGAGCTCGCGGGGTGGGTCGAGCGCACGGTGGGCGGGGCGGTGACGCGGGTCCAGCGCATGCCCCGGTGGCGACCGGCGTGGGACGTCGACGTCGAGGTCGGCGGGCGCAGCCTGCCGCTCCACGCGCGCGGCGAGCGCGAGCCGAGGATCGTGATGCCGTACCGCATCGCCGACGAGGTCGCGGTCCACGACCTCCTGGAAGCGCACGGCCTCCCGGTGCCGCACGCCTACGGACTGTGCGACGCGCCGTACGCGCTCGTGATGGATCGGCTGCCCGGCCTGGTCGACCTCTCGTTCGCGGCCGACGACGACGAGCGCGAGCACCTCGTCGACGACTACCTCGATCTGCTCGCGCGGATCTATGCCATCCCGCTCGACGACGCCGTCGCCGCCGGCTTCGCGATGCCGGCCGACGCCGCGGCCGCCGGCCTGTCGTTCCTGCGGCGGATGGAGGAGCGGTACGACCGGTCGATGGAGGGCCTCCCGCCCGACCCCATCGCGGTGTTCCTCCGCCGGTGGTTGGCGGAGAACGTCCCGCAGCACCGCCACGCCGAGGCGCGGTTCATCACCTACGACTCGTTCCAGTTCATGTTCGCGGACGGTCGGATCACCGGCCTGCTCGACTTCGAGCACGCGCACGTCGGTGACCCGATGATGGACCTCGCCGCGCTGAGGATCCGGGACACGCTCAAGAACCTCGGGGACCTCGCCGAGACCGGTGCCCGCTACGAGGCGACGACCGGTGTGGTCATCGACCACGACGTCGTCGACTACCACACCGTCCTCTACAACGCGCTGTCGGTCATCTCGGTAGGGCCGCCGCTGGCCGATCCGTTGCGTGGGACGGACTGGGTGTCGTACCTCGCGTGGTACGTGAACGGCGCCCGCTGGGCCTTCGAGGTCATCGCCGAGATGCGCGGCTACGAGCTCGAACCGGTCGCGATCCCGGACGCGCGGCCGACGCGCCACGCGCCGGCTTACCGGCACCTGGTGGACAGCCTCCGCGCCGCCGGGTCGGCGGGCTTCCTCGACGACTACGAGCGCGTCGGGCTCGGTCGGGTCGCCAGCCACCTCCGGCGGGTCGACGAGATCGGGACGGCACTCGACGCCGCCGGCCTCGACGACCTGGCCGCGGTGCTCGGGCACCGTCCGGACCCGGCGGAGGCCGACGCCGAGCTCGTCGAGTTCGTGGCGAACGCCGGGCCGGAGCACGAGGAGGCACTGGTCCGTCTCCTCGACGCGCGGGCGCAGCGCTTGCACCTCAGCATGGCGTCGCCCCAGTCGTTGATGTTGCGCCATCCACGGTTGCGCAGCCTCCGCCCCGATCGCGCGACCGCGCGCGTGGCCGGGGAGAGCTGGCCCGCGGGCGCGATTCCCGGCACCCGCTGACCCGTCGCCGGGGTCAGCCGGGCTCGATCTCGTAGAACTGCTTCGCCCACTTGCGGATCGATCCGTACGGCCGCGCGTCCTGCTTCGCGAGCGCGGGGTGCTCGACGTAGTCCTGGTACCGCCAGATCTCGAGGTCGTCCCACAACGTCACCAGGAACTCCTTCTCCAGCCGCTCGCGGAGATGCTCGGGTGGCACCGCCGAGTCGTCGCCGGCCTGCTTCGGCCACCAGATGGAATAGAACATGTCGGAGCACTCGTCGTCGACCGGCGTCGTCGCGAACACCAGGCGGTAGCTCGAGGCACCTTCGAAGGCGCTGATCGCGCCACCGACCCCGAATAGCCAACTGTGGATCCGGAGGGCCATCGCGTCGGGATCGTCGCGGCGGGTGTCCGGCCACCCGGTGACGAAGCGCCACTCCTGCTCGACCACCTTCCAGTCGACCAGCACCGGTGTCACCGTCGCCCGGTGCACGTACTGGAAGTGGATGCTGTCGGCCGCGTTCTCGAGCGGGAGCTGCGGGTGGACCGGCTCGTGGTCGTAGCGGACGGACAGCTCGGGGTACGGCCGGTAGTACGCCGCGGGGTCGGTCTCCATCTGCGGGAACGACAGGAAGATGTCGGGCATCTCCCAGCGCGGTGGCTCGCCGTCGGGCTGGTGCCAGAGGAAGACGCACTCGTACTGCTCGAGCACCGGCCACACCCGGAGCTGCTTCGAGACGTTCGGCCGCTCCTCGTAGGGGATGTAGCGGTTCACGCCGTCGGGGCCGTAGCCCCACCCGTGGTACGGGCACTCGACGCAGTCGCCGTTGACCTTCCCGCCGTGGCCGATGTGCGCGCCGAGGTGCGGGCAGTGCGCCGACATCACGTGGAGGACCCCGTCGTCGTCGCGGTACGCCACGAGATCCTCATCGAAGTAGCGCAGCGGTCGCACCTCGCCCGCCGGGAACTCCGCCGCCCACCCGATCATGAACCAGCCGGTCGGCTTCCAGGTGAACGGGACCTTCATGCTCCACGACCTTCGCGCGCGGGGTTCGGGCACAAATCTCTAGATGGATTGAAGCACCCGCCGGCGGTTGCCGACAAGCCGTCCGCGTGGCACGGTCGTGCGGCCGGTCCACGATCTCGGGGGGAACCCATGACGGAGCTCACCGGCCGCATCGCGGTGGTGACCGGCGCCGGATCCGGTCTGGGAGCGGCGATGGCGCGCGCGTTCGCGGGTGCGGGCATGAACGTCGGCGTGCTCGACATCGACGCGGAAGCGGCCGCGGCAACTGCCTCCTCGATCGCCGAGCAGGGGATCGAGGCGACGTCGACGCGCATCGACATCGGTGACTCGGCCTCGGTGGCGGCCGCCGCCGACCACGTCCGCACCGCGCTCGGCGGTTGCGACGTGCTGTGCTCCAACGTGGGGGTGCAGCAGTTCGGTGCGATCGATCGCCTGACCGAGCAGGACTGGTCATGGGTGATCAACGTCAACGTGCTCGGGACGGTCCGCACCGTGCGCGAGTTCCTCCCGATCATGCGCGCCGGGAGCGGCTTCCGGCGCATCGTGTTCACCGCGTCGTCGAGCGTGCTGGCGCCGTCGGTGCGGTTGGGCGCGTACCAGACGAGCAAATTCGCGGTGATGGGCTTCGCCGAGTCGCTGCGCGAGGAGCTCGCGCCCGAAGGCATCGGCGTGACGATCCTGTTCCCCGGCGGGATGATGACCCGTCACCTGGAGAGCAGCGTCCTGGCCCGCCCGTCGGAGTTGGGCGAATCGGTCCTCGACCAGAGCGACGTCGAGGCGATGATGGCCCATCAGCCGATGGGCGACGGCGACCTCGCCACCGCCGAGGACGCGATCCGGAACCTGCTCACCGACCTCGAAGCGGGCGAGCCGTACGTGATCACCCACGGTTCGTTCCGCCCGATCTACGAGCGACGGCGCGCCGCGATGGACGCCGCCTTCGATCGCATGGAGGCCTCGTGAGCGACGACGCGACGTCGGCGGCGCCACTCGGACCACCCGGGTCGGCGTCAGGGAACGGCCGCGCCGCGGAAGACGCCCGGGTTGCGCTCGAGGCCGAAGTCGAACGGCGTGAGGATCCCGGCGGGTGCCTCGCACACGTCGGCGATCCGGTTGACGATGCGGAACGCCGTGGCGGCCTCCAGCGCCGGGTAGTTGCGGCCCTCCTCGTCGGTGCCGAACAGGTTGAGCTCGTAGCTCGGCCACCCTTCGACGAGGATGCGGTAGACGCCGTCGGGGACCATCGGCTGCGGCCATTCGGGTGCCATCGACGGGTGCAGCCGCGTGATGTGCTCGAGGGTCACGACCTCCTGTCCGGCGTGGAACCCCTGCACCGCGAACCGCAGCGCGCCGACCGTCCCGGCCTCGATGCGGCCGGCGTCCACGTCGAGCGCGACCGGCGTCGCGACGCGGTCGGTCGTCTCGTGGATCTCGTCGATCGCGACGCCGATGCCGGCGGCGACGAGCTCGACCGTCGGGCCCCAGTACCGGGTCGGCCGACCGGCAGCGAGGTAGGGCGGCAGCGGCGAATCGATCGCCGCCCCGAAGCCGAACCAGCGGAACTGGGTGTCGGCGTCGTCGTAGTGCTCGTAGCTCATGATCTCCATCATCCGCACGCGGTCGACGCGACCGGAGATGCTCGTCAGCAGCACCGGGAGGGCGTCGGTGGCGAACCCGGGGTCGATGCCCGACACGAAGAGGCTGCTCGCGCCGCGCTCGCACGCCTCCGCCAGACGTCGCGTGCTGCGCGGCGAGACGTGACGAGACTGCGGATACAGCGCGGGCAGCAGCGCCGAGGACACGACGTTGGCGCCACTCTCGAGGATGGTCGCCAGCTCCTCGGTCGTCTCCCTGCTGTTGCGCGGGCAATGGCAGACGCAGTCGGCCCCCAGCGCCAGCAGCTCGCCCGCGTCGCGGGTGGCCACCACGCCGGTCTCGTCGGTGCCGCAGAGCGCCCCCGCGTCGAGTCCCTCCTTCGCCGGGTCGAACACCAGCACGCCGACCAGCTCGAGGTCGGGGTGCTCGATGATCGCCCGCAGCGCGGAGGCGCCGACCGAGCCGGTGGCCCACTGGACGACCTCGTAGCGGCGCCGGCTCGTCATGTCGCTCGTCCTCCTCCGCGTGGTGGTGCTGATCATGCCGCGTGTGGAGGTCGTCGTCGTCGGCGGAGCCCGGCTCGCACCCGGCCGCCTTGACCGGCCGGAAAAGGTCTGACATCTTGGCGGTATCGATCAGGTCGCGGCGGAGTGGGTCGACGCGGTGCACGGACGCGTCGGGCGGTGATCGGCGACCCGCCGACCCGCTTCCGAGCCCGGGTCGCGCAGTTGTGCGCCGAGTACCCGGATGCGCCGGCCATCCAGTTCGAAGGACGGGCGACGACCTGGGGCGACGTGTCGGCCCGCATGGACGGACTGCAGTCGACGCTCCTCGCCTGCGATGTCGGCGCGTCCGATGCCGTCGGCCTCGTGGTCCGGGAGCGACCGCCCGCGGTCGGCGCGCTGCTCGCACTGCTCGCGCTGGGCCGGCCGGTGGTGCTGATCCAGTCACTCGCCTCCGACACGGAGCTCTGCGCCGACGTGCGTCGGCTGCCGGTGGCCGCGGTCGTCGCCGAGACGCGCGACTGGGCACGGGACGGGTTCGCGGCGTGCGTACGCGCGGCGGCGATGGTCGGGATCTCGCTCGGCGACGCGCCGGCCGACGTCGAGCCGCTTCCCGGGCGCGCGCGCACCGCCGAGGAACCTCGCGTCGGCGTCGCGCCCGGGGTGGCCGTGCTCGTACCGACCAGCGGAACCACCGGAGCGCCGCGCCGTCATCCGGTCACGAACGAGACGCTGGACCGCGCCCGCGCCGGCGTGACGGTACGCGATCCGACGCAGACCCGGGGCGTCACGATCAACGCGGTGCCGTTGTCGTCGATCGGCGGCTTCATGGGCCTCGTCGCGACCGTCTGGCGGGGCCGTCCGATCGCGGTGATGGAGCGCTTCGACGTGGATCGCTGGGCCGCGCTCGTGCGCGAGCACCGGCCCCGGCGCATCGGCGTGCCGCCCGCGGCCATCGCCGCGATCGTCGACCGGGACCTCCCTCGCGAGTGGTTCGATGGCGTCCGCTGGCTGGCCACGGGTTCGGCGCCGCTCGACCCGGCGGCCGCCCGTCGCTTCGCCGATCGCTACGGGATCGGCGTGCTGAACGCGTACGGCGCCACCGAGTTCGGCGGGCCGGTCGTCTCGTGGCGCGAGGACGACTGGGAGCGGTGGAACACCACGAAGCTGGGGAGCGTCGGTCGGCCGCTGCCCGGCGTCGAGGTGCGGCTGGCCCCCGCCGACACCGCTCCCGACGCCGACGCCGGCGTGCTCGAGGTGAGCAGGGACGGGGGACCGTGGACGCGGACCAACGACCTGGCGCGCATCGATACCGACGGGTTCGTCTGGATCCTGGACCGGGTCGACGACGTGATCGTGCGCGGCGGGTTCAAGATCCGCGCCGGCGAGGTGGAGGATGCGCTCGTCGACCACGAGCGCGTCGGCGAGGCCGTCGTCGTCGGCATCCCGGACCGCAGGCTGGGATCCGTGCCCGCGGCGATGGTGACCCTCCGCGGGGAGGGCGTGCCGGTCACCGGTGAGGACCTTCGCGCCCACGTGAGATCGCGGTTGGCGCCGTACAAGGTCCCGGTGATGGTCCGCATCGTGGACGAGATCCCCCGGAACGCGATGATGAAGCCACGGCGGGCGGAGATCCGCGAGGCACTGGGAGGCGCGACGTGACCGACGACGACCGCACCGGCTCCGACTCCGCCTCCGTCTCCGACTCGTTCCCGCGGTGGCTGGACGAGCACTGGGACCGCGACCTCACCCTCGGCGAGTGGTGGGACCGGCTCGGGA
>DATBBL010000152.1:0-9744 GCA_036271015.1 Acidimicrobiia bacterium
TGACGAGGCTCGGGAGGACCGCAGCCGATCCCGACGAGCTCGTCTTCCCTGCGCCCGAAGGTGGTCCTCTCCGCTACACGAACTGGCGTCGGCGCATTTGGCAGCCCGCATGCATCGCGGCGGGTGTCGGAACCCTGGTCAAGGATCCGGAGACGATGAAGGAACGCTACGAAGGCGCCGGCTTCCACGACCTGCGCCGCGCCAACGCAACGGGTCTCGTCCTCGCACGCGTCGATCTGAAGACGGCACAGACGCGCCTGGGGCACTCAGATCCCCGCCTCACTCTCGCCGTCTACGCGCAAGCGACAAGCGCCGCGGACAAGGACGCGGCGGAGGCTCTCGGAGCCCATTTTTCGATCCCTCCGCGGGATGCTCGCGGGATCGAGAACACTGCAACCTGAGCGCGATGCGAGCGCGACGGCGCTGACCTGCGCTTTTGGGAGTGGAGGTGATGGGACTTGAACCCACGACTTCTACGTTGCGAACGTAGCGCTCTACCGGGCTGAGCTACACCCCCGCGGGACCCGAGAGACTACCACTGCGCCCCGCGATCGCTCACGGTCGACCGAGCTTGGCGAGCAGTCGCACGAAGGTCGTGCGCTCGGTCGGCGTGAGCGGCGCGAGCACGGCGGCTTGCACGTCGTCGACCGCGCCGTCGAGCCGCTCGAGGGTGCTCAGGCCGCGCCGCGTGATGGTGACGATGTTGCGACGACCGTCGACCGGGTCGGGCTCGCGTCGGGCCAGTCCCCGCTCGACGAGGTCGTTGAGCGCTGCCACCACGTCGCTCCGGTCGATGCCCGTGCCGCGGCCGAGCTCGGCCTGGCTGCTCGGCCCGTACTGGTCGAGCGCGGCCAGCAGCCGGAAGTGGTATCCGCGCAGTCCTTCGCTCGAGAAGGCATCCGCCAACAGCGCCTGTGACCGCGCGTTGGCCCGGCTCAGGAGCCAGGTGGGACGTCCGGCGACTCGCTGCAACGCGGTCATGGTCACAGTCTAGGGCAATCGTTGGTGCGACCAACGAGATGGTATCGTTGGGGGCACCAACGATACCCGACGCATGGAGGCGACCATGTCGACGCCCTTCGGACCCCAGCTCATCGGCGAGACCGAGAAGACCCTCAACGCCCTGCTGCTCCGCCACCTCGACGGGACCGGGCTGACCGAGCCCCAGTGGGTCACGCTCCGGCTGTCCGACCAGTTCGACGGCACGGTCGACACAGACGGACTCGTAGCCGTCGTCGGCGACCGCGCCCACTTCCCGGATGCCGACCACTTGGTCGGTGCACTGACCGGTCGCGGGTTGCTGAGCGACGGCCGACCGACCGTCGCCGGCCGTGAAGTGCTCACCTCGGTGCAGGCCGCCGTCGCCACCGACACGGCCGCGATCTTCGGCGACCTCGCGCCCGACGACGTCGCCGCCGCGACGCGCGTGCTCAACGAGGTCGTGGGCCGCGCCCGCGTCGCCTTGGAGCGGCCGGCCTAGAAGCCCGGGGGATCGGCGCCGGGAGCGCGGCGCCCCTCGATCGCGCCTTGGAGACGGGCGGCGACGATCGCGGTCGTGACGTCGCCGCGGGTGCGCTCGAGCACCGCGCGCAGGGCGTCGGTCGAGCGTCGGAGTCCCCCGGTCAGCGTGTCGGGATAGTCGATCGTCACGAGCACGCCGTATACGTCGTCCATCAGCGAGAGGAGCCGTTCCGCCTCGTCCCGCTCGTCGGCGCGCAGGCAATCGAGGACCTGCCGGCGCAGCTCGCTCGCGGCCTCGGCCATGCCGTTGAGGTAGGGCTGGACGTCGACCCCGAGCTCGGCGGCGGTGGGCAACGCGTGCTCCGCCACGAACGCCAGGGTCAGGTTGGCCTCGGCGAATTCCTTCTTGGCGTCCTGGAGGAATCCTCCGTAGCGCACGTCGTTGTGTCCCGCGAGCACGTTCTCCGCTTCGGCGAGGTACGCGGCGGCCTCCGCGATGAGTGCACGAGCTTCGCGGAACTCCCGCCGGTGCACCGCGCGGATGGCCGACGCGCAGGAGCGGATGGCGCGCCGGGACGCCGCCAGCGTGACCTCGCGTGCCTCGTGCTTCTGCTCGAGGATCTCCTGCGCCTGGGCGCCCGCCGCCGCGATCTGACCCGAGTGCTCCAAGGGTCGGACCGGCCGACTAGTGGGAGGCCGTTTGCCGGAGCGGGACGAGCCGTGGACCGTTCTGCTCCCGCGGCGCCGGGACGTACCGGGCGTTCAGGTACGGCGACGGGTCGCGGTACGCGGCCCCGAGGTAGCCGACCTTCGACCGCTGGTCCTGGGTGCGGTTCTTGTACTGGATCAACAGGTACACGTACCCCCCGAGCGCGATGTCGGCCAGGAGCTGCAGCACGATGAACGGCATGGCACGCGTGAGCACGGCGAGGAAGAACGTCGCCGCGACCACCCCGAGCAGCACGAACAGCACGTCCCGCCGGCGCTTCTGTGTCGCGCTCATCGTCGCGGGCCCGGAGCCACCGGGCACGAAGATGGGCTGCGGCGACGACATGCGGGGCGGACGCGTCCGGTGACCGTTCGCCCGACCGAGCGAACAGAGCTTGTGGTGGAAGTCCCCCACCGAGTCGGATCGGCTCTGTTGCCCGCGAGCCCGGAGGATCGGCGGCACGAGCACCGCGATCCAGAGAACGCCCAGAACCAGGATGACCGCAATCGTCAAGGCAAACGCCCCCGTTTGTGTCGCCCGAAGAATGAATGTAACCGGCTGTTGGCGACCCGTTGTGGATCTCAGCCTCCGACCGCCCGCTTCGCGGCCGTGAGCACCTTAGCCAAGGGCCCGGGCGCGGGTCGAGACGGACCCCGGGCTCGGGTCAGAGATCGAGGTCGGCGTCGAGGCCCCCACCAGGCCGGCGGTAGGTACCGGAACGGCCGCCGGTCTTCTCCCAGAGCGCCAGCTCGCCGATGGTCATGCTCCGGTCGAGCGACTTGCACATGTCGTAGATCGTCAGCGCCGCCACTGCACAGGCGGTGAGGGCCTCCATCTCCACGCCGGTCCGGTCGACCGTGTCGACCTGGGCCTCCACCTCTACGTGGGCGTCCTCGATGCGGAAGTTCACGTACACCGAGCCGACCAGGAGGGGGTGGCAGAGCGGCAGGAGGTTCGGCGTCTGCTTGGCGGCCTGGATGCCGGCGACCCGGGCGACGGCCAGGACGTCGCCCTTGCTGATGGCCCCGGAGGCGATCTTGGCCGCGGTGTCGGCCTCCATGTGCACCCGGCAGCGGGCGACGGCCCGTCGGTGGGTGGCGTCCTTGGCCGTGACGTCGACCATGCGGGCGCGTCCGAGCGGGTCGAGATGCGTGAATTCCGAGGCCGACATGGCGGGAAGTCTACGTTCCCGCAGGTCCGGAGGCGCTTCCGCCTATCCGCCGATCTGGCTCATGGACCGCGCCGGGCGGACGAAGTCGACCCGACCGATGTGGTGCCCGGCCCACTTGGTGCCGACGGCCCGGGTGATCTCGGCCGCGAGGAGGTCGTCGAGGACGGCGTCGTCGGCCCCACCCCGCAGCACTGCCCGCAGGTCGTACTCGTCGAGCGCGAACAGGCAGGTGCGGAGCTTGCCCTCGGCGGTGACCCGGATCCGGTCGCACTGCTCGCAGAAGGGCTCGGTGACGCTGGCGATCACCCCGACGTCGCCGATGCCGTCGGCGTAGCGGAAGCGCTCGGCCGGCTCCACGTGTTCGCTGTGATGGGCGCCCGCCACCGGGAGCTGCTCGAGCGGGAAGACCGCGTCGATGCGTTCGAGGATCTCCCGCGCGGGGACGACGTCGTCGCGCCGCCAGGCGCCGTCGGCGTCGAGGGGCATGAACTCGATGAAGCGGACGCCGACGCCCCGATCGCGGCCGAAGGCGGCGAGGTCGACGACCTCGTCGTCGTTGACACCCCGCATCACCACGCAGTTCACCTTCACCGGATCGAGGCCGGCCTCGACGGCGGCGTCGATCCCCGCGATGACCCGATCGAGATCGTCGCGCCGGGTGAGCTCCCGGAACACCTCAGGCCGCAGGGAGTCCAGCGAGACGTTGATGCGCCGGAGGCCCGCCTGCGCGAGGTCGTGCGCCATCTCCGGCAGCCGGACGCCATTGCTCGTCATCGCGATGTCGACGCCCAGCGGGGACAGCATGCCGACGAGGCGCGGCAGGTGCGCGCGTACGGTCGGCTCCCCACCCGTGATCCGCACGGACTCGAACCCGAAGCGCTCCACGCACACATGCACGATGCGGGCCTGCTCCTCGTAGGTGAGCAGCTCGTGGCGGTCGAGCCACGGCATGCCCTCCTGGGGCATGCAGTAGGTGCAGCGGAAATTGCACCGGTCGGTGATCGAGAGCCGGAGGTCGGTGACTCGCCGTCCGAACGGGTCGATCAGTGGCTTCACCCTGTCAGCGTATGCGACATCCGGCACAGGCGACCCGGGCGAGTTGACGAGCGACCACTCTGTGTGGTTAGATAGCCACTGCTTGTAGCCGGGCTGGGAACCCAACGAGGAGCAATGTAGCACCAGGGACTCGAGCAACCATCGCCACCACCACGGGGAGGCATCGATCCGCAAGCGCTGAACTGGTCGCTTGAGCTTGCGGGGAGCCAGAGCGAAACCGGCCCCTACCCAATCCGGGATTGGGGGGCCGGTTGTTTGTTTCCGGAGAGGAAACGCCCAGATGGTAGGCAGTGGCAGCAGGATCCGTGGTCAACGTTGGCGAATCCTCGTTGGCTCCGTGGCGCTCGTCGCCGCTCCGCTCGTGCTCTCGAGCAGCGGCCTCGCGGCGGCCACGGCGGCGACAGACAGTCCGTCAGGCACGGTGGTCGTGGAGTGCTCCAGCGGCGTCGTCACGCAAGGTGACGTGCAAACCTCGTCACGCTTCGTGGCACGGGTTCCCGCTGGCGAGCAGCCCGACATCCCCGGGGGCTGCACCGTGCAGACGGGCTGAATCGTCCGGTCCGACGGGTCGCGCGCACGTGGGGGCAGCGCGATCCGTCCTGGGGCGGGCTGGGAGACGGGTGCCCGGGGTCAACCCGGGCGCCCGTTCTTCCCTCACCTTCGGGCGGGCGGGCCCGAGGGTCGGGCGAGAGCGGGCTCCGCCCGTCTCGCCGATGGGCACGGAGTGAGCGGACGCGAGCGACGGGGACGTGTCAGTCGAGCAACATGACGGTGATGTCGTCGCCGGCGGCGACGCCCTCGCCGTCGGGCACCAGGGCGAGCGCATTGGCCGCGGCGGAAGCGGCCAGGGCGTTGCTCTCCTGGGAGCGCACCGCGGCGGCGACGTAGCGCCCGTCGACCACGTCGACCACGACCCGGTCGAGATGGAGCTTCCCGTCGATCTTCCGGGGCATCGCGTCGGCGGCCGTGGCGCGGACCAGCGGCCGCGACACCTGCGCGTGGCCCATCATCTGGCGCAACGCCGGTCGCGCGAACAGCTCGAAGCTCACGAACGACGACACCGGGTTGCCGGGGAGCCCGAACACGGGAGTCCCCTGCACCATCGCGAAGCAGAGCGGCTTCGCGGGCTTGATCGCCACCTGGTACCAGTCGACGCCCGAATCGCCGCTCGGGTCGTCGGCCACGATGCGCTCCAGCGCGGCGCTCACGTAGTCGAAGTCGCCGACCGACACGCCGCCGCTCGTGATCACCGCGTCGCAACGTTCCACTGCGTCGCGCAGCGTCGCAGTCATGAGCACCTCGTCGTCGTGCGCGGAGCCGAGATCGAGCGCGACCGCGCCGGCATCGGCGAGCTGCGCGAGGAGCATCGGCCGATTCGAATCGCGGATCTTCCCCGGCGCGAGGGGCCCCGACTCGACGAGCTCGTCGCCGGTCGAGAGCACGCCGACGCGCGCACGCGGGTAGGCGCGGACGCGGCGGGCGTCGACCGTCGCCAGCACCCCGACGCGTGCGGCGGTCAGCACCTCACCGGGCTCGAACACCACGTCGCCGGCCTCGAGATCACCGCCGGCGCGGCGCACGTGGCGTCCGGGCTCGACCTCCAGGGTCACGATGACGCCGTCGTCGCCGTCGCGGGCGGTGCGCTCCACCATCACGATGCTGTCGGCACCCTCGGGCATCGGGGCGCCGGTCATGATCCGGATCGCCTGCCCTGATCCGACCGCGATGGTCGGCGCGTGCCCGGCGGCGAGCTCCCCGACCACCTGCAGCCGCACCGGGTGCTCCTCGCTCGCGCCGCTGGTGTCGATGGCCTGCACCGCGTAGCCGTCCATCGCGGTGTTGGGGAACGGCGGAACCGCCTCGGGCGCGGTGACCCGCTCGGCGAGGACGAGCCCGAGGGCGTCGGCCAGACCGGCCTCGATCGGCTCGAGGCGGGGCACCGCCCCGAGGATCGCGGCCTGGACCTCGGCCAGCGGCTTCACGACAGGCGGTCCCGCACGAGGGCGCGGAGGTACTCGGCCAGGTCGGGGCCGAGATCGGGCCGGTCGAGGGCGAGCTCGATGTTGGCCCGCAGGAAGTCGAGCTTCTGCCCGATGTCGTAGCGACCGTGCGTGAACACACGGCCGTACACCGGCTCGCGGTCGAGCAGCATGCCGATCGCGTCGGTGAGCTGGAGCTCGCCGCCGACGCCCGGGGTGATGCGATCGAGCGCGTCGAAGATCCCGGGCGTGAACACGTAGCGGCCGATCACGGCGAGGTTCGACGCGGCATCCTCGGGACGCGGCTTCTCGACCACGCCCCGCACGCGGCGCAGCCCGTCGCCCACGTCGTCGCACTCGGCGCAGCCGTAGGCGGAGATGTCCTGCGGCGCGACCTCGAGCAGCGCGAGCACCGATGCGTTCTCGCGGTCGTGCACGTCGATCATGGAGCGGAGCAGCTCGCCGTCGTCGACCATGATGTCATCGCCCAGGATCACCGCGAAGGGCTCGTGACCTACGTGCTCGCGCGCGACGCCGACCGCGTGCCCGAGGCCCAGCGGGTCGCGCTGGCGGATGTAGTGGATGTCGGCGAGCTCGTTGATGTCCTGCACCTCGGCGAGCAGGTCGAGCTTCTCCGATCGCTCGAGCGAGTGCTCCAGCTCGAAGTTCCGATCGAAGTGATCCTCGATCGTGTGCTTGCCCCGGCCGGTGATGATGAGGATGTCGGTGAGCCCGGCGGCCACCGCCTCCTCCACCACGTACTGGATCGACGGCTTGTCGACGACCGGCAGCATCTCCTTGGGCTGGCTCTTCGTAGCGGGGAGGAACCGGGTCCCGAGGCCCGCGGCCGGGATCACCGCCTTCTTGACGTGGTTGGTCACGGCGTCGACGCTACCCGTCAGCTCGCGGCCCGCTCGTCGCCCACGTCCGGGGGCTCGTCGGACTGCCGGCCGCTCTCGAGCCCCAGCTCCTGGCCCTTCACCAGCCGGCGCACGTTCGACAAGTGCCGGCCGACGACGAGCAACGCCATCACCGTGATGACGAGCACGTCACCCGCTTCGTGGCCCGCCAGCGCGACCGCGATGGGGAACGCGATCGCCACCGTGATCGAGGCGATCGACGCCTTGTGCGTCAGCCGAGCCAGGACGATCCAGAGCGCGGTCAGCGCCAGCGTGAGCAGCGGGAAGATGACGAGCATCACGCCCCCGCCGGTGGCGACGCCGCGACCACCCTTGAAACGGCGGGTCACCGGGAACACGTGCCCGAGGACCGCGGCGACGCCGAGGATGTAGGCGCCCCGGTGGCCGTCCACCGCCAGGCCGAGCCCGGCGGCGAGCGCACCCTTCAGAACGTCCAGGGCGAAGACCACGACGCCCGCCTTCCAGCCCAGGAGCCGGAAGGTGTTCGACGCGCCGGGGTTGCCGGAGCCCGCCGCGGTGACGTCGACGCCGCGCCGGCGCGCGACCAGGGAGGCGCTCGGGAACGTCCCGAGGAGGTAGGCGACGGGCACCAGGAGGCCCACTTCGACGCCGACGTTCATCGTCGCCCATTCAACTGCCATCAGGGGTGGGAGCGCACTCCGTACGCGGAATATGCGCCGGTGAGGTACCGTTGGCAGTCGCGTCCTTCGACTGCTAATCCGCGGCGGCTGCCGTCAGCGAGAGGTCCGCAATGCCCACCTACGTCTACGAGTGCGCCAAGTGCGGCGACGAGTTCGAGCTCTACCAGTCGTTCTCCGAGGATCCACTGAAGAAGCACCCCGGGTGCGGCGGCAAGGTCGCCAAGGTCTTCCAGCCCGTCGGCATCGTCCTCAAGGGCTCGGGCTTCTACAAGAACGACAGCCGCAACGGCGGTGGGAAGCGACCAAAGAACGGCGACGCCTCGAAGACCGACACCTCGAAGACCGAGACCCCGGCGAAGTCCGAGAACGGCTCGGGTGACTCGAAGTCGACGGCGTCGAAGAGCGACGCCAAGCCCTCGACCCCGGCGGCGAAGTCCACCTAGTCTCAGCCAGCTCCACCTCGCGCACCTCCCCCGCACCTCCCCCGTCGCTCCTCGTCCTTCCCCTGCAGCCGGCTGCGGCCGACAGCCGCCCAGCGGAAGGACCGGTCATGCCCCGTCGTTCTCCCCGCGCGCTCGCGCTCTGGAGCTCCGCGCTCGCGGTCGCAGTCGTGACCGCGGTGGTCGTGGGTGGCGACCTCGCCGCGTTGCACCGGCGAGCCGCCGGGCTCGGCCCCCGGGTCGACGCGGTCATCGCCACCCGCGATCTCCCCCTGGGCCATCGACTCACCCCCGCCGACCTCCACGCGCGCACCGTGTACCGCTCCCAGCTGCCCGCCGGCGTCGCGACCCGGCGCCGCGCGCTCGTCGGCCGGGTGGTCGCGGTGCCGGTCGTGGAGGGCGCGTACCTCGTCACCGGTAACGTCGCACCGCGTCGGCGGACCGGTCTCGACGGCGTCGTACCTCGCGGCATGCGGGCGATGCGGATCGTCGTCACCGATGCGCTGCGACCGCGGCCCGGGGCCGCGGTCGACGTGCTCGCCAGCTTCGATCCCGGGGCCGCCGGCGAGCGTGACGACGGCACCGTCGTCGTGGCCGCCGGCGTCACCGTCGTCGACACCGACCGGCGGAGCGGGAGCGGTGCCGGACGGGCCGGCGCCGCGGGAGTGACGCTGCTGGTCGACCCGCGCCAGGCGCGGGCGCTCGCCGACGCGCAGGCCAACGGCGTGGTCACGCTCGCGCTCGTGCCGCCCGAGGACGCGGCGCACCCCTAGCATCGTCCGCTTGCCCGTCCTCCACGCCATCATCCTCGGCATCGTCCAAGGCCTCTCCGAGTTCCTCCCGATCTCGTCGAGCGGCCACCTGATCCTCGTGCCCGAGCTCTTCGGTTGGACCGAGCTCACGTCGAACGACTCGTTGAACAAGACCTTCGACGTCGCGCTGCACGTGGGCACGTTGATCGCGGTGCTCGCATACTTCCGGCGCGAGGTGTGGTCGTACGTCGTGGCCGCGTGGCACTCGTTGCGCACGCGGTCGATCACGACGGTCGATCAACGGATCGCCTGGCTGCTCCTCGTGACCGCGATCCCCGGTGCTCTCGTCGGTGCGCTCTTCACCACCGTCATCGAGGACAACCTCGGAGACCCGATCCTCATCGGCATCAACCTGATCCTGTTCGGTCTCGTGCTGCAGTGGGCCGACGGCCTCGCCGGGGCGCGACCGGCCGACGACTTCCACGGCCGCGACGCGGTGCTCATGGGCACGGCGCAGGCGCTGGCCCTCGCGCCGGGGGTGTCACGTTCGGGCGCCACCATCTCGATGGCCCGCTGGCTGCGGTTCGACCGGGGGTCGGCCGCCAAGCTCTCCTT
>DATBBL010000153.1:0-5993 GCA_036271015.1 Acidimicrobiia bacterium
ATGAAGTCGCGGCCGTCGGGGTGCAGGTAGCGGTCGGTGCCGGTCGCCCCGTAGAGACCGTGCCCGTGGGCCACGTTGTCGGGCCCGACGTCGTACGCGTTGAAGTTCACCCAGTCGGGGTTGATGTCCATCTCCATCGCCCGCACCGCGCCGGCCGCCGCCAGCGCTCGGGCGAGATCGAGCGGGCTGAGCCGGCCCCCCGCCCAGACGAGGCCCCCCGTGGCGTCGACGCCGACACCCCCGCGGGCGGTGGCGACCCCCGCCACCGAGGCGCCCCACGGGCCCGGGTTCGACGCGGCCGGGGTGGGCGCGCCGCCGTCGACCAGCAGGCCGAGGTTCTGGCGCAGGCCGACGACCTGCTTGGCGGGGTCGTTGTCGCGTCCCCACGCGCCGACGGTGTAGGTGCCGTCGGCGTACACGATGAACGACGCCTCACCCGCGACCGGAGCCCGGTACGACGCACCGAACGCGATCATCCCGCCGTCGATGTCACCCCACTTGAAGCCGCCGTTGAAGGACGAGACGAGGAACGGCCGCTGGTCGGGCGCGACCTGGCCACCCCACGGCGAGCGAAGCGGGTCGCCGGTGCCGGGGACGACGACCGGGCGGGTGAGCTCCGGGTCCATCCAGGCCACGAACGCGCCATTGGCCGATCCGGTGTAGAGCACCGGCCGGCCCAACACCGGCCGCCCCGTCGGCGCCCAGCTCACCGCGCCACCGGGTCCGGGTGCGGCGGCCGGGATCGCCGTGGGTGCGGCGTTCCCGGCATCGGCCGGCGCGGCGGCCAGTGCCGCCAGCGCGACGACCGTGGCCAGCGCCGCGATCGCGGCGGCGCGCACCGGTGCAGAAGCGTTCTTGCCTGGCGGAGTCATCCGACCTGTCGCGTGCGGCCTTCCCAATACGGGGCCCGGAGCTTGAACTTCTGCAGTTTGCCGGTCGCGGTGCGCGCCAGCTCGTCGCGCGTCTCCACGCTGGTCGGGCACTTGTAGTGCGCGAGGCAGCCGCGGCAGTGCTCGACGAGGTCGGACTCCGAGGCGGTCGAGCCCGGCACCAGCACCACGAGCGCCTTCACCGTCTCGCCCCACTTCTCGTCGGGGACCCCGATCACGGCCACCTCGGCGACGTCCGGGTGTGACGCGAGCGCGTCCTCGACCTCGATCGAAGACACGTTCTCCCCGCCGCTGATGATCACGTCCTTCTTGCGGTCGGAGATCGACAGGTAGCCCTCGTCGTCGATGGCGCCGCCGTCGCCGGTGTGGAACCAACCGTCCACGATCGCCTCCGCGGTGGCCTCGGGCTGGTCCCAGTACCCCTCGAGCACGACGTTGCTCCGAGCCAGCACCTCGCCCTGAGCATCGATACGGAGGCGCGCACCCAACGCCGGTGCACCCGCGCGACCGAGCTTCTTCGCCCGCTCCCCCGGCGAGAGGTCGTCGTACTCGGCCCGGCGCCGGTTGAAGGTGAGCAACGGCGACGTCTCGGTGAGGCCGTAGATCTGGAGGAACTCCCACCCGAGCTCGGTCTCGATCCGTTCGATGGTCCGGCTGGGCGGAGGTGCGCCCGCGACCACGGCCCGCACCCGGCCGCGTCCGGGGATCGGGCCGTCCCACGACGCGGCGGCGTCGAGGACCGCGCTGAACACCGCCGGCGCGCCGCACATCAGGGTCACGCCGTGCGCCTCGATGCGCCGGAGGATCTCGGCACCGTCGATCCTGCGCAGCACGATGTGCCGTCCGCCCATGGCGGTGACCGCGTACGTCATGCCCCAGCCGTTGCAGTGGAACATGGGGAGGGTGTGCAGGTAGACGTCGCGATCGTTCACGCCCACGTGCCAGCCGAACGTCGTCGAGTTGATCCAGAGATTGCGGTGCGTGAGCTGCACACCCTTCGGACGCGCGGTGGTGCCGCTCGTGTAGTTGATGGTCGCGGTGGCGTCCTCGTCGGCGTCCCACGGCCGCGGGATCTCACCGAACTGGTACAGCTCGGCGTCACTCTCCTCGCCGAGCACGAAGCGGTGCTTCGCGGTGACGTCGGCCAGCGCGCCGTCGAGCTCGGGATCGACGAGCACCACCGACGCGCCGGAGTGCTCCACGATGTACTGCACCTCGTGCGCGGTGAGCCGGAAGTTCACCGGCACCAGCACCCGTCCGTAGGCGCTCACCCCCCAGAAGGCGGTGAGGAGCCGGGCCGAGTTCTGGCTCACGATCGCCACTCGCTCGCCGAGCCCGACGCCCAGGCGTTCGAGGCCACAGGCCTGGGCGC
Source organism: Acidimicrobiia bacterium (assembly GCA_036271015.1). Lineage (GTDB taxonomy): Bacteria > Actinomycetota > Acidimicrobiia > IMCC26256 > DASPTH01 > DASUAS01. The sequence continues at coordinate 2,263 of DATBBL010000153.1, forward strand.
GCGCGAGGTCGGCCATGCTGGCGCCGGTCAGCTCGGGCCACGGTGCGGCCGGTTGCTCGGGCTCGTCGACCACGAGGCTGCGGGCCCCGTAGACGAGCTCCGCGCGTTCGAGGTGATCGAGAATCGTCAGCGGGACCTTCACTGCGCCTCCCCCTTCACCGCGCCTCCCCCTCCATGACATCGGGGTGCCGCGGGAGCATACGCCGGTCGAATCCGCTCCCGGATCGCCGGCACCGTGCCGGGTATGCGCGCATGACGGCGGTCGGTTCCGTACCCTTGACGCCACGATGCCAAAGCAGAAGTCCGGCTCCAAGAAGTGCGGCCGGGGCGGCAGCCCCAAGAAGGCCATCAAGCGGCTGCGCCGGAAGGCGATCGCGACCCTCCGGGAGGCGCGGCTCACCGCGCAGCTCGAGCTCGTCGCCGCCGAGGCCGCCGCCGCGCAGCTGCGGGAGCGGGCGCTCGAGGCCGCCGCCGACGAGACCGCGCAGGTGCGCGCCGACGCGCACGGCGAGGTCGCCCGCATGCTCGAGCAGGGGCGGCTCGAGGCCGCGACCGCGGCGTTGGAGCAGCGCGCGACCGCCGAGGCGGAAGCCCGGGCACTGCTCGCCGAAGCGGAGTTGAAGGCGTCGCGCATCGTCCGTGACGCGGAAGCCGAGGGCCGTACCCAACAGGATCAGATCGTGGCCGCCGCGATGCAGGAGGCCGCGACCATCCGCAGCACGGCGACGGACGAGGTCGGCGGGTTCCTCCGGCGGCTCGACGAGGAGCGGGCCCGGTTGCTCGAGACCGCGCGCGAAGAGGCGGCGCAGGTGATCAGCGATGCGCGTGCTTCGTCGGCGATCGATTCGGCGCGGCTGCGCGACGCGACCGAGCAGGAGCTGGAGCTCAAGGCTCGTCAGGTGCTCGACGCCGCGACCGAGGAGAGCCGGCGCATCCTGGAACGCGCGTCCGCCGAGGCCAGGGCCATCCGCGACGAGGCCGACGCGGTCGCCGCCGCGGCGGCCATCGCCGCCGCGACCGCATCGCGCCCGTCCGTGCCCGAGCCCGCGAGGTCCCCGGACACTCCGCCCGCCCCGGCTCCTGCGCCGGCGTCTGCGGCGCAGCAGAAGCCGCTCGGAGCCGAGGACACCGCGATGTCGTCCACCGAGTCTCCGCGCACCACGCGGGACGACCCCGACACCGTGCGCTGGCGCGCCGAGGGCAACCTCACGACGTCCGCGGTCGCCGTCGCGCCCGCGGAGGCGAAGCCGACGAACGGTGTCCTCGCCAACGGCACCAAGAACGGTGCCGCGCCGAAGAACGCGGCGACGTCGGCTGCGACCACGTCGTCCAAGGCGGCCACCGACGCGCCGGCACCGGCGGCGGCGCCTTCACCGACGGCGGCCGCGTCACCGGCGGCGCGCGCACCCAAGGCCAAGCGCCGCTGGCGGATCTTCGGGCGCGCCGGCTAGGGCGAGCCCGCGCGTCAGTCCTCGAACCTCCCCGGGCGCTGCTCGAGGTTCGCCCGCACCGCCTCGAGTTGATTGGCACTCCCGATCATGCCCTCGGTGAGCTCCTGCTCCGCGCGCAGGCCGTCGGCCAGCGGCGTGGCCCACGACAGGTCGACGAGGCGCTTCATCACCCTGATCGCAGCGGGGTTGCGGCCCGCGATGTCAGCCGCGAGGTCGAGCGCGGCCGCCCGGGGATCGGCGGCGAGCCGCGTGGCGAGACCCATCGCCTTCGCTTCCTCACCGCTGACCATCCGGGCGGTGAACATGAGGTCCTTGGCCACGTCGGGGCCGACGAGCGGCGGCAGCAGCTGCGTGCCGCACATGTCGGGCACGATCCCCCACTTGATCTCGAACACGCCGAGCTGTGCGTCGGGTGCGACGATGCGCAGGTCGGCGCCGAGCGCGAGCTGGAAGCCTCCTCCGACCGCGACGCCGTGCACCGCCGCGATCACCGGGACCGCGAGCTCGGTCCACGTCCGCACGGCCCGCACCGCGTCGGTCCGCAGCGAGTCGGTGGCGTCGCCCGGTGCCGACGACCCTGCGTCGGTGGGTGGCGCCGCCATCGCCGCGAACAACGAGGTGTCGAGGCCGGCGCAGAACGCCTTGCCCTCGCCCGAGAGCACGACCACCCGCACCGAACGGTCGGCGGCCACCCGGTCGGCGGCCTCGATGATGGCGCGGAACATGGCGCGGTCGAGCGCGTTGCGCTTCTCGGGACGGGTCAGGCGAACGTCGGCGATGCCGTTCGACACCGCGCACGAGACGCGCTCGCTCACCGGCGTCAGTCCAGGAGCTCGTAGATCACGGGCACGGGCGGCGGGTCCATGCTCAGCACGTCGCTCATCTGGATCCGACCGTCAGTGGCGCGGGCCGCGATCTCCTCGAACACCGTGTTGAGGTCGTCGGCGTCGAGCTCGTAGAGCGCGATGTACGTGCTGGTGCCCGGGACGGCCTGCGCGGGGTCGGCGATCTTGTAACGCTGCGCCGCCACCACACCGGCGACTTCGCACACCTCGGGGATGTGGGTCTTCGAGTACCACGTGTTGTACTCGTCTTCACGGTCGGGGCTCGCGGGCTGGGACGGTACGAACATGATGCCCTTGGGCATGGGATCCTCCTCGGTGCGGGGTGACGCCCGCGTCACCCTAAACCGCCCCCCGATCCCCCGTCATGGCCACGTCGCACTCCTCGTCGACGGTCGCCGGCGGTGATGCCGCCCGGTCGTGATCGCCGTCGTCGCACGCGGGGCTCGATCGGTACACGTCTCCGGGGTGCGCTCGCCGTCGGCGCTCTCCTCGTCGTCGCGGCGCCCGCGTGGCCGACCGCCGGGGCATCGCGGTCGACCCCCGTCCCCGATCGGTGCGCGGGCACCTTTCGAAGCGCCGAGGAGTACCAGCAGGCGTTCGCGGGGCTCGCGTCACTGGGCACCGGCTGGTCGACTGCCGACGGGTACGTCCCGGTCGCGCTGCCGGACGGGCGCACCGCGTGGCTGATGTCCGACACGCTCCTGGCTCCTCCGGCGGTCCCGGCGGGCGCGCCGCCCACGTTCGTCCACAACAGCATCGTCGTGCAGCATGGCCGTTGCCTCGTGCCGGTGCTCGGCGGCACGGTCGCCGACCGGCAGGACCTCGTCCCCGAGGTGTACGGACGGGCGTGTTGGCCGAGCTCAGGCGTCGCGCGCGGCCGCACGATGCTGGTGTTCTGCACCCTCGTCGAGCAGACCGACGGCCCTCCCGGCTTCGGCTTCCGGGTCGTGGGGACGGCGATCGCCAGGTTCGCGCTGCCGAACCTGGCGTTTCGTCGTCTCGACCTGCTGCCCTTCGCCGAACCCGCGGGAATCTCGTGGGGCACCGGGGCCGTCCTGGTCGACCGCACCGTGTACGTGTACGGCGCGGCGGCAGGGAACGGGTACGTGGCACGCGTGGAGTTCGCGCGCGCGACGACCGGGCCATGGCGGTTCTGGACCGGGCGCACGTGGGGTCGGCGCCCCGCGCTCGGCGCGATGACGTTCCGCGGCGGTCCGCCGACGCGTCCCGCGTTCGTGACGCGATCGGGCACAGGATTCGTGGCGGTCGCGTTCCCGCGACCGTTCCCCCATCCGGAGATCGCGGGGTGGACGACCACCCGGCCCCAGGGCCCCTGGCGCGCACGGGGCCCGCTCACCACCGCCGTCGTCTCCCCTGCCCAGTTCGCGTACGACGCGCGCGCGGTCGACCTCCGCGGCGCAGGATGGACGATCGT
>DATBBL010000154.1:0-2631 GCA_036271015.1 Acidimicrobiia bacterium
GTCGCGTTCCATCTCGACGTAGCCCCGGGTGCGGGCCGCCCGGACGAACTGGAGGAACCCGCCGTACCCGAACCGCTTCTCGGTGAAGTCGGCCTGGGGCCGCCGCACCTGGGTCTTGAGCCCGGAGAGGTGCACCGGGCCCTTCTTCGCGAGCTGCTCGACGGTCGACCGCAGCAACCCGAACGCCGCCTCCTCGTCGCCGCCGGTACCGGTGGCGAGGGTGACCTCGGGGTCGCCCGGCGCGCTCCCCTGCCGGACCTCGACAACGGCGCGGTCGGCGAGGTTGCGCAGCAGCTCACCGAAGGTGCGGAAGCCATAGTCGGCTTCGCTGAACGTCGGCTGCTTGCGCAGGATGGCGCGCTTCAACATCGACGCCAGGACCGGGCCGCTGCTGCTGCGCTCGAGCCCGGCCAGAGTACGGGTGACGAGCGCGTCGAGATCGGTCTCGTCCGCGGTGACGACGGGCTCCGGCTCGGGTTCGGGTTCCTTCGCCGCCTCCTTGCGCGCGGGCGCCCGGCGCGTGGTGCGGCGAGCGGGCCGGTGACCCGGCTCGATGCCCTCGAGCCGCTCGTAGAAGAGGAACTCGTCGCAGGCGGCCGGGAGCAGCGCGGAGGTCGAGGCCTCGACGCCGATGCCGATCACGCGTCGGTTGAGCTCCCGCAGCTTGTGGACGAGCGGGGTGAAGTCGCTGTCGCCGGTGCAGAGCACGAACGTCGTGATGTAGTCACGTTCGAAGGACAGCTCGACCGCGTCGACGGCCATCTTGATGTCGGCCGCGTTCTTGCGGACCATGCCCATGCGCTGCGGGATCTCGATGAGCTCGACCTGGTGGCGCGTGAGCATGCGCCGGTCCTCCTCGAAGTACGACCAGTCGGCGTACGCGCGCCGCACGACGACCCGACCCCGTTCGGCCAGCGCGTCGGCGACCGGCCCGAGGTCGAACGACCCGCCGAGCGCATCACGCGCGCCGATGGCGAGGTTCTCGTAGTCGAGAAAGAGCGCGATACGTTCGTCGTCGCTGGTCACTGGCCGATGGTACCGGGAGACGGGGACGACCCATGGACGAGAGCACCGACAACGGACCGAACGGACCGAACGACAAGGTCTACATCCACGAGTTCATCGACATCATCGGTCACAACCGCGCCAACTACATGCACCACATGACCGCCAACTGGAGCCCGATCGCCCAGGACGAGCGGCACCAGCTCTGCTACGGCGTGTGGGGGGTGGTGGGCACCACGCGCGGCTGGCCCGAAGTGGTGAACATCTGGGAGGAGGACGGCTTCCCCGGCCTCAGCCGCTCGTTCGAGCACGAGTTCAACCACCCGAGCCTCCAGGACCCGAAGCTGGCCAAGTGGTGGTCGGAGGCGGCCAACTACCGCCGCCACGGCGACGACCGGGTGCTGATCCCCGCGCCGTGGATGCCGACCATCGAGCAGCTGTGCGCGGCGGGCACGTCGGGAGAGACCTACGCGCACGAGCAGGTGCACGTCCCCCAAGGGACGTCGCGCGACTTCCTCGACGCGGTCGCCCAGGAGGCGGTCGCCGCCTACGAGCCCTTCGGCTGGCAGCTCGTCGGCGCGTGGGAGACCGCCATGGTCAACGAGTCGGAGTGCTTCCTCATGTGGGCGATCCCGAGCTGGGCCCAGTGGGGCGAGGCCGAAGCCGGCGAACGGACCGACGCCAAGCTCGGCGCGTGGCGACGCCACACCTACGACCTCGCCAGCGCGTGGCACCGCTTCCTGGTGGTCGACGCTCCCCTGTCGCCGATGCGCACCGGCCGCCAGCCGTCGCGCGACGACCGGCACGAGGGCTGGGACGAGGATTAGTTGCCTGTCGCGTCGGACGCGCCGGACGCGTCCGACGTGCCGGTCGCCTCGGACGCGGTACCGCCGAGGGCGACGCGGATCCGGTCGATCACGGCCTGCTCGCGTTCGGTGACGCCCTTGGCGGCATCGGCCACGGCCCGGGCGATGTCGACCAGCCAGCTCCGCACCTCGATCGCCTCCTCGAGCGGGATCCGGCCGAGCGCGGCGGCGGCGCCGCCGAGCTGGGTGATCGCCTCGTCGACGGTCTGGTCGAGCGACTTGCCCCGGTGCTGCTTGGCGTCGTGGCGCGCCTCGTGACCCTGCGCGTCGTGGGACATGGCGGCGATGAGCTCGGTGGCGGGTTCCCGGTCGCCCGGCTGGGCCAGCAATCTGGCGCTCGCGGCCGCCTCCTTGACCATCGAGATCGGGCCGTGCTCACCCACGGCCACGATGGCGAGGGTCACGTAGAGCGGCGCTTCCGAGAGCGCCTTCCACTCGTCCTCGGAGAAGAACGACTTGTCGGTCATGCGTGGGCTCCCGGTCGGCGTGCGTCGGATGGCGGCGAGCCGCCAGCCTAGGGTCCGCCCGGGCCGGCCCGCCCGGCCCGACCGTCGGCACCCTTCGACCCGTGCTCCGATCACTCGCCGTAGGGCAGCACCGGCATCGACCACCCGCGCTCGCGGCCGAGCAGGGCGGCGCGCCCGATCGACCGGCCGCCGAAGCGCTCTCGCACGGCATCGAGCGCGTGGTCGAGGGCGTCGCCGGTTCCACCGTCGAACGGCAGGCGCAGCTGCACCGCGTCGGCGTCGCTCAGGTTGGC
>DATBBL010000155.1:0-1887 GCA_036271015.1 Acidimicrobiia bacterium
CATGCCCCAGACTGACCGCGCCATCCTGGCCGTCGCCGCGATGCTGGCGGCCGAACGAGGGCTCGACTTCGCCCCCGAGGGATTCGTCGACGCCGCCGGGCGGCCGGTGTCCCCGGTGCAGTTCGCCGGCCTGGTCGCGGCCCGCCTCGCGGCCACGCTCCCCGCGCCGATCGACGAGGGCCGGGTCGACGTGCCCGAGCGGCCGGGCGTGCGCGCGCTGCGCCAGATCGTGGAGCTGCGGCGCTCGATGATGACGCGCCTGCTCGCTCAGGCCGAGCTGGCCTACGAGGGCGCGCTGCGCTCGGCGGGGGTGAAGATCGTGACCCGGGCCCGCAACCGCATCGGCAAGTCGCGCTCAGCCGAGCTCAGTGCGGCGGTGAGCGGGCGGGAGCCACTGGCGCCGTGGCTGGCCGTGGTCGGGGTCACCGAGATGGAGCTGCTCGACCGATCCTTCGACAGCTTCCGTACCCAGGCCGAGCGGGAGTTCAGCCGGTACCGGGATCGGGTGTTGGCCATCACCGGACGCGTGGGCATGACCCTCAATGCTCGCCGGTTCCAGGTCGAGGACGCGGTCAAGGTCATGGTCGCGGGGCTCACCGCCATGGCGCGCGCCCGGCTCATGCACGGCGACGCGGCGATGCTCAGCGCCATCCCCGACGTGCCGCGGGCGGTGCGCCGCGCGCCGAAGGGCGGCGGCTTCGACCTCCCGGGGCTACCGAACCCGGACGAGTTGAGCCGGGCGGCGGCGGCGCTGGTCCGCAACGCCACCGCCGTCGCCGAGGGAAACGGGACCTTCCGGCTCCCGACCACGGCCGACGGGATGCCGGACGTGATCGTGAGTGGCCCGGAGCTGATGGGCGACCTGGCGGCCGAGCTCACGGTGTCACCGATCTGGACCTGGCAGCACGGGTTCTACGGTGAGCCGCTCTCGATCTTCGAGCCGCACGACATCCTCGACGGCTTCGAGACCACCGACCGCGACGCCGACCCCGGCCTCGTCAACGACCAGTCGTTCCCCGCCGACGAGTACTTCTTCCCCGGTGACCACGACGGCTGCACCTGCGAGTGGGTACCGGCCGAGGGCGACACCGGCGAGGAGCAGCCCCCGGTGGTGCCGGAGACGCCACCGCCCGACTTCCTCGACGAAGCGCTGGCGCTGACGGAACCACCACCCGAGGAGCCGGTGGTCGAGCAGGCACCGGAGCCCGCCTACCCGACGGTGAACCACCAGAGCGACGTCTCGCCCGCCCCGGCGCGCGAGCACGAGAACGCGCTGGTGTCGTATCAGTGGGACCCCAACGCGCTCGGCGTCAACGCGGCGTTGCGGGCCGGGGAGACGACGTTCGCCGACCCGATGTGGACGGGTGCCGATCTCGTCCACGAGCTCGACGCGGCGATGCAGCCGACGTTGCAGGACGCGACGATGTTCCGCGGTGCGGCGATGACGGCCGACCAGATCGAGGCGCTCGTGCAGGCGGGCCAGTTCACCGACCAGGCGTACACGTCGGTGTCGATCAACGAGTCCACCGCCACCATGTACGCCCGCGGCCGGCTCGCCAGCGAGCCGGGGGCCGGACTGGTCAAGTTCGTCATGTCGGTGCCGGAGGGCACGTCGGCCGCACAGGGCGCGTTCGGGAGCGGTGAGATCGTGCTGGCCCGGGGGCAGACGTACGTGATCACCGGCGTCGAGCGCACCGCCACGGAGACGATCATCAGGGTGGTGCTGCCATGACGAAGCCCCGTGATCCCCGCGTCGCGGCGTGGGTGTTCGACGAGCTGACGTTGCCACCGCCCAAGCCCAAGCCCCAGCCATGATCGGCGACGACCTCACGATCATCGTGCCGCTCTGGCGGCGCACCAAGAACATCGGGCGCGTCTACGAGAGTG
>DATBBL010000156.1:0-9548 GCA_036271015.1 Acidimicrobiia bacterium
CGACGGCGTCGGGAATGTCGGTGATGGGAACGGGGGCAGTCGGGGCCACCCGGTCGAAGTACGGGGTGAACCGCTCGACGATGTAGTCGTTGTACACACGCGCGTGCGCCATCGACAGCTCGTGGTCGTCGGAGTAGAGCCCGAACAGCGACAGGTTCGGGTGCATCACTGCGGCGTCGACGCCGTCGAAGGCAAGGTCTTCGAGGATGATCTCGGGGTCGCCCTCAGGCGTGCGCCCACCGGTCTGGCGGTACCGGGAGATGGTCCAGCCCTCGAACCCGGGCGTGTGCAGCCGACGGAAGACGCGCGCGCCGTTCTCGACCAGGGGCTCGATCTCGAAGTCCTCCTCCCAGACCGCGCGGTCGCGCAGGTGCTTGGGAAGTCGGGTCTTGAAGAGGTCGGTCGGCTCGAGGATGTGGCCGTCGGCTGAGACGACGAGGCCATTGCTGTCGGTCATACGAGACCCCCTGAGCGAGCGATTCTGGCCCCGGCTACTGTACCGCGGGACCGTAACCCGACCGGTCGGTACAAGCAAGGAGCGCCGCCGTGACACAGCGCTGGACCCGACGCCCGGACGGCTCCACCTGGGGCGACTGGGGCGACGACGACGAGCTCGGTCGCATCAACCTCCTCACGCCCGAGAAGGTGCTCGAGGGCGTGCGGGAGGTGCAGACCGGCGAGACCTTCTGCCTCAGCCTGCCGCTCGACTACCCCGGCGGCACCGCCCTGAACCAGCGCCGCTACCCACCGCGCCTTGCGCCGACCGAGGACATGCAGGGCAAGCCTGAGGTCTTCTACAACGCCCTGATGCGCGAGATGCGCGAGGGAGACGACACCTTCTACGACGTGTGGTCCGACGACCAGGTGACGCTCTGGTTGCAGTACTCCACGCAGTGGGACTCGCTCGCGCACGTGGGGGCCGAGTTCGACGCCGACGGCGACGGCGTCGCCGAGTCCGTCTACTACAACGGCTACCGCGCCGGCGTCGACCTCGTCGGGCCGAGCGACGATGCCCGCGGCGACGGCGCCGGGCACGCCTGCTTCGCGCACCACCTCGGGCTCGAGCACATGGCGTTCCACGGCGTACAGGGGCGGGGCGTCCTCGTCGACCTCGTGCACCACCTGGGGCGCGAGGCGCAGGCGGTCAAGCTCGCGAAGCTCCAGGAGATCATGGCCGCCGACGGCGTGGTCGTCGAGCCCGGCGACATGCTCCTGCTCCACACCGGTTTCGCCACCCAGGTGCTCGAGTGGAACAAGGAGCCCGACCCGGTGAAGATCCACCGCATGTGTCCCGCGCTCGACCCGCGCGACGAATCCTTGCTGGAGTGGATCGCGGAGTCGCGGATCTCGGCGCTGATCGCCGACAACTACGCGGTCGAGGCGATGCTCGGCGGTTCTCCCTTGGTCGACGGCAAGCGCACGCTGCTGCCGATCCACCACCTCTGCCTGTTCAAGCTCGGCGTCCCGCTCGGCGAGATGTGGTACCTCCACGAGCTGGCGACCTGGTTGCGCGAGCACGACCGGAGCCGGTTCCTCCTCACCGCGCCCCCGCTGCGGCTGCCGGGGATCGTGGGGTCGCCGCTGACCCCGATCGCCACCGTCTAACGGACGACGGGCACCTTCGACATCTCGTACGCCCGGTAGTCGTCGGCCACCACCGCGGCGCTGATCTCGAAGAGCTTCAGGCGGCCCCCGGTGTTCAGCAGGTACCGCCGCGGCTTGCCGGGGATGTTGGATCCCACGTACTGACCGATCGTCCCGAACGTGGTGACGGCCGCGCCCTTGTCGACCATCCGCGTCCATCGCGCCTCGGCCTCTTCGCTCACCTCGATGACGTCGTAGCCGCGTTCGGTGGCGTAGAGGAGCGTGTCGGTGACGATGTCGACCAGGTCGCCGTTGTACCGCGGGTTGTTGCCGGCGGCGGCGTGGGGGCCACCCGGGAAGAAGAAGTTCGGGAACCCGCGGGTCTGCAGGCCGAGGAAGGTGGTGGGTCCGTCGGCCCAGTGCTCGGTGAGCCGGAGACCGTCGCGACCGCGGATCCCCATGCGGCTCAGCGCGCCGGTACCGAAGTCGAAGCCGGTCGCCCACACGATGATGTCGAAGTCGCGCACACCGTCGGTCGTCTCGATCCCGGTCTCGGTGACCCGCACGATGGGCGTCTCCCGGAGATCGACGAGCGACACCTTCGGGTCGTTGAACGCCTCGAAGTACCCGTTGACGAACGGAGGCCGCTTGCCGCCGAACCGATGGTCCCTGGGGATCAACCGCTCCGCCGTCTCCGGGTCGCGCACGATGCCGCGGATCTTCTCGGCGATGAAGGCGCACCACTCGTCGTTCGCCGCTTCGTTGAACAGCAGGTCGTAGTAGTTGCTCGTGAGCTTCATGAAACCCGGGCTGTTCCACAACTTCTCGTACAGCGCCCGCCGCTCGGCCTCGGAGTCGTCGAACGCGGCGCGCTCGTTCACCGGGTGGGCGAAGCCGCTCAGCGACGTGTTCAGCGTCTCGCGCAGCGCTTCGAAGCCGGCCCTGAGCTCGGCCTGCTCCTCGGGGGTGATCGGTCGGTTGTTGAGAGGAGTGCACCAGTTCGCGGTCCGCTGGTACACGGTGATGTGCTCGACGTCGTCGAGGATCGTCGGGACCACCTGCACGCCGCTGGACGACGTGCCGATGACCGCGACCCGCGTGCCGGTGAAGTCGACGGGTTCGGCGGGCCAGCGAGCGGTGTGGTGCTGCGTGCCGCGAAAGTCCTCGCGCCCGGGGACGTCGGGAAGGTAAGGCACCGAGAGCACGCCGGTCGCGGCGACGAGGAAGCGGGCGCGGATCTCGCCGCCGTCCCCGGTCGTCACCACCCACGTGGCCGACGTCTCGTCCCAGACCGCCGCCGTGACCGGTGCGTCGAAGCGGATGTGGCGCCGCAGGTCGAACCGGTCGACCACGTGGTTGAGGTAGCGCTCGGTCTCCGGCTGCCCGGCGAAGTGCTCCTGCCATTCCCATTCGTCGAAGAGCTCCTTCGAGAACAGGTAGCCGTAGGTGTAGCTCTCCGAGTCGAACCGCGCCCCCGGGTAGCGGTTCCAGTACCAGGTCCCGCCGACGCCGCCGCCGGCCTCGAGCAGCACGACGGTGAACCCGGCCTCGCGCGCGCGATAGAGCTGGTAGAGGCCGGTGATGCCGGCCCCGACGACCAGGACGTCGACGTCGGCTGGAGAGGGTTCCATCGGTTGCGCGGCCCCGGGGAAGACTTGTACCGACCGGTTAGTCTAACGACGCGACAAGGTACTCCGAAGGGGAGGAGCGCCGCATGGCGGTCGTGGAGCGGAAGTGGTCGGCAGCGCCGGTGCCCTACGCGATGGAGCAGCCCGACCGGGTCCCCAAGCAGCGCTACTTCGACCCGGACTTCTACGCCCGGGAGGCCGAGCAGCTGTGGCCTCGCGTCTGGCAGATGGCCTGCCGGCTCGAGGAGATCCCCCAGCCGCGCGATTTCGTCGAGTACGAATTCCTCGACCAGTCGGTGATCGTCCTCCGTACCGACGACCTGGGGGTCGTCGCGTTCCAGAACGCGTGTCGTCATCGCGGCGTGAAGATCATCCAGGGCAGCGGGACGTGCGCACGCGGGTTCCAGTGCCCGTTCCACGGGTGGCGCTACGGGCTCGACGGCAAGAACGCGGCGGTGACGCAACGGCGGACGTTCGCCGAGCACAACCTCGTGCCCGAGGACCTCGATCTCCGGTCCGTCCGGTGCGAGGAGTGGGGCGGCTGCGCGTGGATCAACTTCGACCACGACGCCCCTCCGGTGCGCGACTGCCTCGAACCCGCCGCCACGAACCTCGACGCGTGGAAGTTGGGCTCGATGCGCGCGGAGAAGTGGTACGCCTGCCGCCTCCCGGTGAACTGGAAGCTCGCCATCGAGGCGTTCGTCGAGATGTACCACGTGGTGCAGACGCACCCGCAGCTCGTCATCCCCACGCGCTTCGGGCGACGCGAAGGGACGCCCTTCGATCCGCAGGCCTTCATCGACGCCGACATCCAGTACCTCCGCGCGATGAGCGACGGCATGGACGGCATGTGTCACGCCGACGACGTGCGCGTCGCCGAGAGCCTGCGCGACATGGAGCTCCCGGCCGACGCGTCGCTGGCCATGGCCACCTGGAACCGCACGCTCAACGACGCGGTCGTGCGCTGGCACCGCGAGGCGGGTCATGACATGCCCGACCTCAACGAGCTCGACGCGCTCGGGATCAACCTGACGTTCTTCCAGGGCTTCCCGCACTTCTTCGTGCTCCCGATGTACAGCGGCGCCTCCGCCTACCGCTTCCGCCCGTCGGCGCCGGAGGAGACCTTGATGGAGATCTGGTCGCTGGCGCGCTTCGCCGAGGGCGAGGAGCACGAACGACCGACTCCGCCCGAAGTGTGGGAGTGCGACGATCCGCGGTGGCCGGCGATCCCCGCGCAGGACTTCTCGAACCTCCCACGGCAGCAGAAGGGTCTGCACGCGCAGGGCTTCGAGTACATGCGCCTGTCGAGCGGCCTCGAGGGGCACATCTCGAACTTCGAACGGACCATCGACGGCTTCCTCGCCGGCCGTCCCCACGAGCAGCTGCTTCCCGCGGTGCGCGCGGTGAACGTCTACCCGTTCGAGCAGCCGATCCTCGACCTCGGCTTCTAGGCACCCGGCCCGAGCACGGACGCGACCACGCCGCCGTCGACGAGCACGTCGATGCCGTTGAGCCAGCTGGCTTCGTCCGAGAGCAGGAACGCGACCACGGCCGCGACCTCGTCCGGGCGGCCCTCGCGACCGAGCGGCGTCTGCCGCACGAGCTCCTGCATGATCGAGTGCTGCTCGGCTTCCTGACGGCCCTGCGGCGTGTCGATGATCCCCGGTGAGACCGAGCAGATGCGGGCGCCGACGGGTCCGAGCCGAACGGCTTCGCGCTTCACGAAGCGCTTGACGCCGCGCTTCGCCCATCCGTACGCCGCGCCGGTGTCCTCGATGGCGGGGCCGAGCGCGTCGTGGAGCCGGTCGAGGAATTGCTCGTGGAGCGGCTCGTCCAACGCGGCGTCGGTCCCCGCGGGCGGGTCGCCCGCGACGAACAGTGGCGCCATCGACGCGAAGCACACCGTCGCCGTCCCCTCGGTGGCCAGCGGACGCAGGGCCTCCGCCAACCGCGCGGTGCCCACGAGGTCGACGCCGACGATGCGGCGCCAGTCGGCCATGGTGGGGGAGATGCCGGCGGCGTGGGCGACGGCGCGGAGCGTCCCGGTCGTCGCGACCCGGTCGGCCAGGCGAGCGAGCCCGTCCTCGTCGGCGACGTCGAGCGCGACGGGCTCGACCTTCGCGGTCCCGGCTCCGGAGAGCTCCTCCGCCGCGGTGCGCACCGATGCCTCGTCGAGATCGACGAGGACGAGGTGGTCGACCATCGTGGCCAGCCGTTGCGCGCACGCGTGGCCCATGCCCCGGCCGGCACCGGTTGCGATCCCGACCGTGGCCATCTCGTCGATCTCCCCCTGGCGGCACCCCGTGCGGGTGCGTCCGAACGCCGCACGATCCGGCTCATGATCACGGATGCCGACGTCAGGGTCAATCACGCCGCGCTCAGCAACGAAGCGAACTCGGGCTCCGACACGCGCGCGTGAGCGAGGGGCTCGGTAGCATCGATCCGTCAGGAGCTTCGATCCGCCGATCGGTCGACTCGCGTTACCGTCCGAGCATGCCCAGGACCGAAATTGACGGCGTCTCGATCGCGTACGAGGTCATCGGTGAGGGGCGGCCGTGGATCGTGACGCCCGGCGGACGCTTCAGCAAGGACTATCCGGGGGTCCGCGAGCTCGCGGTCGCCCTCGCCGAGCACGGCAACCGCGTCGTCATCTGGGACCGCCCGAACTGCGGGGAGTCAGAGGTGTGCTTCCGCGGTGCGTCGGAGTCCGAGATGCAGGCCGACGTTCTCGCCGGGCTGCTGCGCGAGCTCGACCTGGCGCCGGCGGTGATCGTGGGCGGCTCGGGTGGTGCGCGGGTGTCGCTGCTCGCCGCGAGCCGCCACCGCGACGTCGCCGCCGCGGTGGCGGTGTGGTGGATCAGCGGGGGCGTGTTCGGGCTGTTGTCGCTGGCGAACTACTACTGCGCACCGTCGGTGCCGGCGGCGTGGAACGGCGGCATGGAAGCGGTCGCGGAGCTGCCCAGCTGGGAGGAGGTGGTGGAGCGCCACTCACCGAACCGGGACCGGATCCTGGCGCAGGACCCGAAGGAGTTCATCGCCACGATGGAGCGATGGATGGCCGCGTACTGCAGCTGCACCGGCGAGCTCGTCCCGGGGTTACCCGACGACGACGCCCGCCGGCTCGACCTCCCGGCGCTGGTGTTCCGCAGCGGTGCGTCCGACTACAACCACCCGCGCGAGACGTCCGAGCGGCTCTCGGAGCTGCTCCCGCGCGCGCAGCTCGTCGAACCGCCGTGGCCGGACACCGAGTGGATCGACCGGGCACGCGGTCTCTGGCAGGGCTTCGAGCGCTGGCCGCTGCTGGCGCCGCAGCTGGCGGACTGGGCGGGCGCGTGGTCGACCTGACCGGGGTCAGTTCATCGAGTGGTCGGGCCGGTTGACCTCGATCGGCCGGACGAACTCGTCGGGCCCGTAATCGAGCACGTACGGCGCGAGCGGCGACGGTTGCGGTGCTCGCTCGATCAGGCCGTGCGTGGTCCCGACGATCCGCGACCGGAACGAGTCCAACGTGGCGGAGAGCGCGGCGGTGGTCGGTAGTCGCACCACCCCGCTCAGGCTGTGACTGGGCGCCAGCGCATCGGTCCGGGTGGTGACGGCGACCAGGCTCACGACGGCGACGACGACCAGGAGCGCGGACAGCGGGGCGCTGCGCGGGAGCGCCAGACCGACCCCGAGGCCGAGCAGCCCGATGGATGTCACGACCACCACGGTGCGGCGCAACCGGCGTTGCGCGAGACGACGTATTCGACGAGTTTCCATCCCTGCCTCACTCAGGTTGGTTGCTCGCCCGCTTCGAC
Organism: Acidimicrobiia bacterium; assembly: GCA_036271015.1. Lineage (GTDB taxonomy): Bacteria > Actinomycetota > Acidimicrobiia > IMCC26256 > DASPTH01 > DASUAS01. The sequence goes on from DATBBL010000156.1 coordinate 7,010, forward strand.
GTGGGAGTCTAAAGAAGCCCGGTGCGCATGTCAGCGATGGTGGCGCAGCGTTGACGACCCGTTGAGCGAGCCCTCAGGCAGGCGCGGACGGGCCCTCGGCGTCGAGGATGTAGCGCGGGCCGGGGCCACGCGTGGCGGCTTCGTCGCCGGGGTTGAGCAGGCGGCAGAACCCGAGCGACAGGCACCCGCAACCGATGCAGCCGTGCAGTCGGTCGCGGAGGCGTTCGAGCATGGCGATCTGCGCGTCGAGCCGGGGGCGCCAGGAGCGCGACAGGCGTTCCCAGTCCTTCGCCGTCGGGGTCCGGTGCTGGGGGAGTGACTCCAGCGCGGCCCGGACCTCCGCCAGGCTCAGCCCGACCTCTTGCGCGATTCGGACGAACGAGACCCGGCGGATCGTGTCGCGCGAGTAGCGGCGCTGGCCCCCGGAGGACCGGTTGGCGTGGATGAGGCCCTCGTCCTCGTAGAACCGGAGCGCCGATGCTGCGACGCCGGTGCGGTCGCTCAGCTCGCCGATGGTCAGCTCGTGGTCCACCGGCAGCGACGCTAGACCGGATCGACCCTTGACTTCAAGTCAACTTGAAGTTCTAGGTTGGTGACACGCAACCGCAACACGAGAGGAGCCATCCCGATGGGTTCGGTACCGACGTTCAGTGAGCAGATCGCGACGCAGGTCGCGGCGTGGCCGGGAGTCGAGGTCGACCGCAGCGAGGCGGGCGAGGTCGCGTTCAAGGTCGGTCCCCGCGAGCTCGGACACCTGCACGGCGAGCACGCCGCGCACTTCAGCTTTCCGCCCGCGGTGTGGCGCGAGCTGCACGAGCAGGATCGCATCACGCCCCACCCGGTGTTCCCCGGCAAGACCGGTCCCGCGGCGCGCCGGATCGACGACGACGCCGATGTCCGCGACGTGGTCGTCCTGCTGCGGATGAACTACGAGCGCATCGTGGCGCGCCACGGCCTCCCGGCGTCCGCGGCCTGACGTGCGGGCGGTGGTGCTCGAGGCATTCGGCCCCCCGGACGTCCTCGTCGCGACCGAGGTGGCGGCGCCGACCGTGGGCGCGGGTCAGGTCCTGATCGACGTCGAGCTCGCCAACGTGACGTTCGTGGAGACGCAGGTGCGAGCCGGGCACCCACCCGATCCGGCGATGGCGCCGCGTCTCCCGACCATCCCCGGCAACGGGGTCGGCGGCGTCGTGGCCGCGGTCGGCGACGGTATCGATCGCTCTCTCCTCGGCGCCCGCGTCGTCACCAGCACCGGCGGGTCGGGCGCGTACGCCGAGCAGGTCGCCGTCGACGCGGGCGGCGTGCTGCGGGTGCCCGACGAGCTGGGCATGGCCGAGGCGATCGCGCTCCTGGCGGACGGCCGCACCGCGGCGCTGCTCGTCGAGGCCGCCGCCGTCGTCGATGGCGAGACCGTGCTGGTCGAGGCCGCCGCGGGCGGCGTCGGGACGCTCCTGGTGCAACTCGCCGGTCGTCGCGGTGCGCGGGTGTTGGGCGCGGCCGGCGGCACGCGCAAGCTGGCGTTGGTCCGTGAGCTCGGTGCGGACGCGACCGTCGACTACCGCGACCCGGACTGGCCCACGCGGGTCCGGGCCGAGCTCCCCGATGGCGTCGACGTCGCGTTCGACGGCGTGGGCGGCGCGATCGGGCGCGCCGCGTTCGACCTGGTGCGCGGCGGCGGGCGCTTCGTGCCCTTCGGCATGGCCAGCGGCGAGTTCGCGCAACCCCGCGTCGAGGACGCGACCCGCCGGCGGGTGCGCATCGTCCACCTGGGCCGACCGACGCCGGCGGACGTCGCGCGGGTGACGCGTGCGGTGCTCGACGACGCGGCCGCCGGCCGACTGCGCCCGGTCATCGGTCAACGGTTCCCGCTCGCCGACGCGGCCGCCGCGCACGCCGCCATCGAGCGTCGCGACACCATCGGGAAGACACTGCTGCAGGTCGCCGAACGCCGATAGCTGTCACACCGCGGCACGACGATGTCAGTGGTACGTCCAGTCGGGCGCCTTGCGCGTTTGACGCTCGTCGTAGACGGCGGTGCCGTCGCGCAGGTCGACGAGCTTCGGGATGACGAGGTGGCGGCGACGGGGGCACCCGTCCCCGACCACGTGCTCCTCGACCTCGCCGGGGAACCGCTCGATGATGCTGCCGACGACCTGCGCTTCCTCGGTCGCCAGGAAGCACCGGCTGCCGTCGGTGACCTTGCCCAACCATTCCCAGATCCCCTCGACCGTGCGCTCGGTCGCGATGCCCTCCTGCAGGTCGTCGAGGCCCTCGGTGATCTCACCCGACCCGAGCTTGCACGGCGGGCACTGGCCGCAGGACTCGACGAACAGGAACTGCGAGAACACCGCGGCGACTTCGACCATGCAGGTCGTGTCGTCGTACACGATGAAGCCGCACGCGCCCATGCCACTGCCCACCGATTCCACGCCCTCGTACGACAGCGCGGCATCGAGCTCCCCGTCGCGGATCACCGGGTTGGTGACACCGGGGAACACCGCCTTGATCGTGCGGCCGGGTCGGGGACCGCCACCGACGG
>DATBBL010000157.1:0-4833 GCA_036271015.1 Acidimicrobiia bacterium
TCATGCCGAACGGGTGCCCGAGCGCGATCGCGCCACCGTGCACGTTGAGCCTCTCCCACGGGATGCCGAGCTCCCGGGCCGACGGCACCACCTGCGCCGCGAACGCCTCGTTGATCTCGACCAGGTCGATGTCGTCGATCGAGAGCCCCGCCCGCCCGAGGGCCTGCCGGCACGCTTCGATCGGACCGAGCCCCATGATCTCGGGGTCGAGCGCGGACACGCCGCTGGCCACGATGCGCGCGAGCGGCTGGAGGTTGAGCGCGCTGGCGCGCTCTTCGCTCATGACCAGGACGGCGGCAGCGCCGTCGTTCAGCGGGCACGCGTTGCCGGCGGTGACCCGGCCGTCGGGACGAAACGCCGGCTTGAGCTGCGCGAGCTTCTCCATCGTGGTTCCCGGACGCGGACCGTCGTCCTTGCTGACGACGGTGCCGTCGGGCGTGGTGACGGGCGTGATCTCGCGCTCGAAGAAGCCGTTCTCCTGTGATTCGACCGCGAGGTTCTGCGACCGGCAGGCGAACTCGTCCATCTCCTCGCGCGTCACCTTGGCGTACTCGGCGACGTTCTCGGCCGTCTGGCCCATCGCGATGTAGATGTCGGGCAGACCCGACAGCGGTTCCCACGAGCTCTCGCCACCACCGGTGCGCGACTTGGTGCGCGCCTCGGCGTCGGCGAACTTGGCGTTGTGCGTGCCCGCCCCGCCGTCGGACATGCCCGACGCGAAGCGGCTCACCGTCTCGACGCCGCCGGCCACGAACACGTCGCCCTCGCCGGCCTTGATCGCGTGTGCCGCCATCCGGATGGTCTGCAACGACGACGAGCAGTACCGGTTGACGGTGACCCCCGGCGCCCCCTCGAGCCCGGCGAGGAGCGCGGTCACCCGGGCCACGTTGTACCCGGCCTCGCCCGCGGGCTGCGCGCATCCCCAGATGACGTCCTCGACCTCACCCGGGTCGACGGCCAGCGCCTTCTCGAGCAACGCCTGCACGATCGTCGCGCCGAGATCGTCGGGCCGCAGATCGACCAGCGAGCCCTTGTTGGCCCGTCCGATCGGGCTCCGGGCAGTGGCGACGATGACAGCTTCCATGCTGGCCCTCCTGGCCTCCGCCCGACGGAACGGCCGGCACCGGGCGTGGTGGGCAAGAATCTCTCCGTGGGCGCGTTCGGCATCCTACTGCTGGCCTTCCTGATCGGCTCCGTGCCGACGTCGAACCTGGTCGCCCGCGCGTCCCGGGGCGTCGACCTGCGCCAGGTGGGACCCGGCACCGTCTCCGGCACCTCGCTGTACCGCGTCGCCGGATTCCTCCCGCTCGCGGCCGCGGGCATCCTCGACATCGCCAAGGGCGCGCTGGGCCCGCTGATCGCCGGCCCCGATCGGCCGGTGCTCGCCGCGTTCGCCGGCGGCGCCGCGGTGATCGGCCACAACTGGTCGCCGTTCCTCAAGGGCGCGGGTGGTCGGGGCATCGCGCCCGCGATCGGCGCGCTCCTCGTGAACGCGTGGCCCGGCGCGGTGCTGGTCCTCGGCGGCCCGATGGTCGGGCGCTGGTTCGGCCAGACGGGCCTGGGCGGCTTCGTGGCCGAGGTGTCGCTCACTCCGGTGCTCGCGATCACCAACGGGCGCGACGGCGCGCTCGCGGGCGCCTGCATCGCGGTGCCCATGATCGTGAAGCGCGTCGTGGGCAACTCCCGGCCCGCGCGCGACGACCGCCGCGGCCCCGGGCGCGTGTACCTCCACCGGCTCTTGTTCGACCACGACCCCTCGACGGGTACGCCGGGACTCTCGTGAGCTTCGTGACCCTCGTCCGCCGGCCCGGCTTCCGGGACCTCCTCGTCGGGCAGGGCGTCTCGTCGCTGGGCGACTGGATGGGCACCGTCGCCCTGATGGCCCTGGTGCTCCAGCTCACCGACTCGCCTCTCGCGGTCGGGGGCATCCTCACGCTGCGCCTCCTGCCGGCGGCGGTCGGCGCGCCGCTGGCGGCGAAGGCCGCGGGGCGCTGGGACCGTCGCCGCACCATGCTGGCGATGGACCTCACCCGCGCCGGAATGGTCTTCGCGATCCCGTTCGTGCGCGCCCTCTGGTGGATCTACCTCTGGGGCTTCCTGCTCGAGGTGGCGAGCATCGTGTTCCTCCCCGCGCGCGACTCGTCGATCCCCGACCTCGTCGACGGCCCCGACGACCTCGCGCTCGCCAACGGCCTCATCCTCGGCACCTCGTACGGCAGCATCCCGATCGGCGCCGCGCTATTCGCAGCCGTCGCCGCACTCCCGGTGCAGATCGCCGGGCATCCGTACGCGCTGGTGTTCTTCATCGACGCCGCCACGTTCGTGGTCTCGTTCCTCTGCATCGCGCGTCTCACGCAGCTCGGCCCGTCGGTGATGACCGACGCCGACGGCGACGAGCACACCGACCTCCGTTTCCGTGATGCGTTCGCCATCCCGCTGGTGGCGGCGGTGATGCCCGCCGCGCTCGCGGTGTCCCTGGGCCTCGGCGCGCTGTTCTCGCTCGGCATCGTGTTCGTGCGCGACGTCCTGCACGCGTCCGACGCCGAGTTCGGGGTGCTGATCGCGCTGTTCGGCGTCGGTGCGGTGCTGGGACTCGTCGTGTTGCAACGCCTCCCGTCGGGCAACCTCCTCGGCCGCACGCGGACCGGCGTTCTCTGGATCGGGGTGGTCGTCGCCGTGTTCAGCCTCGCGCCCGCGCTCTGGGCCGCGCTCATCGGCGCGGTTGCGTTCGGCGCCGGTGCCGCGTTCTCGCTCGCCGCCGGCATGGGTGCGATCCAGTCGTCGCTCGACGGCCGTCAGCGCGTCCTCGCCTTCACCGCGTTCCACGTGGTGCTGCGCGTCGGGCTCGCGGTCGCCGCGGTCGCCGCCGGTGTCGCCGGGGACCTCCTGGCCGACGTGCACTGGCCCGTGGTCGGCACCTTGCAACCGGCCCGCGTGGTGCTGCTCAGCGCGGGCATCCTGGTGTTCGCCAGCGCGAGCCTCGTGCGGGTCCGAGGTGAGGACGCATGACCGTCGCCATCGTCACCGACAGTGCCGCCGCCATCCCGCCGTCGCTGGTCGCCGAGTGCGGCATCACGGTGGTGCCGATGTGGCTCGTCTCCGACGGCGAAGCCGTGCGGGAGGGTGAGCGCACGCTGGGCGAGCTGCTCGGCGACGCCCGGATCACCACCTCGGCGCCCACCCCGGGCGAGTTCGAGGACGCGATCCGGGCCGCGCTCGCGCGCGGTGCATCCGACGTGTTGGTGCTGACCATCGCATCGGCGATGAGCGCGTCGCACGACGCGGCCGCGGTCGCGGTGCGTGATGTCGGCCGACACGCGCGCGTCGTCGACACCATGACCGCGGCCGGCGCGCAGGCACTGGTGGTGTTGGCGGCGGCGCGCGCCGCCGGTACCGGCCGGTCCCTCGACGAGGTCGCGCGCGTCGCGACCGACGTCGCGGCGCGCGTCCGTCTGGTGGCGACGGTGCCCGACCTCGAGCATCTGGTGCGGAGCGGCCGGGTTCCCGGGATCGCGGGCTGGGCCGGTCGTACGCTCGGGCTCAGCCCGTTGTTCGAGTTCCGCACCGGGAAGGTGCACCGGCTCCGTCCCGCACGCGGGGTCGACGCCGCCTACGACCGGCTGGTCGCGCGTTTCCGGCGGGAGGCCGTCCCGGGTCGTCGCGCCCACGTGGTCGCGCTCCACGCCCTCGCCCCCGAGGCCGCGCAGGCGCTGCTCGACCGTGTGCGCGACGCCGATGCGGTGGAGTCGTTCACCAGCGAATTCGGCTCGGTGATGGTCGTGCACGCCGGCCCCGGTCTCGTCGGCCTCGCGTGGTGGTGGGAACCGGTCAGTCCCGACGCGTGACCGTGGCCGTCACCCAGTCGACGGCGGCGGTGATCACCGGCAGCGCGGCATCGTCGTGCGCATGCCACGCGCCCGGCACGAGGTCGAGGCGGCGAGGCTCCGACGCCGCGTCGTAGAGCGCTCGGGCGTTGCTGCTCGGCAGGAACGGGTCGTCGATGCCGTGGACGATGGCAAGCGGGACGTCGAGTTGCGTGACGAGGTCGATCGGCGGCGCGGGCCGCCGCCGACCCGAGGCCAGGCGCACGCCCAACCGGCGGGCCGCGAACGCGCGGCCGGGCGGGGTGGACGTGATGCCGGCGCTCAACACCCCGCGTGCGTTGCGGGGGAGCTTCCAGCGCGCCGGTGCGCTCACCGTGACCACGCCGACGGCGGGCCGGACGCCGGCTGTCGACTGCTCGGCCGCGTGGCGCAAGACCGCGATGGCGCCCATCGACAATCCGACGAGCACCACCGGTCCCGACGCGGGGTTGGTCGCCTGCACCGCGGCGGCCACGTCGTGGCGCTCGAGGTCACCCAGCGTGCACTGGCCTTCGGAGTCACCGTGACCGCGCGCGTCGTACGTGACGACGTCGTAGCCGGCGGCGCCCAGGGCACCGGCGAGGGCCTCGACGTCGGTGTGCGTCGCCGAGGCGGTGAACCCGTGGGCGACGACGACACTGCCCCGGGGCGCGGTGACACAGTGGAGGTAGCCCGCGAGGCGGATCCCGTCGACCGTGGTGAGGGTCGTCGCCGCCACGCGGTCACGATACGTGGTTGCGGAACGGTGCGCAGCCGCAGCGGGGGTCGCCCCTAGCATCGGCCGGATGCCCGACCCGCCCGACGACGACGTCACCGCGGCCGACGCCGCACCCGCGCTCGACGTGCCGGCCGAACGGGCCCGCCGGCTGGCCGACCTCGACGCGCTGCGGGCGCGCGGCGTCGACCCGTACCCGGTCCGGTTCGACCGCGATCGCACCCTGGCCGAGCTGCGGGCGGAGTTCGGCGGCCT
>DATBBL010000158.1:0-7597 GCA_036271015.1 Acidimicrobiia bacterium
GCGCGGAGCCTCCCGGAGGCGGCGAGCACTGTCAATTGGACGCACTGTCAATTGGCGGTGCGACTCAGGCGACGGTGCCGGGCTCCGGCGCGGTCGCGAACGACGGGTCGTCGCGGTCCTGGGCGCTGATGTCGAAGCGCACGACCCGCAGCCGCCGGCCGGCGAGGATCCACCCCAGGAACACGAGCATGACCGCGGCCGCGACGGCCACCGCCTCGCCCGGCCCGAACACCGAGCCGATCGTGCCGCCGATGAGCGCGGCGATGGCGCCGATCGACGCGGCGATCGCGAACCGGCGACGCTGGTCGGTCACGAACTCCCCGGCGACGAGCGCCCCCGCGATCGCACCGACGCCGGTGGCGGTCGTGAGCAGGGCGTACCCGGAGGAGCCGTCGTGCAGGAGATCGGTCACGATGACCGGGAGCAGGGCGGCGTGGTAGACGACGAACGTCGTCACGAACGTGACCAGCAGCAGGAAGCCGATCTGGTCGTCACGACGCGCGAACCGCATCCCGAGCGCGAGCTGGGTGCGCAGCCGTTCGTGGGTGGAGTGGCGGCGGGTGTCGGCACGCACGAAGACCCACGCGACGACCACCGCGAGGAAGCTGACCGCGTTGAGGTAGAACGCCCATTGGAGGCCCCACGCGCTGATCACCAGCGCCGCGAGTGACGGCCCCGCCACCCGCGTCAGGTTGTTCATCACGCTCACCGACGCCACCGCCTCGGGGAGCTCGGCCGTGGGAACGATCTCGCCGACGACCGCGCTCATCGCCGGCTGGCTGAGCGCGTTCGCGACCCCGCCGGCCGCGGCGAGCAGGAGGAGGCGCGGGATGGTCTGGTTCCCGGTGGCGACGAGCAGGCCGAGCGCGACGGACGGCACGACCGCGACGATGTTGCCGACCACCACCACCGTCCGCCGGCTCACGCGGTCGGCGAGCGCGCCGCCGAACGGGGCCAGCACCAGGAACGGCAGGAACTGGGCGACCAGGCTGAGCGCGACCGCGAACGGCCATGCGCTCAGCTGCCGGATGGCCCAGCCCAGTGCGACGTACTGGCCCCACGTCCCGAGCTGCGACACGCCGTTGCCCACCTGGACCAGCGCGAAGTCCCGGTGGCGCATCACCAGGATCGAGCGAGGGACCCGCGATCGGACGGCGACCATTCGGGGTCACTCTTGCCGGGGTGCACACCCGGACGCCAGGCGCGCCGACCGCGCCGGGAGCGCCGGATGACATTGCGGTCCCGTGGCCCCCGTGCGAGCATCGGAGCAGGCCACCGACCGGCCCGGACGAGCGAAAGGAACGGTGATGGCGACCGACGAGGGACTTCGCTACATCGACTCCGATGGCCACATCCTCGAGCACCCGACCGCGATGCCGGAGTATGCGCCGGCCGAGTACCGCGACCGGATCTGGCACGTGGAGACCGACGAGGCGGGCGAGGAATGGCTCGTCTACGACAACCACCGGTCGCCGGCCAACACCATGTCGGCGGCGGGCGTCGCGGGTGCGAGCGACGAGGACCGGGCCCGCGCCTTCCGCGGCGAGATGCGCTACACCGAGACCCGTCCGGCGGCCTGGAACGCGAAGGCGCGGCTCCAGGACATGGACCAGGACCACATCGACCTCGCGGTGCTGTACCCGACGATGCTGCTCGGGCTCCAGAGCGAGACCGACATCGACTTCGCCGAGGCGCAAGCCCGCGCGTACAACGACTGGTGCTCCGACCACGTGCAGGAAGGGGAAGGTCGCCTGTTCGGCGCCGGCGCGGTCCCGCCGATGCACGAGCCCGACGACGTCGCCCGGGTGGCGGCGGAGATCCGCCGGGTGGCCGAGCTGCCGGGCATGGTGTCGGTGTTCATGCGCCCGAACCCGGCGGTCGACTGGCGACCGTTCAACGACCCCGTCTACGACCCGATCTGGGCGGCCGCGGCCGACACCGGTCTGCCGATCGCGCTGCATCCCTTCCTCGCCCCTGATCTCCCCGGCGCGTGCGTCGGCCTGCGCCTGGCCCGGCCCCGGAACCCGGACGGGAGCTACGCCGCCGACTTCGACCCGAATCGCGTGATCGACACCCAGGAGCAGCTCGACCACCCCGAGGCGCGGCCGAGCACGCTGTTCACCCAGGCCATCGCCAACCCGGTCGACGTGATGAGCTGCATCGCGTACCTGCTCGCGGGCGGGGTCTGCGAGCGGTTCCCGGAGGCGAAGTTCATCTTCCTGGAGGCGAACGGCGGCTGGCTGGTCCCGTGGCTCGAGCGACTCGACCACCACTGCCGCAAGTTCCAGTGGGAGGTGAGCGACCTCTCGCTGCTGCCGTCGGAGTACATGCGGCGCCAGTGCTGGATCAGCTTCGACCCGGACGAGGCGATGCTGCGCACCACGGCGGAGTCGCCGCTGGTCGGGGCGGACCGCATCATCTGGGCGAGTGACTACCCGCACCCCGACGCCAAGTTCCCCGGTGTCACCGAGGAGCTGGCCGAGGCGCTCGACGGTCTGACGTTCGAGCAGAAGCGGGAGATCACGTCGGAGAGCGCCATCGCCCTCTACGGCATCGGCTGACGCAACGCGCGCCGGGTCGCTAGCATCCGGCGACCATGCGCCAGCTCCTCAGTGACGTCGCGGTCGTCGAGGTCTCGACCGAACCGGCGGGTTCGTATTGCGCCAAGGTGTTCGCCGACCTCGGCGCCGACGTGGTCAAGGTCGAGCCGCCCTCGGGTGATCCGCAGCGCGCGCACCCCGAGCGGTTCGTCCACCTGAACACGAACAAGCGCTCGGTCGTGTTGCCCGACGACGAGTCCGGACGTGAGCAGCTCATGGAGCTCCTGGGGTCGGCCGACGTCGTCGTCGAGACCCAGGGCGCGGGCGACCTTCGAGGGCTCGGTGTCTCGCGCGACGAGCTGCGGGCGCACCATCCGTCGTTGGTCGTCGCCACCATCAGCGGCTTCGGGGCCAACGGCCCGTACGCCTCGTACCGGTGGTCGGACCTGGTGGCGCAGGTCGCGTCGTGGACGACCTTCCCCCAGGGCCGGGCGCTCGAGGTGCCGGTGAAGGCCCCGCGCATCGTCGCCCTCTGCTCGATCGGCCACACGGCCGCGCTCGGCGCGCTGGCCGGCGTCATGCGGGCGCGCGCGTCAGGTGCGGGCGCCCATGTCGACTGCGCGGCCTACGAGGCCCTCGGCGCCATTCCCGCGCGCGTGTGCCGGTACCTCGGCTGGGAGTACGGGGGCCACGAGCCACTGCAGCTCGCGGCCAACGCGGTCGACACCCTGCTGCCCACCGGGGTCTTCCCGTGCGCCGACGGCTACGTGTCGATGATGTCGACACCGCAGCAGCTCGACGAGATGCTCTCGGTGCTCGGCGACGAAACCCTCCGCGACGCGTTCGCCCGTCCCGACGCGTTCGGGAACCCGGAGACCAAGGAGATCCTGGACTCCGTGCTGTACCCGTGGTTGTTCGACCACACGCGGGCCGAGGGCACCGCGGCGGCCCAGGCCGCGGGCTGGCCGTTCGCCGGCGTGAACTCGCCCGCCGAGGTGCTGGAGGCCGACCACCTGCACCAGCGCGGGTTCTGGACCGAGTGCGACGACCCGACCATCGGGCCCGTGCTGTTGCCGGGCCCCCCGTACCGGCACGCGGAGGGTGGCTGGCAGCGCCACCATCCCGCGCCCGTGGCGCCGACCAGCGGGGACGGCGCGGCCGCGGTGCGGCGGCGCGCGCGCCCGGTGGCCGCGCCGGCGCGCATGACCGATCCGGAGGAGGCGCCGCTGCGGGGCGTCCGGGTCCTCGACTTCACCACGGTGTGGTCCGGTCCCTACGTCACCCAGCTGCTGGCCGATCTCGGCGCCGAGGTGATCCGGGTCGAGAACCCGTCGGTGTTCCCGCCCACCACCAAGGGCTACCTCCCGCGGCCGCCCTCGACGATGCTGCTCGGCAGTCTGCTCTCGATGTACGCGCCGCCGGTGGAAGGCACGGTGGATCGGCCGTACAACCGTCACGCGATGAACAACTCGATCGCCCGGAACAAGCTTTCGTGCACGCTCGATCCGCGCCGTCCGGACGGGCGCGAGCTGCTGATGCGGCTGGTCGAGCGGTCCGACGTCTTCGTCGAGAACCTCAAGACGTCGACGCTGCACCAGATCGGGATCCACGAGTCCCAGTTGCTCGACCGCAACCCCCAGATGCTCGTGCTGCGAATCCCGGCGGCCGGCCTCAACGGCGACTGGGCGAACTACACCGGATTCGGCGCGCAGTTCGACGGCCTCAGCGGGTTCGCGCAACTCGTCGGGCACCACTACATCGAGATGGTCGAGACCCCGCCGACCATGTACATGGACGCCGCCACCGGGCCGGCGGGCGCGTTCGCGGTGCTCGCCGGGCTGCACTACCGGGCCGCGGTCGGCCGCGGTCAGCTCATCGAGCTCGCCCAGATCGAGAACGTGCTCAACCAGCTCGGCGACGCGTTCGTCGAGGTGCAGCTCGGCGGTGAGCCGCAGCGCACCGGGAACCGGGATCCCGAACTGGCGCCGCAGGGCGTCTACCCGTGCCGGGGCGAGGAGCGCTGGCTGGCGATCAGCGTGCGCGACGACGACGAGTGGACCGCGCTCGCCCGTAGCATCGGCCGGGAGGATCTCCTGAAGGACAGTCGCTTCGCGACGACCGCCGGGCGCTACGCGCACCACGACGAGCTCGACCGTGCCATCACCGACTGGACGACCGGCCAGGACGTCATGGCTGCGTTCCACGCGCTGCAACGTGCCGGTGTGACCGCGGGGCCGCAGTTCGACGAGGAGATGCTGTCGACCGACCCGCACGTGGCGGCGCGCGAGTGGATCCGCCCGCTCGCCAGCCGCGACGTCGGCAGCTACCCGCACATCGGGTACGCGTTCAAGGGCGTGCCCCAGCTCTGGGAGCGGGGCGCGCCGGTGCTCGGCGAGGACAACGACTACGTGTACCGCGAGGTGATCGGTCTCGACGACGCGGAGTACCGCGAGCTCGTCGAGGCGAAGGTGATCGTGGAGGACTACCTCGACCCCGACCTGAACCCGGTCTGAGTCCGCCCGAATCGGGCGAATAACTGTCACACCCCCATGATTTGATCGGTGCATGTTCGACGTGGTCGATCATCTCGATGAGCTGCGGTGCTGGCCGACGGATCGGTTGCGTCGGGAGCTCGACGTGCTGGTGGGGGAGCAGCGCCAGTTGCGGACGAAGGAGCTCGCGGTGTTGCGGGTGCTCGACGAGCGCGGGCAGGTCGATCCAACGCTCGACGCAGCCGGCGAGTCGGCCCGGACGGTGCGGGACAAGCTCGAGACCGCGCGGGCGCTGGAATCGTTGCCCGAGATCGCGGCGGTCGCTTACGACGGTGAGCTGAGCAATGAGCAGTTGAGCGCGGTCACCAAGCTGGCCGACGAGTTCAGCGATGCGGAGTGGGCCCGGCGGGCGCCGAACACCGCTCCGGTAGAGCTGGCCCGGATGGCGCGCAACGCGGTGAAGCCGTCGACCGAGGATTCGCGTCAACGGTACGAGGCGCGGTCGTTGCGGATGTGGTGGACACCCGACAAAGGGATGCTGCATCTCCACGGCCAGTTGCCGGATGTGCTGGGCGCGACGTTCGAAGCGACCATCCAGCAGCTCACCGAGCAGGCCAAGCCGGCCAAAGGTCAGGCCTGGGACCGCTTCGAGCACCGGGCCGCCGACGCCCTGGTGCACCTGTGCGAGCAACCCGACACGAAGGACGAGACGCCGACGTTGGCGCCCCGCCCGGTGGTGCAGACGCTGATCCCTCTGTCGGGCCCGGCCGAGATCGCCGGCGTCCCGATCGCCGACTCGCGGCTGGAACAGCTGCGGGCCAACGCCAGCATCGAACCGGTCCTGGTCGACGACGACGGCACCCCGCTCGCGATCGGGAAACGCTTCAGCGTGTTGTCCCCCAAGATCGTGCGGGCGGTGCTGCTACGCGACCACTGCTGCCAGATCTGCCGCCGTCGCCACCGACTCCAGATCCACCACCTCCGACCCCGCTCCTGGGGCGGCACCGACGAGATCTCCGACCTGGCCGCGGTGTGCAGCACCTGCCACCCCGACCTCGTCCCCCACGGCCCCTACGCCCTGGTCGGCAACCCCAACCTGCCCGGAGACCTGCGCAAGATCCACCTCGACGACCTCACCCCCGAACAACGAGAACAAATCGGCCTCCCACCACCGAGAGCCGGACCGGCGCCGTGACCGAGAGGATGGCGCCGGTCAGCCGCGCCGCAGGCGACGGAGCCCGAACCAGGCCAGGACCGCACCGCCGATGACGAGCTTGACCGCCACGATCCAGAGCGTGATGTTGCGCCCGGTGTGGCTGTCGTCGGTGACGATGCTCGTCGGGTCGGAGCGGTCGTAGTGGATCTTGACCGTGCTGCCGACCGCCGGCTGCTCCTCCCCCGTCTTCACCGACTCGGTGGCGCGGACCACCCGACCCGCGGCGGTCTCGAACTCGAGCCGGCGCTCACCGTTGACCTGGACGACGGTGGCGGTCGCCGCGACCCCGTTGGCCTCGAGCTCGGCGTCGTGCCGTTGCAACGAGAACACGAAGCCGCCGACCACGAGGCCGAGCACGACCAGGCCGGCGCCACCCCATGCGGCCCACCGGGCGTTGCGCCGGGTGAGGCGGAACGGCTTCGGCGGGGTGGCGGCCGGTGCCGGTGCCGCTCGGGCCGCCGCCCGGGCCGGCGCGGGCGGGGGTGGCCGACGGGCGGTGACGACCGGGTGGGCGAGCGCGGCGTCGTAGCGCGCCCGCTCCTCCGGGTTCGAGAGCACGCGGTAGGCGGCACCCAGGCGGGCGAATCGCTCGGCCGCGGTGCCGTCGTCGGGGCGCGCGTCCGGGTGGAGCTCCTTGGCCCGGGTCCGGTAGGCCGCGGAGATCTCGTCACGCGTCGCACCGCGCGCGACCCCGAGCTCCTCGTAGAGATCGCCGAGCGGTGGTCGGATCGCCACGACCTCCCATTGTGCACGCGTCGCCTGCGAAACTGCTCGCCGTGGTGTCGTGGACCCGGTTCGAGCAGGAAGCTCCCGACCTGGCGGCGGCGGTGCAGCGACGGTTGACCGCCACCCTCCACTCGATCCTGGGCACGTTGCGGGCCGACGGCGCCCCGCGCCTCACCGGGCTCGAAGTGCACTTCGACGATGGCGAGCTGTGGTTGGCCATGATGCCCGACTCCCGCAAGGCCGACGACCTGCGCCGGGACCCACGCTTCTCCCTGCACAGCGCCCCCGACGTCTCCATGGTCGACGGCGACGCCAAGGTCGGGGGTCGGGCGATCGTCGTCGACGACGGGCCCACGTGGCAGCGGTTCGTCGACGGGCTCGACCAGTCCCTGCCCGAGAGCGGGATGGCGCTCTTCCGCGCCGACCTGACCGACGCCTCCCTGGCCCGGGTCGCCGACGACTGGATGATCATCGACGTCTGGCACCCGGGGCAGGCGCCGCGGCAGGTCCGCCGCCAGTAGCGCAGAAAGCCCGTGGTCGAAGGGGCCCGCACGGGGTAGAAACGTGGCATGGCGGCTCGTTGGTGGCACTCCCGCTATGGGGGATCGTTCCTCCGCGAGCTG
>DATBBL010000159.1:0-11699 GCA_036271015.1 Acidimicrobiia bacterium
CCGGCGTGCTCGGCGGCCTGGCCCGGCCGCTGTCGCCCGCGATCCCGCGCCTGCTCGAGCTGCCGACGGTCGGTCTGCTCCACGCGCTCATCGCGGTGGCCGACCTCGCGTCGAGGGTGCCGGTCGCCGTCGACGGTCGGGCCGCGTGGGGTGTCGTCGCGCTCGGTGCCCTCGCGGCGGCCGGATGGCGTGCGCGTAGGCTCCGCACGCATGCCCGCGTCCCGGTACCGCCTCGGTGACGAGGTCCACGACCTCACCACCCGCACGCTGGTGATGGGCATCCTCAACCGCACTCCTGACTCGTTCTACGACCACGGCGCCACGTTCGAGCTCGAGTCGCTCCTGCAGCGCGCCGCGGTGCTCGTCGACGACGGCGCCGACGTCCTCGATGTGGGCGGCGTGAAGGCCGGTCCCGGTCCCGAGGTGGGCGAGGCGGAGGAGCTCGATCGCGTCGTGACGCCCATCGCCGCGCTGCACGAGCGCTTCGACGTCGCCATCTCCTGCGACACGTGGCGCGCCGCGGTGCTCGACGAGGCGTGCAAGGCGGGCGCGGTCGTCGGCAACGACATCAGCGGCTTCGCCGATCCCGACTACCTCCCCGTCGCCGCCACCCACGGTGCGTCCGTGGTGGCGACCCACATCCGGTTGCAACCACGCGTGCCCGATCCCGACCCGCACTACGACGACCTGCTGGCCGAGGTCACCGCGTTCCTCCTCGACCGCGCGTCGCGTGCCGAGGCCGCGGGACTCGCGCCCGAGCAGATCGCACTGGACGCCGGCCTCGACCTCGGGAAGAGCCCCTCGCAGAGCGCGGTGCTGTTGCGGGAGAGCGACGCGCTGGCCGCGCTCGGCTACCCGCTCCTGCTGTCGGCGTCGAACAAGCGCTTCCTCGGCGAACTGCTCGACCTCGACCTCGACGCCCGGCGGGCGGCCTCGCTGGCGGCCGTCGCCTACGGCGTCGCCCACGGCTGCCGGATCGTGCGGGTCCACGACGTCGCCGGGTCGGTCGCGGTGTGCCACCTGATCGAAGCGTTGTTGGAGCCTTGACCGGATGAGCGCCGGCACCTACCTGGTGAAGGGCTCCGACCCGTCGTTGCGCGACCGGGTCGTCGACGAGCTCGTCGCCGAGCTGCTGGGCGACGACGACCGCAGCCTCGCGCTCGAGGAGATCGTCATCCCGGGGCGCGCCGGGCCGGGCGACGAGTCCGACGCGCCTGTCGGCGCCGAAGGTCGCGACGCGGCGGTGGCCGCGCTGCTGAACGCCGCCGGGAGTCCGCCGTTCATGACCGCGCACCGGGTCGTGGTGGCGCGCGACGTCGGCGCGCTCACCGCCGGCGACGTCGACGGCATCGTCCGTTACCTCGAGGACCCGCTCGACACCACCATCCTCGTCTTCGTCGCCGGTGGCGGCACCATCCCGGCCGCGCTGAGCAAGCAGCTCAAGGCGGTGAGGGCCCAGGAGCGCGCCCCCGAGAGCGAGAAGACGGACAAGGTCCTGATCGGCGCCGCGCACGACGCGGGCCTGCTCCTCTCGCCGGACGCGGCGAAGTTGATCTCGTCGCACCTCGGCGAGGACGCGGGCCGCGTCGCCGCGCTGGTCGAAGTGCTCGCGGCGGCGTACGCGCCCGACGTGCTCCTCGGTGTCGACGACGTGACGCCCTACCTCGGCGAAGCGGGCGCGGTGCCGTCGTACCTGCTCACGAACGCGATCGAAGAGGGGGACCCGGCCGTGGCGCTGGAGACGCTGCACCGCCTCCTGACCGTGTCGAGCGCGCAGCAGCCCAAGCCCATGCACCCACTGCAGGTGATGGGCCTGCTCAACGGGTACTACCGCCGCATCCTCCGGCTCGACGACCCGTCGGTGCGCTCGGGCGCGGATGCGGTGGTGGCGCTGGGCGGGAAGGTGAAGGAGTACCCGGCGCGCAAGGCGCTCACCCAGGCCCGCGCGCTGGGCGCGGGTGGGATCCGCCAGGCGTTCGACGCGCTGTTCCAGGCCGACCTCGACCTCAAAGGGGCGCGGGGCATCCCCGAGCAGGCGGTGATGGAGGTGCTGGTCGTCCGGCTGACCCGGTTGGCCGCGCGCAGTGGAAGCGGGAGTGGGGGTCGCCGTCGATGAGCGTCCGTCTCCGTGACGTCGTGATGGCGCAGCTCGACACCTTGCGCCACGAGCCGACCGAGAAGCGGATCCGGGCGACCATCGGAGACCAGACCGTCGTCGACAGCACGCGCGCGCTGCTCGTGTGGGAGCCGAAGCGGGTCGTCCCCGCCTACGCGGTGCCGCTCGAGGACGTCGCGGGGCAGATCGACGCCGCGGCATCGACCGAGACGGCCCGACCGGACCGCGTCGCGGCGCCGGGAGCGTCGCATCTCGGCGAGCGGATGGTGTACGACCCCAGCGTCCCGTTCTCGGCCCACACCACCGACGGCGAGGTCATGAGGGTCCGCGCGCCCGGCTCCGATCGGGTGGCGGACGCGTTCCGTCCCGCCGATCGCGACCTCGCGGACTACGTGCTCCTCGACTTCGCCGCGTTCGACGCGTGGTACGAAGAGGACGAGCGGAACGTCGCGCATCCCCGCGATCCGTTCCATCGCGTCGACATCCTGCACAGCTCCCGCCACGTGCGGGTCGAGCTCGGGGGCACGGTGTTGGCGGAGAGCACCGCGTCGTACCTGCTGTTCGAGCCGCCGCTGCCGGTGCGCTACTACTTCGCGGCCGACGACGTGCGCACCGACCTGTTCGTGCCGAGCGATCACCTCACGTACTGCGCCTACAAGGGGGAGGCGTCGTACTGGTCGGTCGGGGACGAGCAGCACCTCGCGTGGTGCTACCGGCACCCGCTCCGCGACGCGTCGGAAGTCGTCGACCGGATCGCGTTCTTCAACGAGCGGGTCGACCTGGTCGTGGACGGCGCGCGGCCCGAGCGGCCGATCACGCCGTGGTCACCACCTGCCTGAGTGTCTGACCGGGCGGCCCCAGCGCTCAGGCGGCGCCGGCCTTCTTCATCAGACGCGAGGTGCGGCGCGCGGCTTGGTTCTTGTGGATCCGGCCCTTGGCCGCCGCCTTGTCGAGGCGCTTCTGGGCGAGGCGGACGGCCTCGGGGGCGTCCTCGCTCCCGGCCTCGAGCTCCTGGGTCGCCCGCTTCACCCGGGTCTTGAGCTCCGAGCGCACGCCCTGGTTGCGGAGCCGCCGGCGTTCGTTCGAGCGGTTCCGCTTGATCTGGCTCTTGATGTTCGCCATGGCGCGTGCGGTGCTCCGGGTCTTCGAGGTCGAGGGGGGGCGTTCGAGCGAGGGATCAGGCTAGCAGCAGGCCAGGGGTTTCGTCGGGCCGGCTCCCGGGCGTGGAGAATGAGCGTGTGCCCGGGCTCGATCGGTTCCGCAACTTCAGCATCGTCGCCCACGTCGACCACGGGAAGTCGACCCTGGCCGACCGCATCCTGGAGCTCACCGGGGCGGTCGACCCCCGCGACATGCGGGCCCAGTACCTCGACTCGATGGACCTCGAGCGGGAGCGGGGCATCACCATCAAGGCGCAGAACGTGCGCCTCCAGTGGGCGGACCACGTCCTGCACCTCATCGACACGCCCGGCCACGTCGACTTCGGCTACGAGGTGTCGCGCAGCCTGGCCGCGTGTGAGGGTGCGCTCCTCCTCGTCGACGCGTCGCAGGGGATCGAGGCCCAGACCCTCGCCAACTGCTACCTGGCGCTCGAGCACGACCTCACGATCGTGGCCGCGCTCAACAAGATCGACCTGCCCGCGGCCGAGCCCGACCGCGTGGCGGGCGAGATCGAGCACGTGCTCGGGATCCCCGCCGACGAGATCCTCCGCATCTCGGCCAAGACCGGTGAGGGCGTGCCCGCGCTGCTCGACGCACTCG
The DNA here is from genome assembly GCA_036271015.1 of Acidimicrobiia bacterium. Lineage (GTDB taxonomy): Bacteria > Actinomycetota > Acidimicrobiia > IMCC26256 > DASPTH01 > DASUAS01. The sequence continues at coordinate 3,878 of DATBBL010000159.1, forward strand.
TGGCCGGCATCCCGCCGCCGAAGGGCGACGCCGACGCGCCGCTCCAGGCCCTGATCTTCGACTCGATCTACGACGCCTATCGCGGCGTGGTGAGCTCGGTGCGCGTGTTCAACGGCACGCTCGGGAGCGGCGGCCGCCTCCGCTACGTGCAGGCGAAGGCCAACCACGACGCCGAGGAGGTCGGGGTGCGCTTGCCGCTCCCCACGCCGGTCGGCGCGCTCGGCCCGGGCGAGGTCGGCTACCTCATCGCCGGGATCAAGGACGTCGGCCAGGCCCGCGTCGGGGAGACCGTCACCACCGCCGCCCACCCCGGTGAGGCGCTCCCCGGGTACCGGGACCCGAAGCCGATGGTGTTCTGCGGTCTCTACCCGGTCGACGGGGACGAGTACGCCGAGCTGCGCGAGGCGCTCGAGAAGCTGCGGCTCAACGACTCCTCGTTCACGTACGAGCCCGAGACGTCCGGCGCGCTCGGCTTCGGGTTCCGCTGCGGCTTCCTCGGCCTGTTGCACATGGAGATCGTGCGCGAGCGGCTCGAGCGGGAGTACGACCTCTCGCTGGTGGCCACCGCGCCCAATGTGGAGTACCAGCTCGAGCTGGTCGACGGTCGCGTCGAGATCGTCGACAACCCCTCGTCGATGCCCACGCCGAACGAGATCGCGAGCATCGAGGAGCCCTACGTCAACGTGACCGTGCTCACGCCGACGGAGTACATCGGCCCGATCATGGAGCTCTGCCAGCAGCGGCGGGGCGAGATGTCGCGCATGGAGTACCTCTCGGAGGAGCGGGTCGAGCTCGTGTACGTGCTGCCGCTCGCCGAGATCGTCATGGACTTCTTCGACCAGCTGAAGTCCCGCACCCGGGGGTACGCCAGCCTCGACTACGAGCCGGCGGGGTACCGGGCGTCGAACTTGTCGAAGGTCGACGTGTTGCTCAACAACGTGCCCGTCGACGCGTTCTCGACCATCGTCCACCGCGACAAGGCGTACGACTACGGGCGGCGCATGACCGAGAAGCTGCGCGAGCTGATCCCGCGCCAGCTGTTCGACGTGCCGATCCAGGCCGCGGTGGGTGGCCGCATCATCGCCCGCGAGACGGTCAAGGCGAAGCGCAAGGACGTCATCGCCAAGTGCTACGGGGGTGACATCTCGCGCAAGCGGAAGCTGCTCGACCGCCAGAAGGAGGGGAAGAAGCGGATGAAGCAGATCGGCCGCGTCGAGGTCCCCCAGGAGGCGTTCGTGGCCGCGCTCCGGCTCGACGACTGATGTCGGTTCCCGTTTCGGGCACGGAGCCGGCGTTCGGTGTGTACGTGCACATCCCGTTCTGCGCGTCACGCTGCGACTACTGCGACTTCGCGACCTGGACCGATCGCGGCCACCTGACCGCCGAGTACGTCGACGCCTGCGCGCGCGATCTCGGACGACGGGCGCTCTCGCCCGCGAGCAGCGTGTTCTTCGGCGGCGGGACGCCGTCGTTGCTCGACGCCGCCGCGCTCACCCGGATCCTCGACGCGATCCCGCGGGCAGCCGACGCCGAGGTGACGGTCGAGTGCAACCCCGACTCCGTCGACCTCGCGAAGCTGCGCGCGTACCGTGCCGCGGGGGTGAACCGCGTGTCGTTGGGCGTGCAGTCGATGCGCACGCACGTGCTCGCCGCGCTGGGCCGTACGCACGATCCCGACAACGTGGCCCGCGCCGTCGACCGGGCGCGTGCCGCCGGCATCGAGCGCCTGAACCTCGACCTCATCTACGGCACCCCCGGCGAGCGCGTCGCCGACTGGGAAGCGACCCTCGACGCCGCCCTGGCGCTGGCGCCGGGGCACGTGAGCGCGTACGCGTTGACCGTCGAGCCGGGCACCCCGCTCGGCCGGGCGGTCGCCGCGGGCCGGCGCCCCGGACCCGACGACGACGACCAGGCCCTGAAGTACGAGCTCGCCGACGACCGCTTCGCCGCCGCGGGCCTCGACTGGTACGAGATCTCGAACTGGGCCCGCCCGGGCGACGAGTGCCGCCACAACCTCCTCTACTGGGAGGGCGGTGACTACGCCGCCATCGGCTGTGCCGCCCACGGCCACACCGGCGGACGGCGGTGGTGGAACGTGCGCACGCCCGAGCGCTACGTCGCCGCGGTCCGGGCGGGCACGTCGACCGAGGCCGGGAGCGAGACCCTCGACGCCGCCGCCCGCGGGGCGGAGACGATGGTCCTGGCGTTGCGCACCGCCCGTGGGATCAAGCTTCCGGGCCCCGCGGCCGATCCTGATCCCATGGTCGCGTGCATCGACGAGCTCGTCGACGTCGGTCTCCTGGCCCCGGATGGGGAACGGGCCGTCCTCACGCGCCGGGGCCGGCTCCTCGGCAACGAGGTGGCCGCCCGGCTCCTGGTGGCACTCGAGGGCCGGGTCCTCCCGGCTGGCACTCGGTAGAATCGAGTGCCAATGGAGCTCGACGAGCGCAAGGCCGCGATCCTCCGGGCCATCGTGGAGGAGCACATCTCCACCGCGCAGCCGGTGGGGTCGCAGACGGTCGCGCGCTCGCGGGGCCTCGGGGTGTCGAGCGCCACCGTCCGCAACGACATGACCGTCCTCGAGCGCGAGGGCTATCTCGTGCAGCCCCACACCTCGGCCGGCCGCATCCCGACCGACCGTGGGTACCGGTTCTTCGTCGACAACTTCGAAGGGCAGCCGGGGCTGGCACCCGCCCAGCGTCGGGTCGTCGCCGACTTCTTCACCCTCTTCCAGTCGGCGCACCAGGTGCTCGAGGACCTCCTGCACGAGACGAGCCACCTCCTCGCCCGGGTGAGCACCCACACCGCGATGGTCGTGGGCCCGCACTCGGAGACCTCGGCCTCGGTGCGCAGCGTGCAGCTGATCAGCCTGCAGCCGTCGCTGGTGATGGCGCTGGCCATCCTGTCGAACGGCAGCGTGGAGAAGTGCATCCTCCACGTGCCCGAGGACCTCGATGACGCCTCGATCGCCACCGCCGGCGCACTGCTCGACACCCAGCTGGCCGGCTCCCGCTGGACCGCCCTGCCCGCGCTGCGGTCGCAAGCCGGCCCCGACGCCGACTCGCTGGCCGCGGAGGCGAGGGACGCCCTCGCCGCCCGCTCGCAGCAGGAGCTCGTGGAACCCCTGTACGTGGGCGGCGCCAGCCGGCTCGCAGCCGACCAGGAGGCCTTCCCGACCTCCACCAGCGCGGCCCGCCTGCTCGAGCTCCTGGAGCGCCAGGTCGAGGTGGTCTCGTTGGTCCACGACCTGCTCGACCAGGGACCCACCGTCCGCATCGGCTCCGAGAACCCGATCGACGAGCTGCGCGACTGCTCCATCGTCGTGGCGCCCTACCGCGTCGACGGCGAGGTCGCCGGTACGGTGGGGGTGCTCGGGCCCACCCGCATGGACTACCGCCAGGCGCTCGCCGCGGTGGAGGCCATCTCGCAGCAACTCGGAGACGTCCTCTCGTGAACCGGCCACTTGCTGAAGGAAGCCGCGGCCATGGCTGACCACTACGAGGTCCTGGGCGTCGCCCGCAACGCCAACGACGACGAGATCAAGCGCGCCTACCGCGCGTTGGCGCGCCAGTACCACCCGGACAGCAATCCCGACCCCGACGCCGAAGCGAAGTTCAAGGAGATCAACGTCGCCTACGAGACGTTGAAGGACCCGGAGCGCCGGCGTCGGTACGACGTGTTCGGCGACGACGGCGCCCGCGCCGGTGCGGGCGCGGGCGCGCCGGGCGGCGACGCGTTCGGGTTCGGCGACATCTTCGACGCGTTCTTCGGGGGAGACCCGTTCGGCAACGGTCGCACCCAGGCGGGGCCGCCGCGCGCGCCCGACGCCGAGGCGGTCGTCCACCTCGATCTCGGTCAGGCCGCGTTCGGGACCACCGCGACCGTCGACGTCCGCCTGCCCGTGTCCTGCGAGCGCTGCGAGGGCTCGGGCTGTGAGCCCGGCACCCACCCGGCGCGTTGCGAGGTGTGCGGCGGCGCGGGCGAGGTGCGCGAGGTGCGCCGTTCGATCCTCGGTCAGATCGTCACCGCCGCGCCCTGCGTCGCCTGCAGCGCGACCGGGAGCCGCATCCCGTCGCCGTGCAGGGAGTGTCGGGGCGACGGGCGGGTCCGGGCGTCGCGTTCGATCGACGTCGAGGTCCCCGGTGGCGTCGACGACGGCCAGCGGCTGCGCCTCACCGGACGCGGTCCGGCCGCACCCCGCGGTGGTGTGCCCGGCGACCTCTACGTCACCGTCCGCGTCGCCCCCGACCCGCGCTTCGAGCGCCAGGGCGAGGACCTGCTGCACGTGCGGACCATCGCGTTCACCCAGGCCACTCTCGGCACGCACCTCGACGTCGACACCCTCGAGGGGTTGGAGGAGCTCATCGTGCCGCCGGGCACGCAACCGGGTCACGTCTTCCGCCTCAAGGGCCGGGGCGTTCCCGCGCTGCGGGGCCGGGGCCGCGGTGATCTTCTCGTGCGCGTCGACGTCGAGATCCCCACCCGGCTCTCGGCCGAGGAGGACGAGCTGGTGCGGTCGTTGGCCGGGGTGCGCGGCGAGGAAGTCGCCGCGCCGCAGGAGAAGGGCGTCTTCTCCCGGCTCAAGTCCGCGTTCCAGTAGGCACCCATCGCCGCCACGCCGGCCCAGGTCGCCGCCACCGCGCACGTCTACGTCGACCGGCTCGACGACCACATCACCATCGACGGCGACGACGGTCATCACCTGCAGCGGGCGCGCCGCGTGCGCGCGGGTGAGACGATCACCGCGGCCGACGGCTACGGGCGCTGGCGTGTCTTCGCCGTCGCCACCTCGGAGCGGGGACGGGTCGAGCTGCAGGCGGTCGCGCCCCTCGCGCACGAGCCCCTCCTGCTTCCGCGACTCACCGTCGCCTGCTCGCTGACCAAGGGCGAGAAACCCGAGCTCGTGGTCCAGAAGCTGACCGAGCTCGGCGCCGACCGCGTGCTGCTCGTCGAGGCGGCGCGCTCGGTCGTCCGGTGGGACGACACCAAGGCGGCGGCGGTGGTCGACCGGCTGCAGCGGGTCGCCCGCGAAGCCGGCGCCCAGTCCCGCCGGGCGCGGGTGCCGGTCGTGGAGGGCCCGATCCGGGTGGCGGAGCTGGCGGGGCTCCCGGGCCTCGTGGTGGCGGCGGTCGACGGCGGCGACGCCGCCTCCCTACCGGCGCCCCGGCAGGGAGAGTGGGTGGTGGCGATCGGTCCCGAAGGCGGATTCGCCCCGGACGAGCTGACGGCAATGGGTCCGGCCCCCCGGCTGGGGCTGGGCCCGTTCGTCCTCCGCGCGGAGACTGCGGCGATCGCGGCGTGCGCCGCGTTGCACGCCCGGCGTACGTTTTCCGCCTCCCCGTGAATTCTGACCGCAGAGAGTGGTGACGGGCGTCACTCAGTGATATGGTCGCCTGGGCGAGAAGGGGGCGAGGGACGCGTGGCTGGGGACATGATGGAACGCATGGACGGACGGCAGGTCGGCGAGCGGCTGCGTGCGATCCGCCGCCAGAAGGGCCTGTCGCTCCACGACGTCGAGGCGCGATCGGACCAGGAGTTCAAGGCGTCGGTCCTCGGCGCCTACGAGCGGGGCGAACGGGCCATCTCCGTGCCCCGGCTCCTCCGGTTGGCCGAGCTGTACCGGGTGCCGCCCGATCAGCTGCTGCCCCGCGGCGGGCACGACCTCGAGATCGACCTCACCGATCCGATCGGGGCGCTCGGCGACGGCTTCACCATCGACCTCGTCCGGCTGCACGAGATCGACGACGACGACGCGGCGGTGATCGCCCGGTACGCGGCGACCATCCAGCTGCAGCGCCAGGACTTCAACGGGCAGATGCTCACCATCCGCAGCGACGACCTGCGCGTCCTCGCCGCGGTGATGGGGCGCAGCCCCGAAGACCTCGGCAGCCGGCTCGACGAGCTCGGCCTGCGCGCGACGGTCTCCGCCTGACCGACCGACCACTGGTCGCTGCGACACCGCACGCGACGCGCGCGACGTCGTACCGACCGCGCTAGGTCCCCGGCTACGCTCGTCCCGACGTGCCAGCACCGTCGCCGACCCAGGTCAAGATCCTCGTTCCGGGCAACCACCTCATGGTGGGCCTGCTCGGCCAGCGCGACGAATTGCTGCGCCTGGTCCAGGACGCGTTCCCGGTCACGATCCACGTGCGGGGCAACGAGATCACCATCCGCGGTGACGAAGCCGAGGCGGAGCGGGTCGGCCGCCTGTTCGAGGAGATGGTCGCGCTGCTCGAGGCCGGCCACGTGCTCGACCGCGACGGGGTCGGCCGGAGCATCCAGATGTTGAAGGCCGACCAACGGCCCACCGACGTGCTCACCACCGAGGTGCTGCGCGGGCGCAAGCCGGTGCGACCGAAGACCGCGGGACAGAAGCGCTACGTCGACGCGGTGCGCAACCACACCGTCACCTTCGGCATCGGCCCGGCGGGGACGGGCAAGAGCTACCTCGCGGTGGCGCTCGCGGTGCAGGCGCTGCAGGCCAAGGAGATCAACCGCATCATCCTCACCCGCCCGGCCGTCGAGGCGGGCGAGCGGCTCGGGTTCCTCCCCGGCGACATCCTGGCCAAGGTCGACCCGTACCTCCGGCCGCTCTACGACGCGCTCTACGACATGCTCGAGCCCGAGGTGGTCAGCCGCCTGATGGAGCGCGGCACGATCGAGGTGGCGCCGCTCGCGTTCATGCGTGGCCGCACGCTCAACGACTCGTTCATCATCCTCGACGAGGCGCAGAACACCACCCCCGAGCAGATGAAGATGTTCCTCACCCGGCTCGGCTTCGGATCCAAGGTCGTCGTCACCGGCGACGTCACCCAGATCGACCTCCCCGAAGGTCGCGGCCGCAGCGGCCTCCTCGCGGTGCGCGACATCCTCGACGGCATCCCCGACCTCGCCTTCGTGGAGCTCGACGCCCACGACGTCGTCCGTCACAAGATCGTGCAGGACATCGTCAACGCGTACGAGCGGGCGAGCGACTGACGCCGATGTCCGTGTTCGCATCGGACGAGCAGTCGACCGTCGAGGTCGACCTCCCGCGGTGGTTGCGCCTCACGCGCCTCGTGCTGGCGGAGGAACGCGCCCCGGCCGACGCGGAGGTGTCGCTGATCTTCGTCGACGAGGAGGCCATCACCGACCTCAACGGCCGGTTCCTCGGGGGCGACGGTCCCACCGACGTCCTCGCCTTCCCGATCGACGACGACCACGTGCCGAGCGGGCGCCAACCCGACGTCGGGGGCCGCGGGCCGGGGACGTCGACGGAGCCGGTCGACCCGCCGGTCGTGCTCGGCGACGTCGTCGTGTGCCCGACCGTCGCCGCCCGCCAGGCGCCCGCACACGCCGGCACGCTCGACGACGAGCTCGCGCTCCTCGTCGTGCACGGGGTGCTGCACCTGTTGAACTACGACCACACCGACGACCACGAGGCGGCTTCGATGCAACGCCGTGAACGTGAGCTGCTGGATCGCTTCCGGCAGCTCGAGAGCTGAAGGCCGGTCAGATGGGCGGTGCCGACTGGGTGATCATCGCCGTGGTCGTGGTGCTCTTCGTCCTCTCGATCTTCTTCGCCGCCGCCGAGACCGCGTTCGTGCGGATGAGCCGCATCCGGGCGATCGCGTTGGCCGAGGACGGCGACCGGCGGGCGGCGCGACTGGCGGAGATGCTGGGACGGCCCGAGCAGACGCTCAACGTCGTGCTGCTCATGGTCCTGATCGCGCAGCTCACCGTCGCCACGCTCATCGGTGTCCTGCTCGAAGGCACCGCCGGTGTGTGGGGCGTGGTCCTCGGCATCGTGCTGCAGATCTTCCTGTTCTTCGTGATCGGCGAG
>DATBBL010000160.1:0-15189 GCA_036271015.1 Acidimicrobiia bacterium
CACGATCTTGGGGGACAACACGCTGAAGCGTTTCCCGATCGCGAGCGGGGTGCCGTCGTCGTCGACCAGCACCGGTTCGATGCTGGCGTTGGCCCGCAGCTGTTCCAGCCGCGAGTCGGCGATGGGGACCCCGGCGATCTCGGCCGGTCCCGACAGGGGGATCAGTGTCTGCACCACCGGGCGGGGCGCCAGGGTCGGGGTCTCGTCGCCCGCCTCGGGCTGCTCGCACAGCTGCACCAGGGCGTCGGCGGCTCGGTGCTCGAAGCGGTCCCACACCTGACCCTTCGCCGGCTTGGCCTGCTCGGTGAGCTGCTGGATGGTCGCCTCGAACGTCGCGCCCAGCACATCGGGTAGCTGGCCGTGGAGATGCAACATCCCCTTGTCGGGCGTCCACCACATCCGCAGGCTGCGCGCCTCGTACCGGGCCCGGCTGTCGGCGGTCGACGGCTTCACCGCGTTGCGCGCCATCCGGGCCAACTCCGAGGGCGCCACGTTCGGCGCCCGCCGGGCCCACTCGGCGTCGGTCGCTTCGTCGGCGAACCTGGTGACCGCGCTCAACTGCTCCGGACTCAACGCCCCCTCGTGCGCCGCGGCCGCGATCTCGGGCAACGACTCCAGTCGCCGCGCCGTCTCCACCATGTCGCGCACCGTGCGCGCCGACTCGCCGTGATCGTCCACGGTCGGATCGATCCGTCCCCGCTCGTCGAGCACCCGCACGATCGCCAACTCCTCGACCCGCGCCTGACGCTGCACCCCGATCAACTCGTCGCGACGGGACAGCAACCGATCCGTCGGCCAGCACCGCAGGTCATCGAGATGATCGACCACGTCGAACATGCAACGATCACACCACAGGGGTGTGACACTTATCGGCCGGAAACGCGGCGTCAGTGGCTGGTGGTCGAGCGGTACTTCCGGACCGAGAGGGTGGCGAACACGACGGTGATGCCGATCGCCCAGGCCAGCGCGATCCACGGGTCGGAGCCCGCGTCGCGACCGTTGTAGAGCGCGCGGCTGGCGTCGGTCACGTAGGTCACCGGGTTGTGCTCGGCGATCGGCTGCAGCCAGTCCGGCATGTTCTCCGGTGACACGAACGCCGACGAGATGAACGTCGCCACGAACATCCAGAGGAACGCGATCGAGTTCACCGCCTCTGCGGAACCGGCGACCAGGCCGGTGTAGGCCTGGATCCAACTGAACGCGTACGCGAACAGGAACAGCAGCAACGTCGCCACCGCGGCTTCGGCGAGGGAGCCCTCGAAGCGGAACCCGATGATGAACGCGACGCCGAGCATCACTGCGAACGAGATGGCGTTGCGCACCACGTCGCTCATCGTGCGGCCGATCAGGTACGCCGACGGGTACATCGGGAGCGAGCGCAGTCGGTCGATGAAGCCCTTGCTCAGGTCCTCGGCGATGCCCAGGCCGGTGTAGATCGAGCCGAACAGCACGGTCTGGGCGAAGATCCCGGGGATGACGAACTGCTTGTAGTTGCTGTAGCCGGGCACGCTGATCGAGCCGCCGAAGACGTACACGAACAGCACCACGAACATGATCGGCTGGAGGACCGCGAACACCAGGAGCTCCGGGTTGCGCGGCAAGGCCCGCAGGTGGCGGGTGGCTTCTGTCCAGCTGTCGCGCAGGAGCCAGCTCGGCCCGGAGGGCGGATCGGCGATCGCGTCGGTGAGGGGCAGGGGAGTCGCGGTCACGAGGCCACCTTCACGTCGTCGGTCGCCTCGTCGTCAGCGTCCTCGTCGGCTTCGAGGCCGCGGCCGGTCAGCGCGAAGAACACGTCGTCGAGCGACGACTCCCGCACGCCGACGTCCTCGACCTCCACGCCGAGCTCGTCGAGCTGCCGCACCGCCTGCGGCACCAGGCCGTGGACCTGCTGCACCGGGACGACGATCTTCGTGCCGCCGTCCTCCACGTGCGGCTCGCCACACGCGAAGTGGGCGAGGCCCTCCATCACCCGCGGTGCGTCCGACGCCCGCGCCGCCAGCACCACGATCTGCTCGCCGCCGACCCGGCTCTTCAACTCGGTCGGCGTCCCCCGCTCGATCACCAGGCCGTGGTCGATCACCGCGATGTCGTGGGCGAGCCGGTCGGCCTCGTCGAGGTACTGCGTGGTCAGCAGCGTCGTCGTGCCCGCGGCGACCAGCTCCTCGATGAGATCCCACATCGCGAGGCGGCTGCGCGGGTCGAGACCCGTCGTCGGCTCGTCGAGGAACAGCACCGACGGCCGCCCGATCAAGCTCATGGCGATGTCGAGCCGCCGGCGCATGCCCCCGGAGTACGTGCTCGCGGCGCGGTCGGCCGCGTCGGAGAGGTCGAAGCGCTCGAGCAGCTCGCCGGCGCGCCCGCGTGCGTCCTTCCGGCGCTGGTGGAAGAGGCGGCCGACGTGCTCGAGGTTCTCGAGCCCGGTGAGGCGCTCGTCGACCGCCGCGTACTGCCCGGTGAGGCCGATGCGGGCGCGGGCGCGCCGGGGATCGGCGACGACATCGATCCCGTCGATGAACGCGCGGCCCCCGTCGGGTCGCAGCAGCGTGGTGAGGATGCGCACCGCGGTGGTCTTCCCGGCGCCGTTTGGTCCGAGCACCCCGAGGACGGTCGCCCGCTCCACGCTGAGATCGACCCCGCGCAGTGCCTCGGTCGTCCCGAACCGTTTGACCAGCCCTTCGGCCAGCACCGCCGGCATCGATTCGGGCGCGCGCGTGGCTTCCGTGGTCACGCTGGGACCTCCCACCGTCCTGCGGCCTGCCGGTGTCGGCGGCCGGTACGCGAGCCGCTCAACCTACGCGCCCGTCCCCCGGGCGCTGGACGGTTTCGCCCCGAAGCCGTCAGGACCGGCGGCGGCCGGCTGGAGATTCGAGCTCGCATAGATATGCAGTGGTGTGTATACTGCCGCGATGGCGTATCGAGCGGCCGTCGTCGGGGGATCGGGGTACACGGGAGCAGAGCTCCTCCGCCTCCTCGCCGACCATCCCGAGATCGAGGTCTCCCTGGTCACCGCGGACGCCAACGCGGGCGCCGCGGTCGGCGACCTCTACCCGTCGCTGGCCGCCGCCTACGAGGGAATGACCTACGAGCAGGTGGCCCCGACCGACCTCGCCGGCCTCGACCTGGCGTTCCTGTGCCTGCCGCACGGCCAGTCCCAGGCGCTCGCCGGTGACCTGGTCGACACCGTCGGCCACGTGGTCGACCTCGGCGCCGACTTCCGGCTCCCGATCGCCGACTACGAGCAGTGGTACGGCGAACGGCACTCCGCGCCCGACCTGCTCGAGCGCTTCGCCTTCGGCCTGCCCGAGCTCTACCGCGACGAGATCGTCGGGGCGCGGCACGTCGCGTCCCCGGGCTGCTACCCGACGACGGCGTCGTTGGCGCTGGCGCCGCTGCTGGCCGCCGGGCTGGTGGAGCCGGCCGGCATCGTGGTCGACGCGGTCTCGGGGGTGTCGGGCGCAGGCCGCGGCCTGAAGGCGACCAGTCTGTTCGCGGAGGTCAGCGACAACGTCAACGCCTACGGGCTGCTCACGCACCGTCACACCGCGGAGATGGAGCTGGCGCTGGCGCACGTCGCCGGCGAAGCGGTGCAGGTGTTGTTCACGCCCCACCTGGTCCCGATGAGCCGCGGCATCCTCGCCACCTGTTACGCGCGACCGGTGCCGGGCGTGAGCCTGAGCACCGACGGCCTCCTCGCCGGCTACCGTGACTTCTACGCCGCCGAGCCGTTCGTCCACGTCACCGCCGGCTCACCGGCCACCAAGGCCACGCTCGGGTCGAACTCGGTGCACCTCACCGTCCGCTACGACGAGCGCACGGGCACCGTGCTCGCCATCGGCGCGCTCGACAACCTGGTGAAGGGCGCGTCGGGCCAGGCGCTGCAGAACGCCAACCTCGTGCTCGGCCTGCCCGAGACCACCGCCCTGCCCACGATCGGGCTCATGCCATGAGCGTGACCGCGGTCCACGGCTTCCGGGCGAGCGGGTTGGCGTCCGGCATCAAGGCGTCGGGCGCGCCCGACCTCGCCATCGTCGCGACCACCGACGGCGCCCCCGTCACCGCCGCCGGCGTGTTCACCGGCAACCGGGTCGCGGCGGCGCCGGTCCAGATCAGCCGCCGGCACCTGGCCGACGGCCGCGCCGCCGCGGTGGTGCTCAGCTCCGGCAACGCCAACGCGGCCACGGGGGAGCAGGGGCGGGCCGACGCGCTTCGCATGTGCGAGCTCACCGCCCAGGCCGTCGGGTGCGGGACCACCGACGTGCTCGTGGGCCAGACCGGTCTCATCGGCATCCCCGTGCCCATGGACCCGGTCGAATCCGGCATCCCGAAGCTGGGGGCGCAGTTGACCGCCGACGCCCCCGGCGGCCTCGCGGCGGCCGATGCGCTGCTCACCACCGACACCGTCCGCAAGCTCACCGACCAGGCGGTCGACCTCGGGACCGCGGGGACCGCGACCGTCGCCGGCATGGCCAAGGGTGCCGCGATGCTGGCGCCCTCGATGGCGACCATGCTCGCGGTGCTCACCACCGACGTCGCGATCGCCGCCGCGCCGCTCCACCGCGCGCTCCAGACCGCGGTCGACACCAGCTTCAACGCGCTGGTCGTCGACGCCTGCCAGAGCACCAACGACACCGTGCTCGTGCTCGCCAACGGCGAGGCCGGCAACGAGCCGATCACGACGACGTCGGGCTCCGCCTACGACGGCTTCGTCGAGGCCCTGACCGCGGCGTGCGCCGACCTCGCCCACCAGATGGCGACCGACGCCGAGGGCGCGACCAAATGCGTCACCCTCATCGTGCGCGGTGCCCGCGACGCGGCCGAGGCACGGCAGGCGGCGCGCACCGTCGCCAGCAGCCAGCTCGTGCAGTGCTCGCTCTACGGCAAGGACCCGTACTGGGGCCGGATCATCTCCGAGCTGGGCGTGAGCGGCGCGGTGTTCGATCCCGAGCGGGTCGAGATCGCGTACGACGGTGTCGTCGTGTGCCGTGACGGGATCGCCGCGCCGCACGACGCGGCTGCGGTGGCGGCCGCGATGGAACAGCGCGACCTCGCGATCACCTGCGACCTCGGGAACGGCGACAGCGACGCGACGATGCTCTTCACCGACCTCACGCACGCATACGTCGACGAGAACATGGGCACGTCGTGATCGACGCCGGCGTGATGAAGAAAGCAGAGATCCTGGCGGAGGCGCTGCCGTACATCCGCGAGTTCACCGGCCGCACCGTCGTGATCAAGTACGGCGGCCACGCGATGGAGGACCCCGCACTCGCCGACCTGTTCGCGCAGGACGTCGTGCTCATGCGGCTGGTCGGCATGAACCCGGTCGTCGTGCACGGCGGCGGCCCCCAGATCTCCGACCTCATGCGCCGGCTCGGCAAGGAGCCCGAGTTCGTCGACGGGCTGCGCGTCACCGACGCCGAGAGCGTCGAGATCGTGCGCATGGCACTGGTGGGCAAGGTCAACCGCGAGATCGTCGCCGCGTTCAACCAGCACGGTTCCTACGCGGTCGGCTTGTCGGGCGAGGACGCCGGGCTCATCACGGTCGAGATGCGCGACGAGCGGCTCGGGTTCGTCGGTGACGTCGCCAGCATCGACCCGGCGATCGTGCTCAAGCTGCTCAACGAGGAGCTCATCCCGGTCATCGCCACCGTCGGGGTCGACGAGCTCGGTCAGGCCTACAACATCAACGCCGACGCGGTGGCGGGGGCGATCGCGTTGGCGGTCGGCGCCGAGCGGCTGGTGTACCTCACCGACGTCGCCGGCCTCTACGCCGACTATCCCGACGAGTCGAGCCTCATCTCCGAGACCGACACCGCCGGGGTCGAGGCGCTGCTCGCGAGCGGCCAGGCCGACGGCGGCATGATCCCGAAGCTGCGCTCGTGCGTCGACGCCCTGCACGGGGGAGTGCGACGTGCACACGTCCTCGACGGTCGCATCCCGCACGCGCTGCTGCTGGAGTTCTTCACCCGTGAGGGCATCGGCACGATGATCGACGCCAAGGTGGGCGAGTCATGACGCACCTCGAAGCCAGCTCGTTCGACCGCATCCGGGCGCTCGACGCCGAACACGGCATGCAGACCTACGGCCGCCTCCCGGTCGCGTTCGTGCGCGGCGAGGGCGTGCACCTGTGGGACAGCGAGGGCAAGGAGTACCTCGACTTCCTCGGTGGCCTGGCGGTGACGTCCCTCGGCCACTCGCACCCGGCCGTCGCCGACGCGCTCGCCGACCAGGCCCGCACGCTGCTGCACGTGTCGAACCTCTACTTCAACGAGTGGCAGCCGCAGGTGGCCGCGCGCCTGGACGCGCTGCACGGCGGGGGCGGCAAGGTGTTCTTCTCGAACTCCGGCGCCGAGGCCAACGAGTGCGCGATCAAGCTCGCCCGCCGGTACGGCCAGGCCAACGGCGGGCCCGACCGGTTCCACGTGCTCTCGGCCTGGGGGTCGTTCCACGGCCGCACCCTCACGACGCTCGCCGCCACCGGGCAGCCGCAGAAGCAGGAGACGTTCCAGCCGCTCCCAGTCGGGTTCCGTCAGGTGGTGTTCGCCGACCTCGACGCGATGGCGGCGGCGATGGACGAGCGGGTGTGCGCGGTCATGCTCGAACCGGTGCAGGGCGAGGGTGGCGTGCAGCCGTCACCGCCGGGCTACCTCGAAGGCGTGCGCGCCCTGTGCGACGAGCGTGAGGCGCTGCTGATCGTCGACGAGGTGCAGACCGGGCTCGGCCGCACCGGCCGCTGGTTCGGGTACCAGCACGCCGACGACGTGCGGCCCGACATCGTCACCATGGCCAAGGCGCTCGGCAACGGGGTGCCGATCGGCGCCTGCTGGGCCCGCACCGAGGTGGCCGAGGCGTTCCGGCCGGGCGACCACGCCACCACGTTCGGCGGGCAGCCCCTGCAGGCCCGGGCCGCGCTCACCGTGCTCGACGTGATGCAGGAGGTCGACGCCCCCGGGCGCGCCGCCCGCGCCGGTGAGATCCTCACCAAGGCGCTGCTCGACGTCGCGGGCGTCGCCGACGTGCGCGGCGTCGGGCTGCTGATCGCCGCCGAGCTCGACCAGGGCATCGAGGCGGGCCCGATCGCCAACGCGTGCCTCGAGGCCGGGTTGGTCGTGAACGCGGTCACGCCGACGGCGTTGCGGTTCGCGCCGTCGCTGCTCGTGACCGACGACGAGATCGCGTTCGCGGTGGCCATCCTCACGCAGGTGCTCGACGCCGCGGGCGGTCCCGCATGAGCGCGCCCCGCTTCCTCGAGGTCGACGACCTGACCCCGGCCGAGTTCGCCGCCGTCCTCGACATCGCGGCCAAGGGCAAGGCCGACCCGTCGGGCATCCCGCAGGTGCTGGCGGGCCAGGGCGTGGTGCTCCTGTTTGAGAAGCCGTCGGCGCGCACCCGGGCGTCGACGGAGATGGCGGTGGTCGGGCTCGGCGGTCACCCGATCTACGTGCGGCCCGAGGAGGTCGGCCTGGGGGTGCGGGAGTCGGTCGCCGACGTGGCCCGGACTTTCGCCGGCTTCTGCTCGGTGATCGCGGCGCGGGTGTTCGACCACGCCACGCTCGAGGAGATGGCGGCCGTCGTCGACGTCCCGGTCGTCAACCTGCTGTCCGACCGCGCCCATCCCACCCAGGCCGTGGCCGACTTCCTCACCTTGCAGGAGCTGTTCGGCGTCCTCGACGGTCGCCGGCTGGTGTACGTCGGCGACGGCAACAACGTGACCGCGTCGTTGGCGTACGGCGCCGCGCTGAGCGGCGTCGAGCTCACCGTCGCCTCGCCCCCTGGGTACGAGCTCGACGAGCTCACGGTCGAGCGGGCCCGCAACCTCGGCGGCACCGTCGAGCTTGTGAGCGATCCCCACGAGGCGGTCGCGGGCGCGGACGCGGTCTACACCGACGTGTGGACCTCGATGGGGCAGGAGGCGGAGCAGGCGGCCCGTCTCGCCGCCTTCGCCGGCTACACCGTCGACGACGCGTTGATGGAGGCGGCGGGGGAGCAGGCGTGGTTCCTCCACTGCCTGCCCGCCCACCGGGGCGAGGAGGTCGCGGCGACGGTGATCGACGGCGCCCGCAGCGTCGTCTGGCAGCAGGCGGCCAACCGCGTGCACGCGGCCCGGGCCGTGCTCACCCATCTCGTCGGCACCCCCCCTGTTTGATGGCGACGTTGGGCAAGCCGCAACGGCAGCATCGCATCGCCCGCCTGCTGGAGGAACAGGCGATCTCGAGCCAGGCGCAGCTGGTCGAGATGCTGGCGGCCGACGGCGTGATCGCGACCCAGGCGACGGTCAGCCGCGACCTCGAGGAGCTGGGGGCGGTGAAGGTGCGCATCCCCGGCGGGGCGATGGCCTACGCCATCCCCGAGCTGGCGACCGAGCGGACCGCGCCCGACGACCACCTGCGGCGGGTGATGGGCGAGTTCGTGGTGGAGGTCGCGCACAGCGGCAACCTGGTGGTGCTGCGCACGCCGCCCGGCTCCGCGCACGTGGTCGCCTCCGCGCTCGACCGGGCCGGTCTCAGCGAGGTCCTGGGCACGGTGGCGGGCGACGACACGATCATCCTGGTGTGCGCGTCGGCGACCGGCGGCGGCCCGGTGGCGGCCGACCTCGCCGCCCTGGCGGGACTATGAGACGGAAGACTCCGCGAAGCAGCCGAGCGAGTGCCCGCGGGCCGGGTATCCCGGCCCGCAGCGAGCGAGGCAATCGAGAAGGTGTGAGCTGATGACCCAGCGAGTGGTGCTCGCGTACTCCGGCGGACTCGACACGTCGGTGGCGGTGAAGTGGATCCAGGAGGAGTGGGGCGCGGAGGTCGTCGCCCTCGCGGTCGATGTCGGCCAGCAGGCCGACGACCCGTGGGACGAGATCCGCGCCCGCGCTCTGGCCGCCGGCGCCATCGAGGCGAAGGTCGTCGACGCCCGCGGCGAGTTCGCCGACGAGTTCCTCGTCAATGCCATCCATGCCAACGCGCTCTACGAAGGCAAGTACCCGCTGGTCTCGGCGCTGTCGCGACCGGTCATCGCCAAGCACCTCGTGCTGGCGGCGCGTGAGTTCGGGGCCGACGCGGTCGCGCACGGCTGCACCGGTAAGGGCAACGACCAGGTGCGGTTCGAGGTGTCGGTGCGCGCCCTCGCGCCCGACCTCGACGTGCTCGCGCCGGTCCGGGTCTGGGGCTTCACCCGCGACGACAGCATCGACTACGCGGCCAAGCACCACATCCCGATCAGCGTCACCAAGAAGAGCCCCTACTCCATCGACGAGAACCTGTGGGGCCGCGCCATCGAGTGCGGGATGATGGAGGACCCCTGGGTCGCGCCGCCCGACGACGCCTACGCGCTCACCCGCAACGTCGCCGACGCGCCCACCGAGCCGCGCGACGTCGTCGTGCGCTTCGAGCGTGGCGTGCCCATCGCGCTCGACGGCGTGGTGAAGCCCCTGCACGAGCTGGTGATCGAGCTCGGCGCGGTCGTCGGGGCCTACGGCTGGGGCCGCCTCGACATGGTGGAGAACCGCCGGGTCGGCATCAAGAGCCGCGAGACCTACGAGTGCCCCGGCTCGCTGGCAGTGCTGCTCGCGCACGCCGATCTCGAGTCGATCACGCTCGAGCGCGACCTCATGCGGGAGAAGGCGCGTCTCGAGCCCCGCTACGCCGAGCTCGTGTACGACGGACTCTGGTTCTCGCCCCTGAAGGAGGCTCTCGACGCGTTCATGGGCCACGCGCAGGAGTTCGTCACCGGCGAGGTGCGCCTGCGGCTCGAGCCCGGTCGCTGCTTCGTGACCGGTCGCCGCGCCGACCGCGGCCTCTACAGCTACGACCTCGCGACCTACGACGCCGCCGACAGCTTCCGCCACGAGGACTCCGCCGGCTTCGTGCGCCTGTGGGGCCTGTCGGTGGAGACGTGGGCGCGCCAGCAGGGCGGTCCCGGGGAAGCGCCCGGCGCGTGACCCTCTGGCACGGGCGCTTCGCCGACGGTCCCGCCGACGAGCTCCTCGCGTTCACCGAGAGCCTGTCGTTCGACCGGCGGCTCGCGCCCGACGACCTCGCGGGATCCCGCGCGCACGTCGCCATGCTGGCGCGCGTCGGCATCCTCACCGATGACGAGCGCGACGAGGTGCTGCACGCGCTCGACCGCGTCGAAGGCGAGCTCGTCGACGGCAGCTTCGAGTTCGTGCCGTCCGACGAGGACATCCACACCGCCATCGAGCGGCGGGTGACCGAGCTGGCCGGCGCCGCCGGCGCCAAGCTGCACACCGGTCGCAGCCGCAACGACCAGGTGGCCACCGCCTTGCGGCGGTTCTTCCGCCGGGAGGGCACCCTGGTCGCGACGCACGTCCACCAGTTGCAGGAGGTGCTGCTGGCGAGCGCGCACTCGGCGGAGGACGTCTATCTCCCCGGCTACACCCACCTGCAACGCGCCCAGCCGGTGCTGCTCGCTCACCACTTCCTGGCGCACTTCTGGGCCTTCGCGCGCGACGTCGAGCGGTGGCGTGACGCGATCGCGCGCGCCGACGTCTCGCCGCTCGGTGCCGGCGCGCTCGCGGGCTCGAGCCTCCCGCTCGACCCCGACAGCACCGCGGCCGAGCTCGGGTTCGCCCGCCGCTTCGACAACTCGCTCGACGCGGTGTCGGACCGCGACTTCGTGGCCGAGGGGCTGTTCGTGGCCGCGCTCACGCAGGTCCACCTGTCGCGGCTGGGCGAGGAGGTCGTGTTGTGGACCAGCGAGGAGTTCGGCTTCCTCCGCCTGGCCGACGCGTACAGCACGGGCTCGTCGATGCTGCCGCAGAAGAAGAACCCCGACATCGCCGAGCTCGCCCGCGGCAAGGCGGGGCGGCTCATCGGTGATCTCACCGGCTTCCTCGCCACCTTGAAGGGCCTCCCCCTCGCGTACAACCGCGACCTGCAGGAGGACAAGGAGCCCCTGTTCGACGCGCTCGACCAGTGTCGGTTGGCGCTGGGGGCGATGGCCGGGCTCCTCGCCACCGCCGAAGTGGTGCCGGCGCGTATGCAGGCCGCGGCCGACGGGCAGCACGCGGCGGCCGTCGACCTCGCCGAGTGGCTGGTCCAACGGGGCGTGCCGTTCCGCGACGCGCACGCCCGCGTGGGCGCGCTCGTGCGCCAGTCGGCGGAGCGCGGGGTGCCGCTCGACGAGATGGTGCTGACCGAGCCCGACCTCGGGCCCGAGGCCCTCGCGCTCCTGGAACCGGGGGCGGCGGTGCGGCGGCGCACGACACCGGGCGGCGCCGGGCCCGGTTCGGTCGAGGAGCAGTTCGTGAAGGCGCGGGCGCGGCTCGACGAGCAGGCGCGCTGGCTGCAGCTGCCCGCGTGAGCCGCGGGCGCGTCCTGCCGCGCTCGTTCTACGCGCGCGATTCGCTGGCGCTGGCGCCCGAGCTGCTCAACAAGCTCCTGGTCCGCCGGACGGCCGACGGCCGCCGCGTGGCGGCGCGCCTCGTCGAGGTCGAGGCGTACCGCGGGTCCGACGACGCGGGCAGCCATGCGTTCCGGGGCATGACGCCGCGCACCCGGGTGATGTTCGGACCGCCCGGCCACCTGTACGTGTACTTCACCTACGGGATGCACTGGTGCGCCAACGTCGTCGGGCTGAAGCACGGCGACGCGGCGGCGGTGCTCCTGCGGGCGGCGGCGCCGGTCGAGGGCATCGAGGTGATGCGGGAGCGGCGGGTGAAGGCGCGGCGCGACCGCGACCTCCTGGCCGGCCCGGCCCGGCTGTGTCAGGCGTTCGGCATCACCGGCGTCGACAACGGCAACGACGTCATCCGCGGTGACGTCCGCATCCTCGACGACGGCGTCGCGCCACCGGACGCCCCGGGCGTGTCGCTGCGCATCGGGCTCGCGCTCGGTCGGGGCGACGAGCACCCGTGGCGCTTCACCGTTCCCGGCGACCCGAACCTGAGTCGGCCCTGACTCCACGTCTCCCGGTTGCGGTGCAGGTCGGCGGGTACCGTGCTCGGGGTCATGTCCGATTCCTCCGCGTCCGTCGACGAGCAGCTCCGCATCCTGCGGACCGGCGCGGTCGACGTCATCACCGAGGCCGACTTCCGGCGCAAGCTCGGCACCGGCCGCTCGCTGCGCATCAAGCTCGGCATCGACCCGACGGCGTCCGACATCCACCTCGGCTTCGCGGTCGTGCTCCGCAAGCTGCGCCAGTTCCAGGAGCTCGGTCACACCGCGGTCCTGATCATCGGCGACTTCACCGCCCAGGTCGGTGACCCCTCGGGCAAGTCGGCGACCCGGCCCCGGCTCTCGAAGGAGGAGGTCGAGGCGTACGCCACCACCTACGTGGAGCAGGCGAGCCGCATCCTCCTCGACGATCCGCTCGAGATCCGCCGCAACTCCGAGTGGCTGGGCACGATGGGCATCGAGGACGTGCTGCGCCTCGCCGCCCGCACCACCGTCGCCCGGATGCTCGAACGGGACGACTTCGCCCGGCGCTACCGCGACGGCGTCGCCATCTCGGTGATGGAGTTCCTGTACCCGCTGCTGCAGGGGTGGGACTCGGTCATGGTGCAGGCCGACGTCGAGCTGGGTGGCACCGACCAGCTGTTCAACAACCTCATGGGCCGCACCCTCCAGGAGCAGGAGGGCCAGGAGGGGCAGTGCGTGCTCACCACCCCGCTGCTCGAGGGTCTCGACGGCGTCAACAAGATGTCGAAGTCGCTCGACAACTTCGTGGGCATCGCGGAGGCGCCGGGGCAGCAGTTCGGCAAGCTCCTCTCGCTGCCCGACGAGCTGATGCCCCGCTACTTCACCCTCACCACCGGGTGGCACCCGGATCGCATCGCCGAGGTCACCGACGCGCTGGCCGACGGCTCCCTCAAGCCGGTCGACGCCAAGCGGCTGCTGGCCCGGACGGTCGTCGACCTGTACCACGGCGAGGGCGCCGGCGACGCCGCCCAGGCCGAGTTCGACCGCGTGTTCCGGGACCACGCGGCGCCGGAGGAGCTGCCCGAGCTCGCGATCCCCGCCACCGAGCTGCGCGACGGCCGCGTGCGGCTGTCCCGCCTGCTGGCGTTGGCGTTCCCGACGGCCGTGCCCTCCAACAAGGAGGGGCGGCGCAAGATCGTCCAGGGCGGCGTGCGCCTCGACGGCGAGGTGGTCGGCGACCCCGACCTCGAGGTCACCCCGGCCGAGGTCGACGGGAAGACCTTGCAGATGGGGAAGCGCAACTGGGTCCGACTGCGAGCCTGAGGGCCGCGCCGGCGCGTGCGGTCAGCCGCCGTCGGCACCGCCGGCGACGAACACGAACTCCTCGCCGGCGCCGGGGCCTCCCACCTCGATGCGGCCGTGGTGGGGGTCCGGGAAGTGCGCGGGGAACACCAGGGCCTGCTCGTCGCCGGCTCGCCGGAACACCGCCCGCCGGGTCGCCACCGCCCGCGCCAGATCGTCGCAGCCCGGAAGGTGCAACTCGGGCCGGAACACCTGGACCGGATGGTGCAGGACGTCGCCCACGAAGTAGGCGTGCGTCCCCTCCGACGCGAGATGCAACATCGAATGGCCCTCGGTGTGGCCCGGGGCGGGTTCGATGGCGAGGTTGGGCGAGATCTCGTACGGCGCCGAGACGATGCCGGCCCGGCCGGCCTCGACCACCGGCCGCACGCACTCGTCGAACACGGAGACGTTGAAGTCGTTGGCGTGGTGCTCGGCTCGGTCGGTGTCCCACCGCGCGTACTCGGTGTCGACGAACAGGTACCTCGCGTTCGGGAAGGTGGGGACCCAGCGCCCGTCGACCAGCTGGGTGTTCCAGCCGCAGTGATCGTTGTGGAGGTGGGTGCAGACGACGACGTCCACCGCGTCGGCAGGCGTCCCGAGCGCGGCGAGACGATCCAGGTAGGGCGTGTCGAGGTCGTTGAACACCGGGGGTCGACCCGTGCGCCCGTTCCCGTTGCACGGGTCGACGAGGGTCGTCCGCCCGTCGACGCGGATGAGCCAGCTCTGGCACGTGAACTGGAACGTCCTCGTTTCCGAGTCGAGGAAGCCCGACGGAAGTCGTGCGATCCGGCGGGCGAGGAAGGCCTCGTCGTCGGTCAGGGCCAGGAGCGGCACGGGGAACCGCATCTCCTCGACCCGGTCGATCCGGGCGGCGCCGATCCGGAGCGTCATCCCGGGTCCACCCGCTCTGTCGCCGGTCCTACAACAGGGCGAGGGTGACCACCCCGCCGATGGCGATGACGGCGATGATCACCACGGCCACCCAGAAGATCCAGCCCCGGGAGTGGACGCCGAAGTTGCCGACCACGTCGCGCTCGCCCGCGTGCAGGGTGTGGGCGTTCTCCGTCGGCGTCCCCACCTTGGCCAGGTGCTGGGGGCGCTTCCCCTTGCGGCTCTTCTTCGTCCCGCTCGATCCCATGGGCGGGGAGACTAGCGCCGAGCACAGAAATTCGCGGTGACGAGTTGCAGATCATCCAGGCAGCCCGTAGTATCTCCAGTCCGCCCGGAGAACCATTTTCGGGTCGGATTGACACGGACGCTCCTGCCGACCCCGCCCCTCGCGGGAGTGGTGGAGGCAGAGGTGAGTGTCGGCTCGGCGCTTGCGGGACGGTTGCGCGGCCTCAAGGTCGCCCGGCGTTCCGGTGTCGGGTGGTGGCTCCTTGAAAACGGAACAGTGACGCCAAAAGCCAGTGCGGGCGTGTCGCGAGACACGTCATCATCAATTCCGCACGGCGAGACCCCCTCGGGGGCCGTCGTGCATGTTGCCGGAACGGGGCAGAAGTGACCCGGACCGGCGGCTCTCCGATTTCGGGCTCCACCAGTTTTCCGGTGGGGTCGAAGTCTCGATGGAGAGTTTGATCCTGGCTCAGGACGAACGCTGGCGGCGCGCCTAAAACATGCAAGTCGAACGAGAAGCCCGGGCTTGCCCGGGTGGACAGTGGCGAACGGGTGAGTAACACGTGAGGAACCTGCCCCGAAGACCGGGACAACACCGGGAAACCGGTGCTAATACCGGATACCTTCACCGAATCGCATGGTCTGGTGAAGAAATGGATTCCGCTTCGGGATGGCCTCGCGGCCTATCAGCTAGTTGGTGAGGTAACGGCTCACCAAGGCGACGACGGGTAGCTGGTCTGAGAGGATGTCCAGCCACACTGGGACTGAGACACGGCCCAGACTCCTACGGGAGGCAGCAGTTAGGAATCTTGCGCAATGG
This sequence comes from Acidimicrobiia bacterium, assembly GCA_036271015.1. GTDB lineage: Bacteria > Actinomycetota > Acidimicrobiia > IMCC26256 > DASPTH01 > DASUAS01. The sequence continues at coordinate 15,148 of DATBBL010000160.1, forward strand.
ACGAAAGTCTGACGCAGCGACGCCGCGTGCGGGATGAAGGCC
>DATBBL010000161.1:0-7439 GCA_036271015.1 Acidimicrobiia bacterium
GCACCAAGACGGCCCTCTGCGGCTGCCAGGAGGCGACGAGACGCTGCACGTGACGGAGCTGCTCGCCCCAGAGGGCCGTCTTGGTGCGGGCCGACTCGTTGAACGTCGTCATACGGCCGCGGTCAGCGTACCGGTCCCTCCGGCGAGGCCGGCGGGCGGGCGAACAGGCACTCGCCGATCCGCGCCAGTCCCGCGATGTCGGTGATGTCGCGGTCGAAGTTGGGCACTTGCACCAGGACGTCGGGGACGCGCGCCAGCTCGGCGCGCAGCTCGGCCTCTCGGCGCGCCACCACCTCGTAGTCACGGAACGAGTCGCCGAGCGTTCGCAGCACGCGCGCGGTGCGCGCGGCGTCGGCGAGCTCGTCGTCGGCCGCGGCCGCCTCGTCCGCGATCGACTCCGACTCGCGCTCCAGGGTCATGGCGGCGGCCGCGCCGTCGGCGGACAGGAGGTAGTCGGGCAGCGTCTTGTTGAGCACGAGTGCGCCGAGGTGGAACCCGCGGTCGCGCAGCTCGCCGCAGAACACCTCGGCTTCGCGCAGCGGCGCGCCTTCGAGGGTGGTGACGACCGCGAACGTCGTGCGCCGGTCGTGGAGCAGCGCTTCGACGGCCTTCGCGCGCGCGACGAACCCCGAGTACATGGACTCGAAGTTGAGGAAGAACTCGGCGATGTCCTGCAGGAACTGGCTGCCGAGCACCCGGTCCGCGAGGCTGTAGAAGGGCCGGCTGGCCACGTTGATCATCCGGGCGCCACGGCCGCCGCTCACGCGGTACGGCATCGTCAGCCAGCGCAACAGGCGGCCGCCGAAGAACTCACTCATGCGCGCGGGCGCCTCGAGGAAGTCGATCGCGTTCCGCGTGGGCGGCGTGTCGACGACGATCAGGTCGTAGCCGCCGCTCGAGTGGAGCTCGTACAGCCGTTCCATCGCGATGTAGTCGTGGCTCTGCACGAACCGGCTGGTGACGTTGTGGTACATCCGGTTGTCGAGGATGCGGTACGCGGTCGCCTCGTCGGGTGCGTGCCGCAGAACCAGCTCGTCCCACGAGCGCTTGGTGTCGAGCATCGCCGCCCACAGCTCACCCCGGGGCTCGACCCCGAGCTCGGCGTACACGTCGAGCGGGACGCGGCGCGCCACGTTGCCGAACGCCTCGAGCCCCAGCGCGTCGGCCAGGCGCCGGGCGGGGTCGATCGTGAGCACGAGCACCTTGCCACCGAGGCGCGCCGCCGCGGTGAGCGCCGACGCCGCCGCCACCGACGTCTTCCCCACCCCGCCCGACCCGCAGTAGACGACCACCTCGCGGGCGGACAGCAGCGCGGCAAGCGACGGGGCCGCGTCGGTCACAGGAGCTCCTGACCCAGGGCCTCCGCCACCATGCGCGTGACCCGCAGCCCGTGATCGCGCACGAACAGGTACGGGAGCAGCAGCAACGGCAGGTCGACCTCCTCGCGCAGGCGAGCGAGGTGCACCGATCGGCTCCGGCGCATCGAGACGGCGAGGCGGGCGGCGTCGAGCACCGCGGTCGCACCCGGACCGGCCCACTCGTGCAGGATCTCCTCCGGCCCCGGCTCGCGCAACGCGTCGAACACCACCTCGTCGGCGTGGGTGAACAGCTCGGGCAGGACCCGGTTCACGATCACGACCCCGAGCGGCACGTCGAGCTCCTGGCGCGCGGTGGCGACCAGCTCGATGGTCTCGTTGACCGGCATCTCCTCCGGCGACGTGACCACGTTGAGCGCGGTGAGCGACGGATCCGACAGCAGGTCGACCATCCATCCGGTCTGGTTGCGGATCGGGCCCACCTGGACCAGCTCCTGGATCGCCCTCGGCGCGTCGAGCTGACTGATCACGTGCCCGGTGGCGGCGGCGTCGACCACGATGAGATCCCAGTCGGCGCGGCCGGCGAGCGACTCGCGCAGCTCCCAGCACACCTTGCCGACGGTGAGGATCTCCTTCACCCCGGGCGCGGCGGTGGCGACGAAGTCGAACGCGCGCGCCATCGGCCCGATGCGGCCGAACACCGGCACCTTGGCCTGGACCTTGAGGTACTCGCGCAAGGACGCCTCGGTGTCCATCTGCATGGCGTAGATGCCCGGGTGCACCTGACGCGGCTCGAAGCCCACCGGCGCGTGCTCGAACAGCGCGGTGAGGTTGTTCTTGGCGTCGACCTCGACGAGCAGGACGCGCTTGCCGTGCTCGGCCGCGAGCAGGGCCGTGGCGGCGGTGACGGTGCTCTTGCCGACACCGCCCTTGCCGGTGAAGAACAGGAGCCGGCGATCGAGCAGTGCGGGCGCCGGGCCCATCACGTCACGTCACGCCACGTCGCGGGCGACGCTAGCGCCCGAACCCGACTCGCTTGTTGGCGCCGTCCTCGTCGATCTCGACGTAGGCGATGCGCGCCGCCGGGATGCCGACCCGCCGACCCTTCGAGTCGATGACCCAGATCATCGGCGTGCCGTCGGCCAGGGCCTTGTCGATGGTGGCGACGATCTCCGCGGAGGTTCCGTCGAGCTCCAGATTGAGCTCCTTGGCCGTGTGCACGACACCGATGCGAAGTTCCATGGCGCGCAATCTAGTGGCCACCCGCGGCCGATCAGGTCTCGAACCCGGGCCGGGACCGGGGCCGGCCCCCGGGGCCGCTGTACGCGAGCCCGTAGCGCGGCTCCGGGTCGTAGTCGAAGGTGGGCACGGTGGCGCGGGCCGCGGTCCACGCGTCGATCAGGCGGTCCTCCGCCGCGTAGTCGAACGGATCGGTGAGCGTCAACTCCTCGGTGGAACCGTGGATCGGGTGGGCCACGAGCCAGCGGGCGGTGCGGGCCAGCGCCTCGCGGGCCGGCACCCGGTCGTGGTACCCGAGGTCGGTGCGGACCCGTGTGAGGTCGAGCACCCGGTGGGTGGGCAGCGGTTGCGCCAGCAGCGGCCGGGCGGGCACCGCGAGGTCGTAGGGCATCGACACGATCTCGAACCGGTGGTCGAGCGCGGCCGCGATGATCTCGACGACCTGCCGCACCGACAGCACCTCCTCGTCGGCAATGTTGAAGATCTTCCCCGCGGCGGCGTCGGGCTGCTCCAGCGCGAGCAGGAGCGCGTGGGCGATGTTCTCGGTGTAGCCGTGGTGGTGCAGCGTGAGGCCGCCGTCGGCGACGACGATGCGCTTCCGGCCGTCGAGGACGCGGCGCACGACGATCCATTCACGCGGGGTCAGCTGGTACGGACCGTAGACGTAGGGGTACCGGAAGTGCGTGGCATCGGGGTGGGCCGCGAACACCGCCTCCTCGGTGCGGACGATCCGGAAGCCCTTCTCGTCTTCCTCCGGCGCGTCGACGGTCGGAGCGTCCTCGCCCACCGGTACCGGGAGGCCGGGCGGGTCGTACAGCCACGCGTTCATCCAGCCGCGGTACGCCGGTACTCCGCCCACCGAGACCACCCGCCCGGTGCGGCCGCGCAGCACCCCGGCGATCATGCGCAGCCGTCCGTACATCGCGTACGTCACGTCGAACGTCAGCCCGTCCAGCGCGGCGCGCAGGGCGTCCTCGTCGTACGGATCGGTGTGCAGGTGCTCGACCGCGTCGGGCGTCTCCGGCCGCTCGTGGGTGCCGCGGTGCAGGATGGTGACGCGGTGGCCACGGTCGAGCAGGCCCTCGACGAGCGGGATGCCCGTCGGTCCGGTGCCCCCGATCACCAGCACGTGCATGGGCCGGAGACTACCGGGCATAGTCTCCGCTCATGTCCGACACGTCTCCCCCGTCGATCTCCGGGTACGTCAATTTCCGCGACCTCGGGGGCCACCAGACGCCCGACGGCCCGGTGCGCAGCGGGCGCGTGTACCGCAGCGATTCGCTCGCGCACGTGAACGCGGCCGACGTCGAGCACCTGATCGACGAACGCGGGGTGCGCACGGTCGTCGACCTGCGCGGCGCGACCGAGGTCGACGCGTACCCCAACCACCCGATGCGCGAGGCCGGCGCCACCATCCACCACGTGCCGCTCATCGACCCGGCGAAGCGCGAGCAGTCCGGGTTCGAGTGGGAGACGATGACGCTGGTCGACCTCTACCGCTTCATCCTCGAGAGCGCGGGCCCTCAGTTCGTCGAGGTGATGCAGATCATCGCCGAGCCGGCCAACCACCCGCTGGTGTTCCACTGCGCGGCCGGGAAGGACCGCGCCGGGCTCATCGCCGCCACCGTCCTCGGGCTGCTGCAGGTCGACGACGAAGAGATCGTCGCCGACTACGCGCAGACGGCGGCGGCGCTCGACGAGCTCCGTGCCCGCGCCCAGAAGCGGGCCGAGGGCACCGGCCGGCCCCCCGCCGACCGCTTCATGACCGCCGACGCGGAGACCATGCGCGAGGTGCTCGCATGGCTGCGCGCCGAGCACGGCGGCTTCGAGCCCTACCTCCTCGACCACGGCTTCACCGACGGTGAGCTCGCGCTGCTCCGCGCCTCGCTGATCGAGCAGGCGCTGATCGAGCGGGGCTGACGTGCTCATCGACGGCACGATGGGCGGCGGCTTCGACCACGTGCAGGCGGCGGCCGCGGCCAGCGAAGCCGCGGGCTACGCGGGGCTCTGGACCGGCGAGACCCAGCACGACCCGTTCCTGCAGGTGCTGCTGGCCGCGGAGGCGACGGAGCACGTGACCCTCGGGACGTCGATCGCGATCGCGTTCGGCCGCACGCCGATGACGCTCGCCAACACCGCGTTCGACCTCGCCCGGTACTCGCGCGGGCGGTTCGTGCTGGGCCTCGGGTCGCAGGTGAAGCCACACATCGAGCGGCGCTTCTCCATGCCGTGGTCGCATCCCGCGGCCCGCATGCGCGAGTTCGTCGCCGCGTTGCGCGCCATCTGGGCGAGCTGGCAGGACGGCGTCGAGCTCGACTTCCGCGGCGAGTTCTACACGCACACGCTGATGACGCCCTTCTTCTCACCGCCGGCGCACGAGTGGGGACCACCGCCGGTGTACCTCGCCGGCGTCGGGAAGCTCATGACCGAGGTCGCGGGCGAGGTGTGCGACGGATTCTTCTTCCACGCGTTCACGACGCCGTCGTACCTCCGCGAGGTGACGATCCCGGCATTGGAGCGCGGCCGCCTCGCCGGTGGCGCCAGCTCCCTGGACGGATTCACGATCGCCGGACCCGCGTTCACCTGCGTCGGGCGGAACGACGAGGAGCTCGATGCCGCCATCCGCGGCACCAAGGAGCAGATCGCGTTCTACGCGTCGACCCCCGCCTACCGCGGCGTGCTCGAGCACCACGGGTGGGGCGATCTCCAGCCCGAGCTCACCCGCATGTCGAAGGAAGGCAAGTGGAAGGAGATGGCCGACGTCATCGACGACGACGTCGTCCGCACCTTCGCGGCCGTGGGCGACGTCCCGACGGTGGCGCGCCAACTCCGCGAACGATGGGGCGTGGCCACGCGCTTGTCGTTCTACATCCCCTACCGGGCCGACGATGCCGTGCGCCGGGAGCTGCTCGCCGCGCTCAGTTGAGCTTGAGCTCGGGGTTGTAGATCCGCTTCGGCACCAGCTCGGTGTCGAGGCGCTCGGCCAGAGCCCGGAAGACCTGCCCGACCTCACCCTCGGGATCGACCGCGACGATGGGCCGGCCGACGTCGCCGCCGATGCGGAGTGCGGGCACGAGCGGGATCTGCGCGAGCAGGGGCACGTCCAGCTCGCCGGCAAGCTCCTCGCCACCGCCGGCCCCGAAGAGCTCGTAGCGCTTGCCGTCGTCGCCGGTGAACCACGACATGTTCTCGATGACGCCGATCACCTGCAGGTCGACCTTCTCCGCCATCGCCGCTGCCCGCTGCGCCACACGCTGCGCGGCCGGTTGCGGGGTGGTGACGACGAGCACCTCGGCGCGGGGGAGGAACTGCGCGATCGACAGCGAGATGTCGCCGGTGCCCGGGGGCATGTCGACGATCAGGTAGTCGAGCTCGCCCCAGTAGACGTCGGTGAGGAACTGCTCGAGCGCCTTGTGCAACATCGGGCCGCGCCAGATGACGGCCTGGTCCTCGCGGGCGAAGAACCCCATCGAGATGAGGCGCACCCCGTTCGCCTCGGGCGGGACGATGACGTCGTCGATGAGCCCGGGCGGCGCGGCGACGCCGAGCATCCGCGGCATGGAGAAGCCCCACACGTCGGCGTCGACCGCGGCGACCCGGCGGCCCCGGTCGGCGAGCGCCACCGCCAGGTTGGTGGTGACCGAGGACTTGCCGACCCCGCCCTTGCCCGACGACACCGCCAGCACCCGGGTCCGGGAGTCGGTGAACGGGTTCACCCGGTCCGGGGGCTGCCGGGCCGCGGCGGCGTCGACCACCTGCAGCGGGTTGGGCGGGGCGATCCCCTTGAGCAGGCGGCCCAGGGCGACGATCTCGTCGTCGTCCATGTCGCGGACGTCGACGTCGACCCGCTCGATCCCGGGCACCTGGCCCACCGCCTCGACGACCCGGCGGGAGAGCTCGGCCCGGGGGGCGTCGCCCGGGAGCGGGGCCGCCAGTGCCACCACCGCCGTGCGGCCGTCGACGGCCACGCCCTGGACCATCCCCAGCTCCACGATCGATCGGCGCAGCTCGGGCTCCTCGACCGCCGCCAGGGCGGCCTGCACGTCGAGCACTTCCGGCTTGGCAGCGGGCATGCGGCGGCTCCAGAGGATTTCCACTACCGGCATAGGTAGAATACGTCCGATGGAATCGGAAGCCCTCACCGCAGACGAGTTCAACTCGGTGGTGAGCGCGGTCACGAACGCGTTCGGCGACCCGACCCGGCGTGAGATCTACCTGTTCGCCCGTGACGCCGGCGCCGCGGGCGTCACCGCCGGCGCAGTGGCCGAGCAGTTCGACCTGCACCCGAACGTCGCCCGCCACCACCTCGAGAAGCTCACCGGTGGCGGCTACCTGGTGGTCGAGATCGCCAAGCCCGCGGTCGACGGCCCCGCGCGCGCCGCCGGTCGGCCGTCGAAGCGCTACCTCGCCGGTCCGCTCGACGCCACACTGGCCCTCCCCCTCAAGCACGACGACCTGCTCGGCGGTCTCCTCGCGCGCGCGCTCGACGCGCTCGGCACCGCGCAGGCCGAAGCGCTGGCCGACGAAGTCGGCTTCCAGTACGGCACGACGCTCGCCGCCCGCATGGACCCGACCGAGGGCCACCGGTCGGTGCGCGCCGCGCTCGCCGCGGTGGCCGACGCGCTCACCGCCCACGGCTTCGCTGCGCACACCGAGGCGCGTGACGGTCGCCTGGCGATCGTGTCGGAGTGCTGCCCGTTCGGCGAGACCGCGCAGCGCTACCCGCACGTCGTGTGCGCGCTCGACCGCGGGATGATCCGCGGGATGCTCTCCGGCCTCTACGGCGAGACGTCACCCCAGTTCGAGACCAGCCGCCCCGACGGCGGCGATCACTGCGTCACGCGGGTCTAGCAAGCGGTCGGTTGAACCTGCAGTGGCGCGCGC
>DATBBL010000162.1:0-11380 GCA_036271015.1 Acidimicrobiia bacterium
CACTGCATCACTGGTCGTCGGCGCGACCGCGATGCTCGTGCTCGCGGCGTCCATCGTGCTCGCCCCGTCGGCGGGCGCGGCGGCGTCCCCTCACCCTCACCGGATTCTCATCGTCTCGGTGCCGACGCTGACGTGGAGTGACCTCGACGGCGGTGACGCGCCGAACCTCACGCGGTTCCTGGACTCGGCCGCCATCGCCGACCTCGCCACCCGGGCCGATCGACAGCCCGCCAAGCTCGGCGCGGCGTACGTCACCATCGGCGCCGGGACCCGCGCCGCGGGCGACGACGCGACCGACGGCGAGGGGCTGGCGAGCACGGAGCGGTTCGGGAACGCCGACGCGGCCGCCGCCTACCGACAGCGGACGGGCGACGCGGCCCGGGACGGCCTGGTCGACCTCGGCATCCCGCGCATCGACGGCGCCAACGCCAACTTGCTCTACGAGGCCCACCCCGGCGCGTTGGGCGACGAGCTCACGAGCGCGGGATACGACCGCTCGGTGGTGGCGAACGGCGACGGCACCCAGCCCGATGCCTCCACGTCGGCGGCGCCGACCTATTTCCGCTCGGCCGTCGGCGCCCTGATGGGCAGCTTCGGCCGGGTGCCGCGCGGGACCGTCGGGCGGCAGCTGCTGCGCGACGACGCGGCGGCGCCGTACGGGGTGCGCTACGACAACCGTGCCGTCGAACGTGCCTTCCTCGACGGGTGGACGGACCGCTCGGTGAGCGTCGTCGAGGCGTCCGACCTCGTCCGCGCCGATCGGTACTCGTCCCTTGCAAACAGCGCGGGGAACGAGCGGTTGCGGCGCGACGCGATCAGGAGCAGCGACCACCTGTTCGCAAGGCTCCTCGCCCACGTGGACCTGTCACGAGACGCGGTCCTGGTGCTCGCGCCCGTGCCGCCCGCGGGCGACCGCTCGGTGACCATCGCCGGCTTGCGGGCACCGGGCGTCGATCCCGGGTTTCTGCGTTCGGCCACGACGCGCCGGTCCGGGTTCGTCACGCTCGCCGACGTGGCGCCCACCGTGCTCGGTCTGCTGGGCATCGCGACGCCGACCACGATGGAAGGTCGCCCCATGCAGGTCGACACCGGCCACGGCGACGCCGCCGACCGGCGTGCGACGCTCGAACGCGACAACGCGAACGGGCTCCTCCGGGACGAGCTCGTGAACCCGGTGACCGCAGCAGTGCTGTGGATGGCGATGCTGCTCGCGGTCGCGTGCGTGCTGCTCCTCACCGTCGCCCGCTCGCTGGACGCCAGGTTCCCGTGGATCCGGCCCGCGCTGCGGTGGCTGTCGCTCGCGGCCATCGGTCTCGTCCTCGCCACGATGCCCGCGACCGTGCTCGACCTCGGCGAGCACGGCGGGAAGGCCGCCTTCTGGCTCTTCCTCTCGGTGTTCGCGGTGGTCTTCGCCGCGGTCTGCCAGCTCGCGGGACGTCGTCGCGCGCTCGATCCGCTGCTCGCCGCCCTCACGCTGTTCCTCGCCGTGCTGGTGATCGACCAGTACACGGGAGGCCATCTCGAGTTCAACTCCGTGTTCGGCTACTCGGCGACGGTCGGCATCCGCTTCTCGGGCATCGGGAACCAGTCGTCCGCGTTGCTCTCCACCGCCGCGGTGCTCCTCGCCGCCCTCGCCGCGTGGCGCCTCCCGCCGCCCTGGGGCGTACGAAGCGCGCTGGTCGTGCTCGCGGTGTCGTTCGTGGCGCTGACGCCGCCCCTGTTCGGGCAGGACTTCGGCGGCACGCTCGCCTCGGCACCGGCGTTCGCGCTGCTCGGTTGGCTGCTGCTCGGACGGCGCGTCACCGTGAAGGCGGTCGTCACGTTGGTGGGCATCCTGCTCGCGAGCGGCCTGGTCGTCGGGTTCCTCGATCTGCTCCGGCCCTCCGACGAGCGCACACATGTCGGACGGTTCTTCGAGAAGGTCGGCAACGAGGGGTTCTCGGGCTTCTCCACCGTGATCGAGCGGAAGAGCGGCGAGAACGCGGCGTCGTTCTCCAGCACGATCTACCTCGTGCTCATCGTGGTGGTGCTCGCGGCCGGGGTGGCCCTCTGGCGGCGGCCGCCGCGACCGTTGGCCGCCGCGGTGGCCCGGGTGCCGACGCTCCGCGCCGCCGCGGTCTCGCTCACCGTGCTGGTCCTGCTGTCCTACGGGTTGAACGACTCCGGTCTGGCGATCCCGGCCATCATGCTGGCGCTCATCGCCATCACCGCGACGTACCTCGTGGCCGCGGCGCCCGACGGGTCCGCGCCCGGCGGCTCACCCCCGGCGGCGGCGACCTCGGGGACCGCGCCCGAACGGGTGCCGACCGGGTAGGGGTCCGGCGCGTCTCCTCACCTACTCGCGGTCGTTCACCACGCGTACGCCTCCGGCGCGGGGCCACCGGGGCCGGGGAAGATCTCGTCGAGCCGGGCGAGCATCTCGTCGTCGAGCCGCACGTCGAGCGCCCCCATCGCGGTGTCGAGCTGGTCGAGGGTGCGCGGACCGATGATCGGCGCGGTCACCACGGCGTTGTGGAGCAGCCAGGCCAGCGCGACGTCGGCCGGCGGGTGGCCCAGCTCGGCGCACAGCTTCTCCCACACCTCCAGCTGTGGGCGCAGTGACTCGACCCGGGCCTGGATGCCCGCGTTCCCCCGCCGCCCGCCGGCCGCACGGTCGGCGAGCACGCCGCCGAGCAGCCCGCCACCGAGCGGGCTCCACGGGATGACACCGACCCCGTAGCGCTCGCACGCCGGCAGCACCTCGAGCTCGACGGTGCGGGCGGCGAGGTTGTAGAGGCTCTGTTCCGAGACCAGGCCGAGCGAGTGGCGGCGGGCGGCGGCTTCGTTCGCCTGCACGATGTGCCACCCGGCGAAGTTGCTGCTCCCGACGTAGAGCACCTTGCCCTGCTGGACGAGCACGTCCATCGCCTGCCAGATCTCGTCCCACGGCGTGTCGCGGTCGACGTGGTGGAATTGGTAGAGGTCGATGTGGTCGGTCTGCAGCCGGCGCAGGCTGTCGTCGCACGCCTGGCGGATCGCGAGCGCCGACAGGCGGCCCGCGTTCGGCCAAGCGTCGCGTGAGTTGTAGACCTTGGTCGCGATGACGGTGCGCTCGCGCCGACGCTCTCCCTGCGCGAACCAGCGGCCGATGATCGACTCGGTCAGCCCGCGACCGTCGCCGTAGACGTTCGCGGTGTCGAAGAAGTTGATGCCGAGGTCGAGGGCGCGGTCCATGATGCGGTGGCCCTCGTCCTCCTCGGTCTGCACGCCGCCGCCCTCTTTGCGCATGCCGAAGTTCATGGTGCCGAGGCACAGCGGGCTCACCCGTAGTCCGGTGCGGCCGAGCAGTCGGTAGTCCATCGTGATCAGTCCTTCGGTCGTCAATCCTTGAGCTCGATGATGATCTCGGAATAAGGCTCGCGGCCGACGTTACGCGCCGTCTCGACACCGCCCCGCTCGACGAACACCGCCTGGCCGGGCACCACGTCGGCTTCGAAGTACGGCGGGAGCGTGCTCCCCGTGTCGTCCTCCTGCACCGCGGCGATCCGGTCGCCGCCGAGGATCACGAGCACGTAGTCCAGATCGTGGCGGTGGATGTTGCTGTCGGCTCCCGGCGGGATCGTGATCTCCCAGATCCGCACCCGGTCGTTCTCCATGACGATCCGGTCCCCCATGGGACCGAGTACCCGCGCGTCACGACTCATGGCGTTTCCCTCTCGTGTCGATCGCCGCCGATCCCGTCGAGGCAGAAGCGCACGAGGTGGTCGGTCTCGGCGGCGGTGGGTCGGGTGCCGTGGATCAGGTGGTCGCGCAGCGTCGCGAACACCGTGCGGTACACGACGACGGCATCGTCGCGCGCGTTTGCCGAACCGTGCAGGGCGACGATCGCGCCGGCGAGGAGATCCACCAGGAGGTCGACCGATGCCTGCTGCTCACGCGGGAAGGCCTCCGCGAGGCGGTCCTGGCCGGTCAGGAAGGGCCTCGTCCGCCCCGCCGCGCGCGTGTCGGACGCCTGGGCGAGCACTCCTTCGATCCAGGCGCGGACCCGGCCCGCCGGCGTGGTCGCCTTGTTCATCCGCCGTTCGAGCGAGCCGACCAGACGGCGGCGACCGTCGTCGAGCAGCAGCAGCAACAGCTCGTCCTTCGACTGGAAGTAGCGGTAGAAGGCCTGGGTCGACAGGTTGCTCGCGGCGAGGATCTCGCGCAGCGAGGGATCCACGTTCCCCGACTCCTCGATGAGGTCGTACGTGGTCTCGAGGACCCGCTGGATCTCCTCCGCGTACTGCGCCCGGCGGTCGCCCAGCGAGCGGTCGACCGCCCGGTTGGCCAGGGTGCCCATGAGGTCGTCGACCAAAGCATCGCTCCCATGCAGGCAGAGCAGTGATCTGCTACCGTCAGAACACTACTCTTACCGGCGCCGGTGGCGACCGACCTGCTGGGGGCCACATGGAACGTGAGCTCGTTCTCACGGGAATCGGCGGGCAGGGCATCCAGCTCGCCGCGCAGGTGCTGGCCCGGGCCGCGATCGCCGAGGGGCGCTCGGTCCAGATGTTCGGCAGCTACGGCGGGATGATGCGCGGTGGCAACACCGAGGCGACGGTGGTGATCGCCGACGGCGCCATCGAGGCGCCCCCCACGGTGTCCGACGCGTGGTCGGCGATCTTCATGCATCACGACTTCTCGGAACCCACGCGGGCCAAGCTGCGGCCCGGCAGCCTGGTGCTGGTGAACACCACCGTGTTCGAGGGCGGGTTCGACCCGGTCGAGCTGCGCGTGGTGGAGATCCCCGCCACCGACCTCGCGGTCGACCTCGGCAACATCATGACCGCGTCGATGGTGATGCTCGGTGCGTACGTCGCCGCGACCGGCATGGTGTCGTTCGAGGCGCTCGACGCCGCGGTGGCCGAGTCGCTGCCGTCGTACCGCACCCAGCACGTGGCGCTCAACGTCGCCGCACTCGCCGCCGGCCGCGACGCCGTACCCACGCCGATCGCGCTCGCGTGGCGCGAGGAGGTTCGGGCGTGAGCGTGAGCGAGCCGGGTATCCCGGCGAGTAGCGAACGCCAAGTGGAGGAGGTTCCGTGAGCACGGTGCTCACCCGCGGCACCGTCGTGATCGACGTCGAGGCGTGCAAGGGTTGCGACCTGTGCATCGACGCCTGCCCGCCCCGCGTCCTGGAGATGACGGTGCACGAGGTGAACACCCGCGGGTACCGCTTCCCGCGGCTGCTCCCGGGCTGCACCGGGTGCCAGGCGTGTGCTTGGATCTGCCCCGACTTCTGCTTCCAGGTGTACAAGTACGACCGCCCCGTCGAGCTGAGCGTCGGCGACGCGTCGTGACGCCGACGACCACCCCCGCGCTGCTCGAGGGTTCCGAGGCGATCGCCGACGCCATGATTGCGGCCGGATGCCGTTTCTTCAGCGGCTACCCGATGACGCCGTTCACCGAGGTGCTCGAGCACATGGCGGCCAAGCTCCCCGGCGTCGGGGGCACGTGCATGAACGCCGAGAGCGAGCTCGAGGCGGTGGGCATGGCGTGGGGCGCGGCGGCCACCGGCACACCCAGCGCGACGGGATCGACCGGTCAGGGGCTCTCGCTCATGCAGGAGTCGCTGGCCGAGCTCGCCTACGCCGCGGTGCCGATGGTGGTGCTCAACATGGCGCGTGCGCAGGGCGACTACTGGCAGGCCACGCGCGGCCCCGGGCACGGCGACGCCCGCATGCCGGTCCTGGCGCCGATGGACGTGCCCGAAGCCACCGAGCTCACGCAGTTGGCGTTCCACCTGACCGCGCGATGGCGCAACCCGGTCCTGCTGTTCGGCGACTACTACCTCGCGCACACGTCCACCTCGGTGACCCTCGCGCCCCTCGACCTCCCTCCGGTCCCGGCCGACAACTGGTCCCTCGACGGGTCCACCAGTGGCACCGGCCGGGCGCGGCTGCTGTCGCCGCTCGGCACCACCAAGCGCAACGAGCGCGGCGGCTACGACCTCGCGCAGCACTACGCGCGCTGCGCGGCGCGCACCGAGGAGATGTTGGCGGGCATCACGCCACTGGTCGAGACCCGCGACACCGAGGACGCCGACGTCGTCGTGGTCGCGTTCGGCACGCCCGCCAAGTACGTCCGCGCCGCGGTTGCCCGCCTCCGCGCGGAAGGTGCGCGCGTCGGGTTCGTGCGGCCGATCACGTTGCTGCCCTTCCCGAGCGACGCCGTCGCCCGGGCCGCGGCCGGCGCGCGGGTCGTCGGCGTGTACGAGAACAACCAGGGCCAGATGGTCGACGACGTCCGCCTCGCCGTCGCCGGCGCGACGCCCGTCGAGTTCATCGGTCGCCTCAGCCTCGACGGCTCCGGGTTCGGGATCGCGCCCGACCTCGACGGCGGCTACCTGCGCGAGCGGATCGAGGAGCTGCTGGCATGAGCGATTACCTCCCCACCGACGTTGCGCCCACGGTCGGCGCCCACCTGGTCGACGACTTCACGCCGACGCTGCTCGATATCGGCGAGCACAACCTCTGCCCCGGATGCGGGGAGCCGATCGCCATGCGCGCGGTGCTCGAGGCGATCGAGGCCATCGGCGCGGTGTCGCGCGCGATCGGCGTGATCGGGATCGGGTGCTACACCGCCTTCTCGAACAACCTCGACATCGAGGTGCTGCAAGCCCTCCACGGCCGCGCCCCGTCCCTGGCGACCGGGGTCAAGCGGGCCAAGCCCGAGACGCTCGTGCTCACCATCCAGGGCGACGGCGACATGGTGAACGAGGGGCTCCAGGAGGTGCTGCACACGGCCGCGCGCGGCGAGAACGTCACCTGCTTCATGCTCGACAACGGCGTGTTCGGCGAGACGGGCGGGCACATGACCGCCACCACCGCGCTCGGCCAGCGGACGAAGAACACGCTCGACGGGCGCGACGCGGCCCAGCACGGGTTCCCGATCCGCGTGAGCTCGCTGATCGCCGAGCTCGACGGCGCCGCCTACGTCGCACGCGGCGCGGTGAACAACGCGGGCAACGTCGCCCGGACCAAGAAGATGGTCCGGCGCGCGCTCGAGACCCAGGAGGCGGGGCTCGGCTTCTCCTTCGTGGAGATTCTCACGATGTGCCCGACCGGTTGGTTCGTCGAGACCCCCGAGGCTCCCGAGTACCTCACGTCGACGCTGGCACCCATCCACGCGCCCGGCGTGCTCAAGGACGTCCGCGCGTGAGCGTCGTCGTCGCCTACCCGTGGAACGTCGACGACCCGCTCCTCGGGCCGGTGCGGGACCGGTTCCCGACCCTGGAGATCGTCGCCCAGCCGTACCTCGGGCGTTTCGGTCATCACCTCCCGGACCGCACCGACGAGCTCGGCGACGCCGAGCGCGCGGTGTGGGCGCGCGCGGAGGCGACGCTCGCGCTCGATCTCCCGAAGGACATCGGCGAGCTCGCGCCCGGTCTGCGTTGGGTGCAGGCGATCGGGGCCGGGATCGACCATCTCGATAGCGTGGAGCTCCCGGAGGGGTGCGTGGTCACCAACGCCGCCGGTGTCGCGGCCGCGCCGATCGCGGAGTTCGCGTTCGGGCGGTTGCTCGCAGTCTGGAAGCGGTTCGACGAGATCGACGAGCAGCAGCGCGCGCGCGACTGGAAGCCTCGCTTCGGCACCCTGGTCGAAGGGCTCACCCTGGGGATCATCGGGTTGGGCGCGATCGGCACCGAGGTCGCGGTCCGCGCCCGCGCCTTCGGCATGACGACCATCGGAACGCGCCGGAGCTACCAACCTGGTCAGGAGCACCCGGCGGTCGACGAGCTCCGCGGCACCGCCGATCTGCACGACGTGCTCGCCCGCTGCGACGCGGTGGTCGTCAGCGCGCCGGGGACCCAGGAGACCGAGAACCTCTTCGACGAGGCCGCGTTCGCGGCGATGAAGCCCGGTGCGCTGTTCTGCAACGTCGGCCGCGGGTCGCTCGTCGACGAACCGGCGTTGATCGCCGCGCTGCGATCGGGTCACCTCGGTGGGGCGATCCTCGACGTCACCCGGCAGGAGCCGCTTCCCGCGGACGACCCCTTGTGGGACGCCCCCCGGATCTGGATCTCGCCCCACTCGTCGGCGGCGCAGGACCGCTACACCGAGAAGCTCCTGCAACTCTTCGCCGACAACCTCGGCCGGTTCACCCGCGGCGAGCCGCTGCGGAACGTCGTCGACCGCGCCGCCGGGTACTGACCGCCGCGCACCGACGATGACGTTCGACGTCTTCGACGTGCACCACCACGTCGGTCGCGCGTTCGACGCGCTGGGCGGCGAGCTCGATGCCGGGACCGACGACGCGGAGGCCGTCGCCCGGCGGGAGCTCGCCGAACGGCTCCGGATCATGGACGAGGGCGGCGTCCGCCAGGCGCTCGTCATCCCGGGGCACGGCTACCTGCGACCGAACGGCATCGCCGACACGCGGCTGGTCAACGACGAGATCGCGGCGTACCGGGATCGCACGCCCGACCGGTTCCCCGTGGCGTGCGGCATCGTCGAGCCGCGCGACGGCGCCGCCGCGTTCGGCGAGATCGACCGCGTCGCCGACGAGCTCGGACTGGTCGCGCTGAGCTTCCACACGCGGTTCCAGGGCGTCTCCCTGGACAGCCGATGGGTCGTCCGCTACCTGGAGCGGATGGGCGAGCGTGCGCTGGTGCCGATCATCCACGCGATGGACGACACCCCCGAGGAGGCGTTGTGGAAGCTGGCGTCGATCGCCCGGGAGCTTCCCGACCTCACCATCCTCGCGCTCGACGCGTTCGGCGGCTTCGAGGCGACGCGGCAGTGCTTCTTCGTCGCCGAGGTCGCGCCCAACGTCGTCTTCGACACGAGCCTCAGCTACAACTTCGACTTCATCGAGGACTTCGCCCGGCGCTTCGGCGCCGAGCGCGTCGTCTTCGGCACCGACCTCTACTCACACCCGGTGGGGCGGCGCATCAGCCACCTGCTCCCCCAGATCGCGGCCTCTGCGCTCACCGACGCCGAGAAGACGGCGATCCTGGGCGGGACCGCACGCACGTTGCTCCGGGTGCCCTCAGCGGCGTAGCTGCGCGGCGCCGGTGATCGGCGGGAGGTCCAGGACGCTGAGCGGGCCCGCGGGCGCATCGCACACCGCGGGGATCGCGTTCACGATGCGGTTGGCCGCGGTGGCGTTGCCGCCACCGGCCGCGCCCGGCTCCCCCGGTTCGGTGCCGTGGATGGTGACGTCGAGGTTCGGGTGGCCGGAGATGCGCACCCGGTGGATGCCGCCGGGTGCCGTCGACGTGGGCCACTCGGATGCGCAGTCGTCGTCGATGCGGGTGACGTGCTCGACCACGAGTCGGGGTCGACCGTCGATGACGCCCTGCACCTCGAACCGGAACGCGCCCTGCGTCCCCGCCTCGAAGGTGCCCATCCCGGGCACGTCGATCGTCCGCTCGAGCGGCCGCCGCTCGACGTGCGTCGTCACGCCGTCGAGCTCGACGGCGAGCGCCTCGGCCAGGATGCGGACCATCGGGGCCCAGACCATCTGGAGCGCGACGTCGAGCAACATCAGCGGCGTCGACTCCATCGGCCGACCGAAGCCGATCACGTCGCGCACGACGTCGGGTGCGTCGTAGAGCGCGTAGTTGAAGATCTCCTGCACCCGGATCTCCTCGATCCCAGCGGAGACGCCGCTCACCAGGATGGGGAGGATGTCGAGGGCCCAGCCGGGGTCGATGCCGGAGACGAACACCGAGGTGTCGCCGGCGGCACTGGCCCGCTCGACCGCCTCGACCATCGGCGCGGGCGCGCTCGCCGGGTGCAGCAACGGATAGAACGACGTCGACACCACGTTCGCCCCGGCCTCCAGGCAGGCGATGAGGTCGGCGAAGGCGGCGTCGGGCCGGGTGTCGGCAGTCGCGGTGTACACCACCGCGTCGACGTCGTCGGCGAAGGCGACGCTGGTGTCGTCGGTGGCCGCCACTCCGAGGGGCGCGAGGTACGCGAGCTCACCGGCGTCGCGACCCACCTTGGCTGGGTTCGACACCACCACGCCCGCGAGCTCCAGGTCGGCGTGCGCCGCCACCGCCCGGATCGCCGGCCTCCCCGCGTTGCCGGTCCCCCACACCACGACCCGGTACGACATCGGCGCATCGTACGACGCGCCCCCCGTGCCCCGGCCCGGTCCCTGGTCCGGGATCTTCTCCCGGCGTTGGCGCCGCGAGTGTCGAGGGTTCTCGCGGCAGTGGTGCCGCCGCGTGAATCTGTGCCCTGACAGCGAGAACACTGCCTCTCGTTGTCGCCGGTTCGGGCGCGGAGTGGGCGCGGACGCCCACCAAGCGCGCCGCGGTGGGTCCGTCCTGCTCCGTGGGACCGGTGGGGCGACGGTTCGGTCGGTTCTTCGCGAGCAGCTTCAGCTCGGACGAAAACCCCAGTTTGTACCTAAAGGTATTGCACACTGGTGTCGAGAAGTGAGTAGAGGGACGCCGAGAGATGGGGCGTCGGGGTACGGGCAGCCCGTGGTGAGCGAGGTGCCACCAGTTGGTGTCTGTCCTCGATTCGGTGAAGGTCGCGATGAGGGGTCAGCACACAGTCCGTGTGCAGTCATGCCGCGTGCGTCGTCCGAGGCGGCTGCGGTCGGCAACTGTCGTCCGTGTCGTGGCGATCGTGGCGGCATGTTCGGTCGCGCTCGCCGGCTGCTTCGGGAACGGCGTCCACCGGGTGGGGAGTCCGCTGACCTCGCAACAGATGCCTCCCGGCCTGTGGCGCTCGCCCGGTGGCTCCGACTGCTCCTGGGGACGTGTCGGGGGGTCGGGGCTCGCGGGCACCAGCTCGCACACCAACGGCCCCCAGTACGTGCAGATCGACGGGTCCGACGTCGGCCTCACCGTCGACCAGTGCCTCCCGTTCTGGCAGGACCCGGGACCGTTCGCGCGCCCGTTGGCGCAACCCGGTGCCCCGTTCGGTGACGGCGACTTCCGGGTCGGGTCCGAGGTCGCGGCCGGCACGTACTCCGCCACCTTCCCGGCCGGTCAGCGTTGCTCGTGGGCGAACGTGCGTGGGTTCCACGGCATGGACCAGGGCCGCAACCCCGACGCCAGCCGCAGCGGCAGCAGCACCAACGGCTTCGCCTCGGTGTTGATCAGCCCGTTCGACTACGGCTTCACCTCGCAGGGATGCGGGCAGTGGCAACCGATGAACGTTCCTCCGGCGCCCGGCGGCGCGCCCACCTCCGGCGTGCTGGTGGACGGCGCCGCCCAGGACCTGCCCGATCCCTACACGGTGCGGATCGACGACCCCGCCCAGTGCCACGGGGGCTCCGCGCCCTGCTACTACACGTTCTCGACCGAGTCGGGCTTCCTCGGCCTGATCAACGTCCCGGTGGTGCGGTCGTCGGACCTCGTGCGCTGGACCTGGGCCGGACCGCCCAACACCTCGCTCCTC
>DATBBL010000163.1:0-9053 GCA_036271015.1 Acidimicrobiia bacterium
CTTCTCGCCACGATCCCGCGGAGACCGCCACCGCCTGCAGCTCGTGCCCGCCATCGAGCCGACCGTCGAGCCGGAGCCGCCCACGTGTTCCTCAAGTCACTGACGCTCCGAGGCTTCAAGTCGTTCGCCGACAAGACGGTCCTGGAGTTCGAACCGGGCGTGACGGTGGTCGTCGGGCCGAACGGTTCGGGGAAGTCGAACCTGGTCGACGCGGTGGCCTGGGTGCTGGGCGCCCAGGGGCCGCGCACGCTGCGCGGCGGCAAGATGGACGACGTCATCTTCGCCGGCACGCCGGACCGCCCTGCGCTCGGCCGGGCCGAGGTCTCACTGTGCATCGACAACTCGGCCGCGCTGCTGCCGATCGAGTTCAGCGAGGTCACGATCACCCGCACGCTCTTCCGGGCGGGCGACTCCGAGTACCAGATCAACGGCGCACCCTGCCGGCTGCTCGACATCCAGGAGCTGCTCTCGGACTCCGGCATCGGCCGGCAGCAGCACGTCATCGTCGGCCAGGGCCAGCTCGACGCGGTGCTCAACGCCCGGCCCGAGGACCGACGCGCGATCGTCGAAGAAGCGGCCGGGATCCTGAAGTTCCGCAAGCGGCGGGAGCGGGCCGAGCGCCGGCTCGAGGCCACCGAGGGCAACCTCCTGCGGCTGAACGACCTGCTCCGCGAGGTCCGGCGCCAGCTCACGCCGTTGCAGCGGCAGGCCGACGCCGCCCGCCGCCACGGTGGCCTGGTCGAGGAGCTCCGGGCGATCCGCCTCCACCTCGCCGGGCACGAGATCGCGGGCCTGCAGGCGCGCGGCGAGCGCCTCCGCGACCGGGGCGCCGAGCTCACGGCCAACGAGGAGACCGTCCGGGGCCGTTTGCGCGACCTCGACGTCGCGGTGCTCGACGCCGAGCACGCGCTCACCGCCGCCGGGCACGGGGACCTCGCCGACGCACTCACGCGGGTGGAGGCGCTCCGAGCACGTGTCACCGGCTTCGGCGCGCTGCTCGACGAGAAGGCCCGGGGCCTGCAGCGCGAGCTGGCCTCGGTGGCCGACGAGGGTGTGTTCGAGACGCTGGTGGCCGACGCGGCCGAGCTGCGACGCCAGCTCGACGAGATGGAAGGTACGAGCGCGACGCTCGCCGAGGAGCGCGCCACCGTCGAGCGCGCCGAGTACGACCTCGCCGCCGCACAGCGCGCGTTCGCCGAGACCCCGACCCCGGACGCCAACGCCGACGACCTGCGCATGGCTCGCCGCGACCTCGAGACCCGACGAGAGGCGTTGGCCCGCATCGACGCCGAGCTCGACCGGGTCGCCGGCCGCC
Organism: Acidimicrobiia bacterium; assembly: GCA_036271015.1. GTDB lineage: Bacteria > Actinomycetota > Acidimicrobiia > IMCC26256 > DASPTH01 > DASUAS01. The sequence goes on from DATBBL010000163.1 coordinate 1,316, forward strand.
TGGGGCAGGCGAACACGCGTCTCGACGCGCTCACCGCCGAGCAACAGCAGCTGGGCGCGGCGCACGCGCGGATCGTGACCGGGTTGCCACCGCGGCGCGCCGCGACCGCGGCGGCGCGTGACGCCGTCGCCCGGGCGACGACCGCCCGCGCCGACGGCGAGGCGGCCGTGCGCGCCGCGGAGGCCGACGCCGCCCGGTGGCAGGCGCGCGCCGAGGCGCTGGCCGCCGCGCTCGACCAGGCGCGCAACCGTGACGCGGCCGAGGCGCTTGCCGACCTGCCCGGTGTCGTCGGCCCCCTGGTCGACCACCTGGAGATCGACGCCGGCGCCGAACGGGCGGTGACCGCGCTGCTCGGCGACGCGCTCGGCGCGGTCGTGGTCGACGGCCCGACGGCGGCCCGGCAGGCACTGGCCCGCCTCGCCGACGGCGACACCGCCGCGGTGGTGCTGGTCGCCGACACCACACCGGTCGCGCCGCTCACCGCACCGGTGGTGCCGGGCGCGCGCCCCCTCGCCGACCTCGTCCGCTGCCCGATGCCCGGCGTGGCGACCGCGGTGGCCCGCATGCTCGACGGCGCGCTCCTCGTCGACGGCGACTGGTCCGCCGCGCTCGACCTCGCCCTGCGCGAGCCCTCGCTGACCGTCGTGACCCGCGCCGGTGACCGCTTCGGCGGCCGTGGCTCCTGGCGCCTCGGGCGCGACTCGCTCGCCGCGTCCCGCGCCGCGCTCGAGGACGCCCAGCGGCGCGCGAGCCACGCGCTCACGGCGCGTGACGCGGCGGTGGCGGTGCTGGCAACCGCGCACGAGGAGCTCGAGCGCCGTACGGTCGAGGAAGCCGACGCCGCCGAGCTCGAACGGCGGGCGGTGCACGAGCTCGAGGGCGTCGACCGCGCCCGGGCGCGGGTCGACGCCGAGCGGATGCAGCGCGAGGTCGAGGTCTCGGCAACGCGCGACGAGTGGAGCGCGTTGCACGCGCAACGGGCGAGTGACGTCGACGGCGTCGCCGCGCTGGAGGTGCGCCTGCCCGCCCTCGAAGCCGAGGCCGCGGAAGCGCAGTCGTTGTTCGAGTCGCGTGCACTCGTGCAGCTCGAGCTCGACGAGCGCGCCACCACGGTGGCATCGCAGCGTCGCGATCTCGACGTGCGCGCCGCGCAGTCGGTCGAGCGGCGACGGGTGCTCGAGCACCGGCTCGCCGAAGTCGACGACCGGCTGGCGCGCGACCCGGAGCGACGCGCGGAGGCCGAGCGCAACCGGGTCGGCCTGGAGCGGCGCGGCACCGGCTACGCCGAGGTGGGCGCCCGCCTCGAGCACCTCTCCACCCGCATCGACGAGCTCCTGGAACGGTGGCGCACCGCCCGGCGGGTGGAAACCGAGCGCGCCGCCGCCGCCAGCGGCCAACTGCAGCAGATCCGGCGCACGCGCGGCGAGGCGGAGAAGGAGCTGCTGGAGATCCGCGAGCTGCTGCAGCGGCGCGACGTCGAGGACGCGGAGACCCGCATGCGGCTCGAGAGCGCGGTCGAACGCCTCCGCACCGAGTACGACGTCGAGCCGGCGGTGGCGCTCGACGCCCCCGCGCCCGAGGTGCCCGCCGGGACGACGCTGGCCGGCCGGGGCCGGGAGCTGGAACGCGAGCTGCGGCTCATGGGGCCGATCAACCCGCTGGCGCTCGAAGAGCACGACGCGCTGCTCGAACGGCACGAGTTCCTCCAGGCGCAGCTCGAGGACGTGAAGGCGAGTCGGCGCGAGCTGAACCGCGTGATCCGCGCCGTCGACCAGGAGATCGTCAGCGTCTTCAGTGGCGCGTTCGACGACGTGAGCCGGAACTTCACCGACCTGTTCACCACGCTGTTCCCGGGTGGCGCGGGCAAGTTGCTCCTCACCGATCCCGACGACCTGCTGAACACCGGGATCGAGATGGAGGCCCGCCCGTCGGGCAAGAACGTGCGCCGGCTGTCGCTGCTGTCGGGTGGCGAGCGCTCGCTCACCGCGCTCGCGTTCCTCTTCGGCGTGTTCCGGGCCCGGCCGTCGCCCTTCTACCTGATGGACGAGGTGGAGGCTGCGCTCGATGACGTGAACCTTCACCGCTTCCTCGATCTCGTGCACGAGTTCCGCAACGAGGCGCAGCTGTTGGTGGTGTCGCACCAGAAGCGGACGATGGAGGCGGCCGACTGCCTCTACGGCGTCTCGATGCCGCCGGGTGGGTCGAGCCGGGTCGTGAGCCAGCGCATCAACGACGACCTGCCGGTGGCCTGACGACCCGATGTCCGCATCCGCGGTGCTCGCCGCGTCGGTGAACGACCCCGGGTTGGTGAACGCCTGCGGCCCCAAGGGCGAGCAGTCCTGGCTGTGCTCGACCGTCTACCGCATCACCGGCGACAGCCACGCCGCCGACGTCGCCGACGCGCTGGCCAAGCCGATCCGCATCATCGTCATCCTCCTCCTCGCCTGGATCGCGGTGCGGATCACCCGCGTGCTCACCGGCCGCTTGGTCAAGCACCTGAGCGGCGGGGTCGAGAAGCTGGCGTCGATGCGCGGCGGCGTCGCGTTCGTCGACACCGGGCCCATGCCGCAGGCGCGGCGCACCCAGCGGGCCGAGACCATCGGCGCGGTGCTGCGCAGCGTCGTCACCATCGTGATCTGGTCGATCGCGGTGCTCACGATCCTCGAGATCCTGGGCATCAACCTGGCGCCCCTGATCGCGGGCGCGGGGATCGCGGGCGTGGCGCTGGGATTCGGCGCCCAGTCGTTGGTGCGCGACTTCCTCTCGGGCATGTTCATGCTCATGGAGGACCAGTTCGGTGTGGGCGACGTCGTCGACACCGGGGTGGCGACCGGCACCGTCGAGGGGGTGAGCCTGCGCACGACGCGGTTGCGTGACATCGACGGCGTCGTGTGGCACATCCCCAACGGGACCATCCTGCGGGTCGGGAACAAGTCGCAGCAGTGGTCGCGCGCGGTGGTCGACGTGCCCGTCGCCTTCGAGGCCGACACCGGCGTGGCCACGGACGTGATCCACGGCGTGGCCGAGGGCATCTGGCACGAGCCCGACTACGCGTCGGTGATCCTGGCCGAGCCGAGCGTCCTCGGGGTGGAGTCGCTGGCGCCGGGGCGGGTGGTGATCCGGGTCGTCGTCCGGACGCAGCCTCAGCAGCAGTGGCGGGTCGAACGCGAGCTGCGGGTGCGCATCAAGGCCGCCCTCGACGCCGCGGGGATCGCGCTGCCGTCCGCGTAGGATCGCGGCCCCTCCCTCGGACAAGCGCAGGCCCCCGCCATGGACGCGACGCTCGGTTTCATCCTCATCTTCGTGCTCGCGGTCGTGCTGGTCGCGTTGGGCCTCGGCCTGTCCCGTCGCGCCAAGCGCGCCGACCACGTCGACCGCATCCCCGGCGAGCGCCCGCCGGCGGGCCCGGTCTCCCCGACACCCCCGTACGCACCGACCGCGACGATTCCACCGGTGCAGGCGCCCAGCCCCGAGGACGCCATCGCGGAGGCGGGCACCGCGGAGCCGGAGGCGGAGCAAAGACTGGAGGCTCCGCCTCCGCTCCGGGAGCGGCTGGGCAAGACCCGGGCCGCCTTCGCCCGGTTGCGGGGCAAGGGCCGCATCAGCGACGACACGTGGGACGACGTCGAGGACACGCTGCTCCTGGCCGACGTCGGGATGCCGACCACCGAGCGGATCCTCGCCGACGTGCGCGACCGCGCCAAGTCGGAGCGGGCGGGCGACGGCGACGAGCTCATGAGCCTGCTGCACTCCGAGCTGGTCGCGCTGCTCGACGAGGGCGACAAGACGCGCACGCTCCTCCACGTTCCCGACGAGCCGAACGTCTGGATGTTCGTCGGGGTGAACGGCGTCGGGAAGACCACGACCATCGCCAAGGTCGCGCAGCGGGAGACCGAGATCGGCCACCAGGTCGTGCTCGCGGCCGCCGACACCTTTCGCGCCGCCGCCGCCGAGCAGCTCACGCACTGGGCCGACGTCACCGGCGCCGGGATCGTGCGGGGGCAGGAGGGCGCCGACCCCGGATCGGTCGTCTACGACGCCATGAGCTCGGCGGCCAGCCGCGACGCCGACCTCGTGCTGGTCGACACCGCCGGTCGCCTCCACACCAAGACCAACCTCATGGCCGAGCTCGAGAAGCTGCGCCGCATCGTCGAGCGGACGCCGGGCGCGCTCAAGGAGGTGCTGCTCGTCCTCGACGCCACCACCGGCCAGAACGGGCTCACCCAGGCCAAGCAGTTCGCGGAGGCCGTCGACGTGACCGGCGTCGTGCTCACCAAGCTCGACGGCACCGCCAAGGGCGGCATCGTGCTCGCCATCGAGGCGGAGCTCGGGATCCCGGTGAAGCTGATCGGAGTGGGGGAGTCGTCGGGCGATCTGATCGCCTTCGAGCCCGAGGCGTTCGTGGCCGCCCTGCTCGACGCGTAACCTCGACCCTTCATGTTCGACACGCTCGCTGACCGCTTCGACGGCATCTTCCACAAGCTCCGGAGCCGCGGGAAGCTCACCGACAAGGAGATCGACGAGGTCTGTCGCGAGCTGCGCGTGGCGCTGCTCGAGGCCGACGTGAACGTCCTCGTCGCGCGCAACTTCATCCGTCGGGTCAAGGAGCGCGCCCAGGGCGCGGAGGTCACGAAGAGCCTCAGCCCCGCGCAGCAGGTCATCAAGATCGTCAACGAGGAGCTCGTCGAGACCCTCGGCGGGACCACCGGCAAGCTCACGACGTCGTCGAAGCCGCCCAGCGTGGTGATGATGGCGGGTCTCCAGGGCTCGGGGAAGACGACCGCCTCGGCCAAGCTCGCCCGCCTGCTGAAGAGCCAGAACCGCCGGCCGCTGCTGGTGGGCGCCGACCTGCAGCGCCCGGCCGCGGTCGAGCAGTTGCGCGTGCTCGGCGAGCGCATCGGCGTGCCGGTCTACTCCGAGCCGACCGATCCGCTGTCGGTGGCGCGCGGGGCCCACGAGGAGGCGGCCCGGCTCGGTCGCGACGTCGTGATCGTCGACACCGCCGGTCGTCTCCAGATCGACGCCGAGCTGATGGACGAGCTGCGGCAGGTGCGCGACATCGTGCAGCCGAACGACACGCTGCTCGTGGTCGACGCCATGACCGGTCAGGAGGCGGTGAACGTCGCCACCGAGTTCAACGAGGCGGTCGGCCTCACCGGCGTGGTGCTCACCAAGATCGACGGTGACGCGCGCGGTGGTGCGGCGCTCTCGGTGAAGGAGGTCGTGGGCAAGCCGATCCTGTTCGCCGGGACCGGCGAGAAGCTCGACGAGTTCGAGCCGTTCCACCCGGACCGGATGGCGAGCCGCATCCTCGGCATGGGCGACGTGCTCACGCTGATCGAGAAGGCCGAGGCGACGTTCGACCAGGAGGAGATGGAGAAGGCGGAGCAGAAGCTCCGCAAGGGCCAGCTCACCCTGGAGGACTTCCTCGACCAGATGCGGCAGGTGCGTCGCATGGGTCCGCTGCAGAACGTGCTGGCCATGCTCCCCGGAGTGCCCAAGGAGATCAAGAACGCGGAGATCGACGACCGCGAGATCAACCGCATCGAGGCGATCATCTGCTCGATGACGCCGGCGGAGCGGCGCGACCCGTCGCTGATCAACGGCTCGCGGCGCGTGCGCATCGCCAACGGGAGCGGCGTCACCCCTGCCGACGTCAACGGGTTGCTCAAGCAGTTCAAGATGGTGCAGCAGATGATGAAGTCGGCGGGCAAGGGGAAGATGCCGAAGCTGCCGGCGATGGGTGAGCTCCCCGAGCTGAACTGAGCCGTCAGCCCCCGTCGTCGCCGGCCGCGTGCTGGCGGGGCCGCAGCCCTCGCTCCACCATCGCCGCGCGCAACGCCTGCGCGTCCTTGGTGCGGGCGGTGACCGCCATCACGTCGGTCGACATCTGGAGGTGCGTGCGCATCCCCATGAGCTCCCACGCGCGCGTCACCAGCTGCTTCGTGGCCATGAGCGTCGACAACGGGGCGCGCGCGATGTGCGCCGCGAGCTCGGCCACGGTCGCATCGAGGTCGGCGCGCGGCACGACCCGGTTCACCAGCCCCATGTCGCGCGCTTCGTGGGCGGTGAGTGTCTGCGCGGTGTAGAGGTACTCGAGCGTGCGCTTCCAGTTCATGAACACCCACGGCTCGATCATGGTCTCGCCGCCGGGGAACCCGAGGCCCTGCACGAGGGGCATCTGGAAGTAGGCGTCCTCCGAGGCCACGGTGATGTCGGGGAGGAGCGCCCAGTAGGTCCCGCCGCCGAGCGCGTAGCCGTGCACCTGGGCGATGGTCGGCTTGCGGAACTCCCACAGGCGCAGCGTGGGCCACAAGAAGAGGTCGGCCTGCGCCTTCCAGACCGAGTCCCATTCCTCCAGGTTCTCGGCGACCTCGGGGTACTGGTACGCGCCGCCGGCGGCGTGACCGGCGCAGAAGCCTTTGCCGTTGGCCCGGATGACGACCACCTTCACCGAGTAGTCGCGATCGGCGAGCGTGAGCGCCTCGTCGAAGGCGTGGACCATCTCCGAGGTCTGGCTGTTGGCCCGAGCGGGGTCGTCGAGCACGAGGTGGGCGACCGCGCCGTCGACCTCGTAGGCGAGTGGGCCGAGCTCCTGACGTTCCATGGGCGCAGTCTCCCGCAGGCCGGCGCTCGCCCGCCCGGCGGCACGTCGGGTACGCTCTCCCTTCGCACTTCGCCGGGTGTGGTCGTCGCGCCCGGACCCCCGAGACGAGAAGGACACCCCCCTCTGTGGCCGTGAAGATCCGCCTGATGCGGGTAGGGAAGAAGAAGCAGCCGACGTATCGCGTCGTGGTGGCCGACGGCCGTTCGCCTCGGGACGGGCGGTTCATCGAGATCATCGGGCAGTACGCGCCCCGCCAGGATCCGTCGTTCGTCCAGATCAACGCCGAGTCCGCGCTGGCCTGGCTGCGCAAGGGCGCCCAGCCGACCGAGCAGGTGCAGAAGCTCCTCACCGCCGAGGGCGTGTGGGCGCAGTACGAGGCCGAGCGCACCAAGCCGGCCGACACCAAGCTGTCGCGCCGCGGCTACGCCACCGGGCGGTTGAAGGCGCCGGCGAAGCCGGCTCCGGAGGCGCCTGCGCCCGCTCCCGTGGCCGAGGCCGAGGCTTCGGCGCCGGCGGCCGACGAGGCCCCCGCTGCCGGCGAAGCCTCCGCCAACGAGGCCCCTGCGGCCGAAGAAGCCTCCGCCGACGAGGCCCCCGCCGACGAGGCGCAGGCATGACCGACACGTCGGGTACCTACGACGACGACTTCGAGGACGAGGTCGGCGCCGAGGGCAACCGCATCGCCGGCGCCCGGGCCCTCGCCGTCACCGAGTACGTCACCCGCAACCTGGCCGAGGACCCCGATTCCATCGAGGTCGACGTCGAGGAGCGCCGCGACGAGGTCGCGCTGATGGTGCACGCCAACCCCAACGACATGGGCCGGCTCATCGGCAAGCGCGGTCGGGTCATCCAGGCGCTGCGCCAGCTCGTGCGCGCCGCGGGCACCGCCGACGGCGTGAAGGCCAACGTCGACATCGTCGAGTAGCGCGATGACGCCCGGTCCGGGCGACCGCCTGGTGGTCGGGCGAATCGGGCGGGCGCACGGGTTGCACGGCGAAGTCGCGGTCACCTTCAGCAGCAACCGTCCCGAGCGCACCGCGCCGGGCGCGGTGCTGTACGCGGGGGAGCGCGAGCTGGTCGTCGACGCCGCCCGGCCTCACCAGGGCCGGATGCTCGTGCGCTTCGCCGGGG
>DATBBL010000164.1:0-2216 GCA_036271015.1 Acidimicrobiia bacterium
CAGGAACTCCTGGCGGGTGATCGTGAGCTGGTTCAGGGTGGCGGGGGAGTCCTCGGCGCGCCGCGCGGTCACCATCTCGGCCAGGCTCTCGAGGGTGCCGCTGCTGCCGACCGCGAGCTTGGGTTCGAAGGTCTCGACCTCGGCCACGACCGGCGTGAGCACCTCGACGATGCGGGCCCGCAGCGCGCGCCGGTCGGACTTCGTGATCGGATCCGAGTGGACGCAGTCGGCGGTGAGGCGGGCGACCCCGAGCGGGAGGCTGGTCGCCCACATCAGGCTGCTGGCGTCACCCACCATCACCTCGAGACTGCCGCCACCGAGGTCGAAGCACACCGCGGGCGCGGGATCGAGCACGACCGAGGCACGGAGGGCGCCGAAGATGAGGCGCGCCTCCTCCTGGCCGCCGATCACCTCGACGTGCACGCCGGTCTCCGCCTGGATGCGGTCGACGAGCTCGCCGCCGTTCGAGGCGCGGCGGATGGCGCTCGTCGCCTTGGCCAGGAACTCGGTGGCGCCGGCCGCCTCGCCCAGGAGGCGGAACCGGCGCACGGTCGCGATGGCCTGATCCGCCGCGGTCGGTGAGATGGCGCCGTGGCGGCTCACCACGTCGCCGAGGCGGAGCATCTCCTTCTCCTGCACCAACGGGTCGATGTGCCCGTCGGCGTGCACGTCGGCGACCAGGAGGTGGAAGGAGTTCGACCCCAGGTCCATGGCGGCGACGCGCATCGCCCCCCACGCTACGGGAGGAGGCGGGGTGGGTCGGTCACCGGCGCCGCACGTCGCGAACGTCCGGGTGGCGGGGCACACGTCGAGGTGGACCCATCGGGGACCCGCGCGTCGGATCGGCGCGCACCGCTCGTCGGTACTGTTCCGGGGTGGACGGAAGCGCGCTCGCACCGCCGGCGCGGTTTCGGGCGATGGGTACCGACGTCGAGGTGCTGGCGGTCGGGGCCGACGCTACGGCGATGGTCGAGCTCGGCGAACGGGCGGCCGTCGCCCTGGAGGCGCGCGAGGCCAGGTGGTCGCGCTTCCGGCCGACCAGCGAGCTGTGCCGGCTCAACGACGCCGGGGGCGCGCCGGTGGTGGTGTCGAGCGACACGTTCACGCTGATCGCCCGCGCCGTCGACGCGTGGCGTGAGACGGGCGGTCGCTACGACCCGACCGTGCTCGCCGCGCTCGAGGCGGCGGGCTACGACCGCGACTTCGACGCGGTTGCACGCGCGGGTGCCCCGGTGACCGCGCCCGCGCCCGACGTCCCGGGGTGTGAGGGCGTCGAGCTCGACGACCTCGTGTCCGCGGTGCAGTTGCCGGCCGGCGTCGCGCTCGACCTCGGCGGCATCGGCAAGGGCTTCGCGGCCGACACCGTCTCGACCGAGCTGCTGGGCGCCGGGATACGGGGTGTGCGCGGGGTGCTGGTCAACCTGGGCGGCGACCTGCGCGCCCGCGGGGACGCGCCGCGGCCGCACGGCTGGGTCGTGGCCGTCGACGATCCGCTCGGCACCGGACGTACCGGGCTGCTCGCCTTCGACGAGGGTGCGGTGGCCACGAGCACGCGCACGCGCCGGGCGTGGTCGCGCGGCGACGCCGAGCTGCACCACCTCATCGACCCCCGCACCGGCGTGCCGGCGCGGTCGGGCCTGGCGTCGGTCACCGTGGTGGCCGGCGAGGCGTGGCGGGCGGAGGTGTTGGCCAAGGCGGCGTTCGTGGCCGGTCCCGACGAGGGTGCGCGCCTCGTCACCGACGCCGGTGCCACCGGGCTGATGGTGACCGACGCCGCCGACGTCGTCGAGCTGGCCGGCCTCGCCGCCTTCCGTCCGTGACTACCCTCGTAGGTGCACGCCGCACCGCACGAGGAGCGTTCCGATGACCGACACGCAGCGCGAGACGGCCCGCGACGACCGCTGGTACCTGCCGAAGTACGACACCGTCGAGGAGCAGCGCCAGCACCGCAAGCAGCGCCTCGCCGCCGGCCTGCGGATCTTCGGGAAGCTCGGCTTCGAAGAGGGCGTCGCCGGCCACATCACGGCACGCGATCCTGAGCGGCTCGACCACTTCTGGGTGAACCCGTTCGGGATGAGCTTCAGCCACATCCGCGTGTCCGACCTCCTGCTGGTCAACTCACGCGGCGAGGTGGTCGAGGGCGAGGGCAGCGTCAACACCGCCGCGTTCGCGATCCACTCGACGCTCCACGAGGCCCGCCCCGACATCACGGCCGC
>DATBBL010000165.1:0-12071 GCA_036271015.1 Acidimicrobiia bacterium
CACGGGGGCTCGTCCGGGTACGCGCTCCTCACGACCGCCACCGGCGTCAGTGCGATCGCGGGGGCGCTCGTTGCCGGGGAGTTCGTGACCGACCGTCGGCGCCGGTTCGCGATCGCCGCGTCGATCGGCGCCATCGCCGCCATGTACCTGGTGATCAGCACCTCGCGGGTGTTGGTGGTGACCGCGCTGGCGTTGGTCGGTTATGGCTTCGCGTTCTTCTCGTTGAGCACGGTCGTCCAGGGTCTGCTGATCGCAGTCGCGCCCGACGCCTTCCGCGGTCGCGTCATGGGCCTCTACACCATGCTCACCGCGGGTGGCGTACCCATCGCCGCGCTCATCGGCGGCACGATCGGTTCGGTCTTCGGGCCGGGCGAGGCGGTGGCGTTCGCCGCCGCGGTCATGCTCGTGTTCCTCGGGTGGATCCTCGCCGGCCGGCGGCTCCGGGTCGTGCACTTCGACATCAGCGCCCAGGACCGCGACGACCCGTCGTTCGCGGCCGCGCCGATGCTTGACAGTGCTGCGCCCCTCCGGGAGGCTCCGCGCCCATGAAGTTCTCGACCGGGCTCCCCGGCCTCAACCGCTATCCGCCGATCAGTTGCGACTGGGAGACCTCACTCGGCGCGCAGGACTTCCAGCGGGTGGCCCGCACCGCCGACGAGCTCGGCTTCGACTCCATCGCGGTCTCGGAGCACATCGTCATCCCCGCCGACATGGTCGAGCTGATGGGACCGTTCTGGTCGCACGCCCTGACCGCGATGGCCTTCGTCGCCGGTGCCACCACGCGCCTCATCGTCGACTCGGCGGTGATCGTGATGCCCTACCACGACCCCGTGGTGTTCGCGAAGGCGGTCTCGACGCTCGACCTCCTCTCCGGAGGCCGGGTCCGCATCTCGATCGGCGTCGGGCACGCGGAGCGCGAGTTCGAGGTGCTCCGGGCCCCGTTCCACGAGCGCGGTCGCATGACCGACGAGTACCTCGCGGCGATGATCGAGCTCTGGACCCGCGACGAACCGGAGTACCACGGCACCTACGTCGACTTCGACGGCGTCGCCTTCGCGCCGAAGCCCGTCCAGCAGCCGCACCCGCCCATCTGGGTCGGCGGCAACTCGCGGGCGGCGATGCGGCGCGCCGCACGGCACGACGGTTGGTACCCGTGGCTCATCACCGCCGAGCAGCTGCCCGAGTGCCTGGCCTTCATCCGCTCCCTGCCCGAGTTCGAGGCCCGTACCCGTCCGTTCGACGTCGCGCTGCCGCTGACGACGCTCGCGGTGTCGGAGGATCACCGCCCGCTCGACGACGAGCTCGGGCGGGCGCCCGTGCTGCAGGGGAAGCAAGCGACGATCGACGCCGTCGGCGCGCTCCAGGACATCGGCGTCACGTGGACCTCGGTGCCGCCTCCGCCGACGCGCTCGTTGACCGAGTACCTCGAGCGCCCGCAGTGGGCGGCCGAGGAGATCTTCCCGCGTTCCGCTGAGGAGCGATCAGCCCACGGGCTGGCGCGCCTTGACCATCAGCGCGCGGACCTCCGCCACCGCCGCATCCACCGCCTCGGGGCGGCCGGCAACCTCGTCGGCCAGATCACCGACGCCGCAGTGGCGGAGCATGTCGGGAAGGTGGTGCTCGACGCACGCGAGGGAGAACTCGACCGGGTCGCCGACCGCGAGCTCGTCGATGCGCACCACCGTGTTCGTGACCGCCCCCTGATCGAGGTAGTGGTAGTGGGGTTCGTGCTCGAAGCAGTCGAAACGGAGGTGCTCGAGCCCGTCGGCGGTGCCGCACACGTGGAGCGTGGCGCCGAAGTCGTCGAACGGGACGTCGGCGGCGACCGCTCCCTCGAAGGTGTCCTGGATGATGTCGTTGGTCAGGACGCGCGATTCGACCACCAGCTGGACCGCTCCCGCGTCCACCGGGATGCAGTGCTCGGTGATCATCGGGATCGGCAGTCGGTCGTAGCGGTTGCCGCGGCGGTAGGGGGATTCCTGACGGTCGATCGCCATCGCTCAGCTCCTCTGCACGGACGTACAGGCGCGACGGTAGCGCCGATGGCCGGCGGTCCCGACGCCCGGCGCCATCTGCGAGACTCGACGCATGGACGAGCTCGATCGGGCGCTGGATGCGGCCCGGGAACGCTACGAGGCCGCGCTGCGCGCCGAGGTGGACGAGAAGCTGCGGACGCAGGAGGCGATGGCCTGGTTCGGCCAGTGGGCGCACCAGGTCGGGATGCCCACGCTCTCCCACCTGGCCGAGCGACTGCTCGCGGCCGGGCACAAGGCCGTCGTCGCCACCACGATGAGCGAGACCGGCGAGGTCGTCACCGACCTCCTGTTCACGTTCACGCAGCAGAACGGTCCCGGCGAGTGCACGGTCGAGTTCCGGCGCGGTCAGGACAAGTCGGTGGCCATGTTCTTCACGGTGAACGGACGACAGGGCGCGGGCGGCCGGGTGGAACCTCCCGACGCGGCGACGGTCGACCGCCTCGTCCAGGGCCACATCATCGAGGCCCTCGAAGGACCGCGGTGGTGAGCGACGCGGCGCGCCCGGCCGGTCGCCGGGCTCACATGTCGAGCGGCGGGTAGAACGTCTCGGCGCCGACCGCCTCGACCTCGCTGAGCATGTCGCGTTCGTACACCTGACCCCACTCCGGGTCGACCAGGCTCAACGCCTCGCGGTGGTAGCTCCAGTTCGTCGGGTCCAACCGGTGCGCTTCCTGGAAGTGCGGGACGGCGTCCCGCGGGAAGCCGGCCCGGTGCAGGTGCTGCGCGAGCTCGAAGTGGGCGGCGGCCAGCCCGAACTCGGGCGGGCGCGGCCGCGACCGTTCGATGACCTCCGCCTTCGGCAGCGCGTACTGACTGTCGCGGCCGTGAGCCGCCCAGTCGCGCACCGCCGTCGGGTACCGCTCCGGGTCGCGCATGCTCGTCGTCATCTGTTCGATGATCTTGCGCTGGCGCTCCGGGAGCTGCGCGATCAGCGCGGACTGGTCCTCGCCCTCACCGAGCGGCTGGCGCGGCGCGAACGCGAGCTCGGCGGGTCGGACGATGGTGCCGTCCTCGTCGATCCAGATCGCGAACGGCACGTTGGTCATGCCGAACAACCCCACGGTCACGTGGCCGGGATCGACCAGCGACGGGTGAGTGGGATGGGCAGCCTCGTGGAACGGTCGAGCCGCTTCGACGTCGGTGTCGAGGGCAACGGTCACGACCTCCACGCCGCTCGGCGCGAGCTCCTCGTGCAGCGCCTGCCACCCGGGCAGGTCGAACCGGCACCCTCACCACGACGCCCACGCGAGGAGCACGACCTTCCGCCCGCGCAGGGTCGCGAAGTCGAAGGCGCCCCCGTCGAAGTCCTCGAGGACGAGACCGGGCATCTCCGTGCTGTCGAGCACGCGACGATCGCCGGACCGCGGTCCGAGCGCCCAGAGGCCGTGCGCGTCGTCGTGCGCGAGCGGCATCCCGAGCCGGTCGGCCACGACGCCCACGTCGAAGCGTCCGTCGTCGTCCGGGTCGAGCGGCGGGAGGGGCACGCAGACCTCGTCCCGGCACGCGCCCTCGGGCTTGATCTCCCAGCCGGTGGCCTGCGCGAACTCGTCGGCGGTCACGTCGAGGCGATCGAGCACCATGGCGAAACGCTACCGCTCGGCCGTCGCCGTCGCACCGAGCCCGTCGAGATGGAGCCGCGAGAGCCGGCGCACGAGCGCGTCGCGGTCGCCCCACGGGAACGCGGCGAGGGAGATGAGCAACGACGTGATGCCGTGCACGCCGCTCCACAGGAAGATCGCACCCTCGACCGGATCGACGTCGCTGCGCAACACCCCGGCGTCGACGGCCCGCTGCACCGCAGCCACGAGGTGGTTGAACGCGGTCGTCCCTGCCTTCTCCACCGTGTCGGTGTGCCGGTTCACGAGCGTGGACCGACCCATGAACATGATGCGGTACGCCTCTGGTCGCTCGAGTCCGAAGCGTGCGTACGCCTCACACCGCCGCTCGAGCGCCTCGAGGGGGTCGTCGGTCGTCGCGGCGGCGGCTTCGAGCGCCTCGTCGAACATCGCGAACTGGCGGTCGCACACCGCGAAGAGCAGCGTCTCCTTGTCGGGGAAGTGGAGGTAGATCGACGGCGCCGTCACACCCACGGCGTCGGCGATGGCGCGGATCGAGACCGCGTCCTCGTCGCCGGTCTCGATGAGCAGACGCTCGGCGGCGAGGAGGATCTGGTCGTGCAGCAGCTCCCCTTCGCCGCGCCGCGCGCGCGATCGCGCTCCCGACCCCGGTGCGCAGTACGCGGGTCCGGGTGTCACCGGGTACCGACCGGCTCGGCCGGTTCCCGGAGGTCGATGTCCTCGGCCGCCATGCTCGGGGGCTCGGTCTCGGAGATCCCGAACCGTTCGTAGAAGCGCCGCATCGGTGCCGGCGCCCACCAGTTCACCTCACCGGCGAGCCGCATGAAGGCGGGAACGAGGGTGGCGCGGATCACGAACGCGTCGATGAGCACGGCGAGCGCGAGCCCGATGCCGAACAGCTTGATGAAGGCGACCCCCGACGTGGCGAAGGCGAGGAACACGACGCTGATCAGCACGGCGGCCGCGGTGACGATGCGCCCGGTCCGTTCGAGCCCCAGCGCGACCGACCTGACGTTGTCGTGCGTGCGGTCGTGCTCTTCCTTGATGCGGGAGAGCAGGAACACCTCGTAGTCCATCGAGAGGCCGAAGGCCACGCAGAACATGAGGATCGGCATCGTAGCGGCGAGGGTTCCCGTCGGCGTGAAGTCGAGGAACCCGGACAGGTGGCCGTCCTGGAAGATCCAGACCATCGCGCCGAACGTCGCGGTGAGGCTGAGCACGTTCAGGACCAGCGCCTTGATCGGCACCACGACCGACCCGAACATGAGGAACAGCAACCCGAACGTCGCGACCGCGATCCAGAGTGCAGCCCAGGGCAGCCGTTCGAACAACGCGTGCTTGCTGTCGACGAGCGACGCCGGCTGCCCCGCGACGAGCACGGGCCCGATGGGCGACGCCAGTGCGCGGACGTCGTGGGTCAGCCGCTCGCCCGCGGGCGACAGCGGCTCGACCGCCGGCACCACGCTGAGCCAGGTGCCACGCGGTCCCTCGAAGCGCGTGGTCGTCGCGGGCGGCGCGGGGACCGCCGTCCCCTTCACGTAGCTGCCGGTCAGGGCGTCGACCCGCGCCACGCCCCGGAGGCGCGAGAGCGACTCGGCGTAGCTCGTGATGGCGGCCGATCGAGCCGCCGGATCGGCGAGGCCGGGCGCGATCACCTGCAGCGCGCCCGCTTCGTTGGAGGTGAAGTTGGAGCGGATCTGGTCCTGCACCTGGCGGCTCGAGTGGCTCGGCGACAGCACCCGGTCGTCCGGGAGACCGATCTGCAGGCGGAGGAACGGGATGCCGAGCACCAGGAGGAAGAGGATCACCACGGTGGCGATCGGGATCGGCCGCCGCATCACGAGCATCGCCACGCGGTGCCAGATCCCCTCACCGACGGGCTTCGGCTCGCGGTGGCGGAAGACGCGCAAGGAGTCGACGCGGTGTCCCAGCACCGCCAGCAGCGCGGGGAGCACGAGGACCGCGCCGAGCGCGGCCAGCACCGACACCGCCACTCCCGCGTAGGCGAACGAGCGGAGGAACGAGAGCGGGAAGAGCCACAGCGCGAGGAGCGAGACGGCGACGGTGAGCGCGCTGCCGGACACCGTTCGTCCGGCCGTCGCCACCGTCCGAACCACCGCGTCGTCCGTCGACAGCCCGTTCCGCAGCTCTTCGCGGAACCGTGAGACGACGAACAAGCTGTAGTCGATGGCGAGGCCGAGCCCCATCGCAGTGGTGAGGTTCAACGAGTAGACGGACACGTCGGTGATCGCCGAGATGACATAGAGCGCGAGGAACGACCCCGCGATCGCGACCACGCCCACGAGGAGCGGGAGCCCGGCGGCGACGACGCTCCCGAAGACGAGCACCAGCAGGACGAGCGTGATCGGGAACGCGATCGACTCCGCCCGACTGAGGTCCTTCTTGATCGTGTCGCCGACCTGGCGGAACACCTCGGCGCGTCCCCCGACCGCGACCTGCACGACCGCGTCTTCGCGCGTGAACTTCGGCGACAGGATCTTCGCCACGTCGTTCACGTGGTCGTCGCTCCCCGCGATGACGCCGAGCACGAGCGCCTGCCGACCGTCCTTGCTCTTCAGCGGCGCCGCGTCGTCGAGGCTCCAGTACGACGCGACCTGACCGACGCTGGGCTGCCGCGCCAGCTCGCGCGTGACCCGGAGACCCGCCGCCCGCACCGCGGCGTCGTCGACCGATCCGTGCTTGGCGGACACCAGCAGCACGACGTTGGGCTCCTTGGCGCCGAACTGACGTTGGAGCTGCGCGGCGGCGCGCTCCGACTCCGAGCTCGGATCGGCGAAGCCGCCCGTGGTCAGCCGGCTGGCGACGCCCCCGGCGACCGCGAACGAGGCGACCACGAACAGCACCGCGCCCACCAGGATCGCCCGGCGTCGGCGCACGATGAACAGACCGAGCCGCGTCAACATCTGCCGCCTCCCTCGTCGCGGATCGCCCCGGTCGAGCCCGCCGACGCTGACGATCGCTAAGTTAACTGCGGTAAGTTATCGTCGGAATGTAACCCCGCGGGCGCTCGGGCGCAAGGGGGTTTCGCTCCCGACTCGGGAGGACGTACGTCGTCTGGTGCGGCCTGGATCTCGGGCGATAGAATTGGGCGCAGTCCAAATCGATGAGGGGGTTGCCGTGACCAGCACGGAGTACATCCAGATCACGCACCGGGAGCTGCCGTACACGACGTTCGACGCCGACAACCACCTCTACGAGAACCGCGACGCGCTCACCAAGTTCCTGCCGCGCGAGTACGAGGGTGTCGTGAAGTACGTCGACATCAACGGCCGGACCAAGCTGGCCATCCGCGACAAGATCTCCGACTACATCCCCAACCCGACGTTCGGGAAGGTGGCGGTGCCCGGTGGCGCCGGCTACGACGTGACGAAGGGCGGCAAGGGCCTCAACGCGGCGACCGGGTTCGGGAAGATGGTCGCGATGCCGAGCCTCGACGCGTTCTTCGACCCGGAGCCGCGCCTCGAGCTCATGAAGGAGATGGGCATCGACCGCACGCTGCTGTGGCCGACGCTCGCCAGTGCGCTCGAGGAGCGCATCGCCGACGACCCCGACACGGTGTGCGTCGTGATCCACGCGCTGAACCAGTGGATGCACGAGCACTGGAGCTACGTGTACTCCGACGCCATCTACTCGACACCGATCATCAGCCTCGCCGCCGGTCCGGAGCGCGCGCTCGAGGAGCTCGAGTTCGTGCACGAGCGCGGGGCCAAGATCTTCCTCATCCGCGTGGCGCCGGTCCCGACGTGGAAGGGGCGCAAGTCGTTCGCGCTGCCGGAGTTCGACCCGTTCTGGGAGCGGGTGCAGGAGCTCGACGTCGTCGTCGGCATGCACTCGGGTGACTCCGGCTACACGCGCTACACCAACGAGTGGGAGGGCCTCGGCGACCGGGAGATGACGATCACCGCGGGATCGCGGCGCTCGAACCCGACGTTCCTCGCCCTGTCGTCGGAGAAGGACAACCTCGTCGACGCCATGGCGTCGATCATCGGGCACGGCCTCGCCACCCGCTTCCCGAAGCTGCGCTTCATGCCGGTCGAGTTCGGCAGCGGCTGGATCCGGCCGTTCTACCGGAAGCTGCAGCGCGTGTACGACGAGGCCCCGGTGCTGTTCGACGAGAACCCGGTCGACGTGTTCAACCGGAGCGTCTGGGTGCACGCCTTCCACGAAGCCGATCCCAAGGGCCTCCTCGACCTCGGCATCCCGGCCGACCACGTCATGTTCGGCTCCGACTTCCCGCACCCGGAGGGCATGGAGGACCCACTCGCCTACTCGGAGGTCGTCAAGGACCTCCCGTTGGAGGAGCAGGCGCTCATCATGGGCGGCGCGCTCGAGCGGGCGATGAAGGTCGGAGCGCACGCCTGACCGGCGAGACTTCACCCGATGAGCCACGACGACGAATTCATCGACGCCGCCCCGACGGACTACCTCGAGCCGGGTGAGACCGCCACCGTCGACGTCGACGGCGTGCCCGTGACCCTCGCCAACGCGGGCGGCGCGTGGTGCGCGTTCGAGAGCATGTGTCCGCACCAGGCCACGCCGCTGGGCGGGTTACCGTTGACGCGCAACGTGCTGTTGCGTTGCCCCGAACACGGCTCCATCTTCGACGTGACGACCGGTGAGTGCGTCCTGCCCTCCGAGGACGGCTGGTCCGGCCCGTTGCGCACGTACCGCACCCAGGTCGTGGACGACGTGGTGCAGGTCTCGCTGCACTGACGCTCACACCCGCATGACCGACAGCCCAACCACAAGGACGGCACATCCGTGACGATCACCAACGAGAGCGACATCTACTACGACCCGTTCAACAAGGAGATCGACAAGGATCCGCACCCGTTGTGGAAGCGGATGCGAGACGAGGCGCCGCTCTACCGCAACGAGAAGTTCGAATTCTACGCGCTGAGCCGCTACGACGACGTCGAGAAGGCCCTCGTCGACTGGGACACGTACCGGTCGGGGAAGGGATCGACCCTCGAGACGATCATGGCCGGCTTCGACATCCCGCCGGGCCTGATCCTGATGGAGGATCCGCCGATCCACGACCTCCACCGCGGCCTGCTCTCACGCGTGTTCACGCCCAAGGCCATGAACGCGATCGAACCGAAGGTGCGCGAGTTCTGCGCCCGTACCCTCGACCCGCTGGTCGACATCGGTCGCTTCGACTTCATCGCCGATCTCGGTGCGGTGATGCCGATGCTGACGATCGGCATGCTGCTCGGGATCCCGGAGGAGGACCAGGTGGCGATCCGCGACCGGATCGACGAAGGCCTGCGCCTCGACGACGACACCGAGGTGCCGTCGGGCGACCTGGCGCTGGCGGGTGCCCAGCTGTTCTCCGACTACATCGACTGGCGGGCCGAGCACCCGTCCGACGACCTCATGACCCAGCTCCTCAACGCCGAGTTCGAGGACGAGACGGGAACGATGCGCAAGCTCGACCGGATGGAGATCCTCACCTACGTGATGCTCCTCGCCGGCGCCGGGAACGAGACCACGACCCGGCTGATCGGCTGGACCGGCAAGCTGCTCGCCGAGCACCCCGACCAGCGCCGCGAGCTCGCCGCCGACCGGTCGCTGGTGCCCCAGGCCATCGAGGAGATCCTGCGGTACGAGGCGCCGTCGCCGGTCCAGGCCCGGACGGTCAACCGTGACGTCGAGTACTACGGGCAGACGGTGCGCGAGGGCAGCATCATGGTGATCCTCAACGGTTCCGGCAACCGCGACGACCGGCACTTCCCCGACGGTGACCGGTTCGACATCCATCGGACCATCGACCACCACCTGAGCTTCGGCTACGGCCTGCACTTCTGCCTGGGTGCGGCGCTGGCCCGGCTCGAGGGCCGGGTGGCGCTCGACGAGGTGCTGCAGCGCTGGTCCGACTGGGACGTCGACTGGGGCCACGCCAAGCAGGCGCACACCCCGACCGTGCGGGGCTGGGAGCGACTGCCGGTCATCACCTCCTGAACGAACTGCTCAGGTCGGGCGCGCGTACGTCTCCGCCGCCGAGGTGTCGAACTCGTAGGCCACGAACGGCTCGGTGCCGACGACCCACGCGTCGTGGCCGGGCTTGATCTCGTACGCCTGGCCGGCGCAGACCTCGGCCTCGGTGCCGTCGTCGTGCACCACGTGCAGCACGCCGTCCACGACGACGCCGAGGTGATGGTTCTGGCAGCTGTCACCGCCCACCAGCGGCTTGATGCAGTCCGACCAGCGCCATCCGGGCTGTGCCGTCATCCGTGCCGCCTTCGGCCCACCCAGGTCGACCACCTCGATCTTGGTCTTGTCGGGCGTCCGGGTCTCGTCGGGTGTGTCGAAGCTCTTCGCGTTCAGGCTTGCCATGAAGTGTCCTTCCCGAGCTGTCGTGGAGATGTCTCCGAAACCACTGGAGCACGAGTTGCGCACCGCCATCTTCGTCGCGCGTACCGCGGCCGTCCAGGTGGAGAAACCGAGACGTCGGAGTGAGTCATCCGGGTGCACTCCGGCTCCGTACTCTTGGGGACCGGCCGACCACGAGGTAGAGGACCAGCGTGGAGCACGACCTGCGCGACGCGAGCGATGCCGCCCTGGTGGTGGCGATCGCCCGGTTCCGCGAGGAAGCTCTGGGCGAGGCCTACCGCCGCTACGGCGACGCTGCGTTCGGGCTCGCGGTCAGGGTCCTCCACGATCACGCCCTCGCCGAGGAGATCGTTCAGGAGGTGTTCCTCCGGCTCTGGAACGACCCGGAGAAGTTCGATCCGGGGCGAGGCTCCCTGCGCGCCTTCATCATGGCGACCGTCCACAGCCGTGCCATCGACCTGGTGCGAGCCGAGTCGTCGCGACGAGCGCGGGAAGCGCGCCATGATCGCCTGCATCCGCACGCTGAATACGAGCTCGAGCGCGAGATCGTCGATCTCACCGTCGCCGAGCAGGTCCGCGCCGCGCTCGACGGCCTGACGGACGACGAGCGGCGGGCGATCGAGCTCGCGTACTTCGGCGGGCACAGCTACCGCGAGGTGGCAACCCTCCTCGCGCAACCGGAGGGCACGATCAAGAGTCGGATCCGGGTGGGGTTGCGCCGGTTGCGCGACTCCCTCGTCGAGTCGGGGATCACGTCGGCGTGGACCGAGAGCTGACGCGCGCCGAGCTCGACGAGCTCCTCCCGCTGTTCGCGCTCGACGCGCTCGACGGGGAGGAGCGGGCACAGGTCGAGCGGTACGTCGCGCGCGACGAGACCGCGCATGCCGAGGTGGAGTCGTTGCGCGAGGCGATCGCGCTGCTGCCCCCGGCCGGCGTGCAGGCTCCCGCGTCGCTGTGGTCGACCATCGAGGGCTCGCTCGGTGCGCCCAGGGAGCACCCTGCCCCTCCGCTCCGGCTGGTGTCGCCGCCGGCCGCGCCCGGGCGCCGACGCGCGCGGAGGCCCCGGCGGATGGCGGCCGCGGTGCTCGCCGCCGCCGCGATCGTCGCGGTCACGGTGCTCGGGGTGCAGGTGGTGCGCCAGCAGCACCGCATCGACGACCTGGCCGCGGAGATGCACGGTGACCCGATGCGACAGCAGGCGCTGGCGGCGCGGGCGTCGAAGGACTCGCACGTGATCCGCCTCGGCGGGACCGCGGGCAACGGCGACGCCGAGATCGTGATGCTGCTCGACGGCACCGGGTACTTCATGGACCACGACCTGCCGGCGCTGGATCGCGGATCCACCTACCAGCTGTGGGCGAAGGTGGGTGACCCCGACTCGCCGCGCATGGTGTCGCTCGGCGTGCTCGGCGCCGACCCGGATGTCGTGCCGTTCCGCTTGTCGGCCCCCGCGACCATGTTCGAGGTCACGAAGGAGACCGCGCCGGGGAGTACCGTGCCCGACGAATCGAGCGTGATGATGCGCGGCGCGGTGACCTGACCGACGCGACGCGAGGGGCACAGCTGACGTCAGGGACCCCGCCCGGCGCCTGGCTGGAGTCCCAGGCACCGGGCGGTGGGCATCCGGGATGCGACTACTTCATGCCGTCCTCGGTGCTCGCGACGCTGAAGTCGGCGTTGACCTTGACGGTCACCTTGCTCCCGTCGGACTTCGTCATGTGCGCCTCGTACGTCGCGCCCTCGGCATCGGTCTCGACACGGTCGATGGTCGCCCCCGGCACCGCGGCCTGTGCGGCGGCGGTCACCTTGGTCGCGGTGTCACCGGTGAGGACGGTCTCGGTGATGCCGTTGGCGGTGTGCCCACCCTGGCTCGGGTCTCGTGCGGTGCCCGAGTCGGTCGGCGCCGTCGTGCTCGACGACGAGGACGACGAGCCGGTTTGCGCCTGCGCGGTTCCGAAGACCGACGCGCCGACGGCGCCTCCGGCGATCGTGGCGCCGAGCAGTGCGCCGCTGAGCATGGCCTTGTGTGCGAACTTCATCGAGTCTGTTCTCCCTGGTGGGTCGGTGCAGCCGCCGCATCTCGACGACTCGGGCCACCATGGAG
>DATBBL010000166.1:0-12154 GCA_036271015.1 Acidimicrobiia bacterium
GCGTCGACCTTGACCACCGCGAGATCGCTCGGTGCGTTGTGCCCCAGGATCCGGGCGTCGCGCGTGGTGCCGTCCGAGAACACCGCCTGGATCTTGTGGGCGCCCTCGATCACGTGGTTGTTGGTGACGATCACCCCGTCGGGCGAGATCACGAACCCGGTGCCGGCCGCGCCCCCGGAGTCGGGCCCGCCGTCGTCGACCAGCGCGACGACCGCCGGGACGTCGGTCTTCAGGATCTGCGCGATGTCGCCCGTCCGGGAGATGCGGTCCGACGGGCGCACGATCACCGCGGTCGCGGCCGGCGGGGCGCTGGTGGTGGAGCGGTCGTCGTCGACGGCGAGGTAGACGCCGGACGCGACCAGGGCGCCGACGAGCCCACCCACCAGCGCGGCGAGGAGAACGGTGCGCCACCCCCGACCATCGGCCCGATCCCGGCGGTCCGGCGGCACCGGCGGCGGGGACCCGGCGTCCGACTCCGCCGCCGCCACGAGTGGCGCCGCGAGCCATGGCGGCCCGATCGGCGCGGTCGGTGGTGGGACGGGCGAGGCCGGGGCTTCCGCCAGCGGGCTCACCGCCTCGGTCGAAGTGGTCACCGGCTCGCCCGGCCCCGTCGACGGCTGCCACGGGGAGGTCGGCGCCCCGGACGGCTCACCCTCCGCGTTTGCCGCGAACGGTGACCAACCGGACGGTGGCACCGTGGCCGGGCCTTCGTCGGTCTCCTCGTCGGGCGGCGGTTCGTGGGGGGTCTCGGGCACGGGATCCTCCGCGGGGTCGGCGCGCTGGGGACGGGTGGCCAGGGAACGTCGGCTTCGCCCTCCCCTTTCCCCGAGCCCAGGGTTTCGGGGACCTGACGGGACGCGGCCTACGATCTCTGTCAGGCTACGGGAACCGGACTCCGTTCCGGACCGTTGAACAGGGCGACCGCCTCTCCACCCGAGCACTGGGGTGCACATGGACGACCTGAACCCTCCCCCCGATCACAGTGAACAGGAGTGGATGCTCCAGGCTCGTTGCCGTTCGCTGGCGCCGGGTGAGTTCTTCCCTTCCGACGGTGTGGGCGTCGACAAGGCCCGCCGCATCTGCGCGCAGTGCTCCGTCCAGTCCGAGTGCCTCGACTACGCGCTCACCTACCGCATCGACCACGGCGTCTGGGGCGGCGCGTCGGAGCGCGAGCGTCGCCGCATCCTCCGCCGGCGCCGCGTCGAGTCGCCCATCTCCATCCGCTAGCTCCCCGCCCGTTCCCGAACCCGAACCGGCGTCGCCACGATGGGGCATGGCCCCGAGCGCTGACGCCGGTTCGTCGCGCCGGGATCGGTTCCAGCCGAACACATCTGCGGGCATGGTGACCTGGAGCTCTCCCCGAGACGCTTCGACAACGAGGGCGACCCACTCGTGGGTGCCACGGTTCCCTTCGCGACGCCTGCCACCGCGACGCGCGGCACTCATGGCGCTTCAGACGGGCGGCGGTGCGTAGACCTCGACGTTGCCGTCGCGGTCACGGACTTTCACGGTGGGGAGGGGGGCGAGGGTGCCCGGGAACTGCTGGAAGAGGACGTCACCGTCGAGTGAGAAGGCCGCACGGTGACACGGGCAATCGAGGCGTCCGTCGGCTTGATTGTGTTTGAGCAGGCACCCTTGGTGGGTGCAGACGCCGGACAACGCGCGCAGGTTGCCGCCGTCGTTGACGACGAACCCGACGGTCGTGGCGGTGGCGAAGGGTGTCACTTCGCCCGGGGGGACGTCGGCGGTGGCCGCAACGCGCTGCCAGGTGCCGTGATCAGGCTCCAACGACTTGGCGGTCGCCGTTGTCTTGCCGTCGTCGGCGGGGTTGAGCAGCTCGCGGTCGACGACGACGCCGACCGCAGCCGCGGCGGCCGCGACCGCGGTGATGCCCTGCAGGACCCGGCGACGAGAGACCGGTCGCTCGATGGGCTCGGTCGCCTCGGCGTGGGCGTCTCCGAACTCGTCCGCGAGGCGCCGGTGGAGGTCGGCGACGAATTCGGGGCTGGGCAGGGTGGCTCCCGGCTGCGAGGCTCGCAGCTCGATCGCGGCGCGCATCGCGTCGGCGTCCTCGGCGCGCGGTTCGAAGCGGCGGGGCCGTCGGTTGCCGAGGATCGCATCGACGAAGGCGGAGAAGCGGCGGCTCTTCATCGCGCCTCCTCGGCGAGTTGCGCGGCGCGGCGGAGCGCCCGGTGTTGGAGCACTTTCGCATTGCTCAGACTGACGTTCATCGCGCGCGCTGCCTCTCGTAACGAGTACGACTGCAGGAAACGCAATTCCAGGATACGGCCGTACCGTTCGGGCAACGCAGCGAGGATGCGTGCGACGCGTTGCGGAGCGTCGCTCTCGGCGGGAGGGTCGTTGAGCGAAGCGAGGTCGTCTTCCATGTCGATCGACGTGATCTCGGTGCCGAAGCGTCGCTTCCAGTGCGCGGCCAGCACGGTGCGCGCGGTGGCGAGCAGGTACGCCCGGACTTCGCCGATCGACGCCGAAACGCGCAGCGGCCCGAGCGCGGTACGGAAGACCTCGGCGGTGAGGTCCTCCGCGTCCGGACGATTGCCGACGCGGCTGTACATGACCCGGTACAACCGTTCGACGTTATCCAAATAGATCGACTCCCAATCGGGATACCGATCCGGGCCGACGCTGTGCAGATGAGCGATCGTACCCAGCGGGCGTACCGGCGGAGCTGGCGGGCTGGCCGCGGGGCCAGTGGCGTTGGTCATGGGTGTCGGCTCGGAAGGGTCGTCGTCGTTCACGGGCATGGGGGCGGTGCCGGCAGCAGCTCGGTGGCGTGGGTGCCCGACGGCGAGCGGGGAGCCGGGGGGATGACGGCCCCCCGCTCGAGCCGTCTGCTGCGCGGCGCGGGGTGCGCCGTTCGGGCCGGGCACGGAATGGTCATCTGCACAGAGATAGGTGAGGGGGTTACACCGACGCCCGATGCTTGCGGACTCGGCGCTCCACCGGGATCTGCGCCGTCGTCAGGTGGCGATTGGCACCATCGAAGGCGAGCGCGGCGACCAGCAGGACGACCGCACCGCCTTCGGCGATGATGGTGAGCAAGCTCTGGGGGGCGGGCTGGAGGCCTCGTTCCTGGAAGTTGAACAGGCCGCCCGGAAGCCGGCTGAGCACGAAGGCGACGAGGGTCCCGACGCTGAGACCGATCCCCGCGATCCGTGCCATGGTCGGCGCACTGATGGCGACGCGTCCGACACGGAGACGGAACCGGAGGTGGACGATCAACGCGACCGCGACGATCGCCGAGCTGATGACTTGCAACAGGAATGCGGTGCCGATCGTCGGGATGGCTCGGTAGCCCTCGATGTACAGCGAGTAGTGCAGGTAGCCGCCGACACCGATGAGCGCAGCGGCGACGATGTCGAGGAGCCGGACGCGGTCTTGGCGAGTGACGTGAAGCGGACGTTGCATCAGGTGTCTCCCTACGCCGTCACGACGATGGTGCCGTGCATGAATGGGTGGATGTCACAGATGTACGGGTAGGTGCCCGCGGCGGCAAAGGTGTGGGAGAACTTCGCGCCCTGTCCGAGGGCCTTGGAGTTGATGTTGCCCGCCGCGAAGTTGACGCTGTGAGCGATGGCATCGTTGTTCGTCCACGTCACCTTGGTGCCGACTTTCACGGTCAGGGTGCGCGGCCCGAACTTGAAGTTCGAGATCTTCACTTGCGGCTTCATGACGTCACCCGGCCGGTGCACAGCCTTCTTGCCCGGCTTCGGGTTCGACGGCGCATAGCTGGCCGCGTGCACAGAGGGGGGAGCTGCCGACGCGCGGCCGCCGAGCCACGGCGCGACACCGAGCGTGAGCACCGCGACCGCCACGAGCAGGCCGGCGCGCCGCCAGCTCGCGGCGGGCTTTCCGGTCGGACGCGCACCAGTGTTTTGGTCCATCATGCGTTCTCTCCTTACGATCGAATTGGCGGTGACCTATCTCACTGAGAGATAGGACGGGGGGTTACACGATCGGTTGCGGTCTGCAATGGCGCACCGATCGGTGGCGCCTGGTCGAAGGCGGAGTACGTGTGGACCATGAGGTGGCCTTCGGCGAGCATCTCCTCACGGCGCACGATGCCGTCGGGACCGACCCAGATGCGGAACCACGCGGGGAGGTCGGGACGGACGAACGCGACGATTGATGAGGCGACACCGTCGACGATCTCGGTGCCGACGACCCGCACCGCAACCCCTGCGCCCCAGAACTGGCGGAAGTACGGCGACGGCCACGCGACCGCGGCGTCGGTGCGCTGCGCGCTCCACGCTTGTGTGGGCCCGTTGCGACGGAAGGTGCGCGTCCCGATGTCGATCTCTTCGGTGCCATTGGTCGTGAACTCGAGCGTGGCGGGGGCTCGAAAGATGTAGTCGGCGACCACGGCGGGACCGTTCGTGTCGGCGCGGACCGATTCGTGCAGCCGCGCTGAGGTGAGCCGCTCCTCCGCGGACAACGCGCGCGCGAGCTCCGCTTTGCCGTTCGGCGTGGGAACGGGTAGGGCGAAGTGCACGCGCGCGTGCCGGTGGCTCGACGTCACCGTGACGCTGATCGTCCAGCGCCCACGATGATCGATCCGCACGCGCCCCTCGAACGTCTCGGCGCCGCCGCGACGGAGCTTCGCTTCGAATGCTCCGGCTCCGGCCGACGACCCGGCAACGCTGACCGTACGCAGGCGATCGGTCGCGGTGGAGCCCAGCACCTCGACCCGGACCTGCACCAAACCGGGTCGAGGCGGGGCGAGCGTCAACGCGACGACCCAGGGCCCGCTCGCACCGGCCATGGACACGGCATCGCGGGCGTCGAGCCCCGAGACGGTGGCGCTGGCCAGGACGTTCGTCGCCGTCGCGAGCGACGCCGGCACCGGCGGCGGGGCACCCGAGAGAACCGCACCGAGCACGATGGCCGTCCCGGCCGCGAGCGCCTCGACGCGCAAGGGGCGACGCACGCGCGCCCCCTCCGAGCCGGTGCGGCGGCGGCGCCAATGGCAGATGCCGGCGGTGACGACGACCGTGAATGCCAACAGCTTGGCGAGGATGAGCCGGCCGTAGCTCGTGGTCGTCAACTCCGACACCCTGCCGACCTCGAGCGTGGTCGCGGCGATGCCAGTCAGCAACACCGCGGCGGCGGCGGCGATCGCAAAGGGCGAGGTCGCCTTCAGCGTCCGGACGACTCGAGGCGAAACCAGCGATGCGACGATCGCCGCGACCCACACGCCGACCGCCAGCAGGTGGATTGCGAGGACGCCCGACGCCGCGAACGGGACGGAAGCAGTGGCCGCGTGCCCGGACGCGGCCTCGGCCGCGATCGCAACCGTTGCCGCGACGACGCCCGCGCGCCGACGCACCCCGTCGGAGTCTCGTCGAGTGACGACGACACCGATCGTCGCAACCACCAGCACGACCGCGTCCAGCTGCGCCGATCGACCGTCGATCAGCGTGGAGAGACCGATGGATGAACGCGCCAGGCGGTCCCCCACCACGATCAGCGAGCCGAGGAATGCGACCACGGGAGCACCCCGAATCAGCGTGTGGAGGCGCGCCGCGGCGATCCCGCCTCGCCGAGCGGCGCCCGCGATGATGAGGAAGCCTGCCCAGAGCGCGAGACCGGTGAGCGCGAGAAGTCGACCGGCCAGCGTGGTCGAGCTCTCCCCCGCGAACAGCCCCGCGTCGACGCGTTGCACCGTGCTCCCGGCGACGCCGATCGCGAACGAGTAACTGCCGGTCTCGATGTGTCCGTCGTCGCTCGACACGGACGTCCAGCGCACGGTGTAGCGGCCCGGCTGGAGCAGCCGCAGTGGGCGCTGGATCGACCGTGCGTCGCCGGCAACGCCGCGGCTCGGTCCATTCGTCGCGTCGGTTTCGCCGGCGTCGGTGACGGCGATCGCACTCGTTCGGAGGTCGATCGCTTCACTGAAGCGCAACACGACCGCGCCGGGCGCTTGCGGGAGACTCGCGCCGGGAACGGGCGAGGCCGAGATCAGCGCCGCGTGCGCGCTTGCCGGTGCCGCGGCGAAGCGCACCAGGGTGAGCATGGCGACGAACGCGACCGCGGCGGTCCGGACCGCCCGCCGTGCCGACACGCCAGTTGAACCCGTCACACGCGCGCTCGGTCGAGCGCCGAGAAGTCTTCGATCGCGAGCCGGCAGGCGGGACCGAATGCGAGGGGGGCGTCATGCGTCGCGTGCGGCCACACCGTGGTCGTCACATGGGGGAGTTGCGTGGAGAGCGCCTGTACGAACGGGAGATCGGACACGGTGTCTTCGGACCCGACGATCAGCTGCACCGGAACGGTCGTCGCCTCGAGCCACGCAGGCGCCTCGGCCGCGAGCACGACGCGAGTGATGGTCTCGCAGTACGACGACCACGAATGCCGGACCCCGTCGGCCGCGATCTCCACCGGGAGATCACGCCACCACCAACGGGCCGCCCGCGCGGCGACCGCCGTGTGACGCTCGAACAATTCGCGGCACGCGAGCTCGGCCCAGAGCGTGTGGAGCTCGAAGAGTCGGGCTCCGGGCCCCATGTCTCCGAGTCGGTGCCAGAGTGCGTCGCGAGTCGGTGCGATCGGCGGACCGAAGCCGACCACACCGGCGACGAGCTCCGGATGCGTGGCGGCCATGCGCAGCGCGATGAGCGTGCCGAGGGAGTGGCCGACGAGCAGCGCAGGCTCGTCGACAGCTCCGATCTCGTGCACGCACTTCGCGACCGCATTGGCGTGGTCGTCGGGTCCGTAGCCCGATCGCGGACGCGGTGACCGACCAAACCCGAGCAGGTCCGGAAACACGAGCCGGTGCCTCTCGGCCAGGCGGTCATAGGCGACGCCCCAATAGCTGCCCGACGCCCCCAAGCCGTGGAGGAACACGATCGGCGAGCCGCTCGTCCCGAGCGTTCGCACCGCCAACGACGCACACTGGCGCTCACCGGCGCCAGGGCTCCACGCGATCTCGTGCGAACGGCGATGACGACGACGTACTCGTGCTGGGTGCACCGGTCCTCCGCAGAGCCGCGGACTGCGACTGTCTGAACAGGGATAGGGACGCGAGTTACAGCGCGAGACGTATCCCCCGGAGCTATCTCTCAGGCAACAGAGATCGGTTCCGCTCGCAGAAGGCGATGCTCATGAACCAGCACGCGTACACCCGCTGCGTTCGACTCGCGGCAAAGGCCATGACCCGAGTTCACGTCGCTGCCTACCGCGCCACGCGCGGTCGCATCGGCACCACCTGGCTCGGCGGTGAGGTCGTCTTCCTCGCAACGACCGGACGACGATCCGGTCGTCGTCGGATCGCACCGCTGGTCTGCATACGAGACGACTCCGCGCTGGCCGTCGTCGCATCGAACGGGGGCAGCGACCGCACCCCCGACTGGTGGCTCAACCTGCAACATGACCCCCGCGGCGAGATCGAGTGCAGCGGCGATTGCTATCCGACTTGGGGGACGCGAGCCGATCCAGAATCGGAAGCTCGCTTGCTCGCTCGCTTCGCCCGGACGTTTCCGCAGTTCGACGGATACCGCCGCCGAACGGCGCGTGACGTGCCGGTGGTCCTCTTACGACCCGTAACCCCCACGCCTATCAAGAGGTATGCCTCACCTTGACTCACTCGAGCTGATCAACCGCGTCACCTCGTTCGCAGAGTCCGCGCTCACCGTCGCGGGACACCCGACATCAGGGAACGCGCGCTTGCGGGTGTCCGACGCGAAGCATCACCTGTCTCTCGAGGTCACACACCGCGATGATCGAGCCTACGATGTCGTGATCCACGACCGCTCCGCGATGCAAGCGCTCGACGATCTTCGGCGATGGACAACGCGCGCCGGGTCGACCTTCTTCGTGGAGCGCGGGCCCCGCGACGAGCTCCGCATCGACATCGTCATCATCTGAGGCGCGCGTCGGCGAAGTCTGTCGGCGAAGTCTGTCGGCGTCGCCCCGGGCCGGCTCGGATCAGTGCCAGCCGAACGGACCGAGCACGAAGTCGACCATCGACTGCACCGTGCTCCGGTCGGCGGCCGCGAGGTCGTCGACCATGTTGGCCACCACGTCGCTCGGCGCGTCGGACACGCACGTGTACACGACACCGTCGCGTTGCCAGACCAGCACGTCGCCGCTGGGCTCGCGGTACTGACGACTGCTGGTATCGGCGACGCGCGTGTCGCTCCCGCCGCTCGGCAACGCACCCCAGTCGAGCTCGCCCTTCTGCTCGAAGACCGATGTGGTGAAGAGCCCGTCGCTGTAGAAGAGCAGTACGCCGTCGGGATGTTTCGAGCGCGTGATCAGCTCGTAGCCGTCGACCGACTGCGGCGCGTGGTAGCCGTCGGGGACCGAGGTGAGCTTGTCGGCCGTCCCGCTGTGCACGCCCTGCGGGGCGGTGATGGCGGCGACGGGCGCCCCGACGGCGACGGTCTCGAACCGCACCGAACGTTGCACGTGGCCACGGGGCCCGAGGACCTCGCGCCCCAGCACCAGCCCGGTGGCGTCGTCCACGTACAGCCGCTGGGCGGGCGTCCGGTCGGCGCGGGTGGCGACCACGACCGTCGCCGGGCGCCCGGCCACGGTGGCGGGGGCCCCGGTGGCGAGGTCCCAGTGCCGGGTCGGGTCGGGGAGGGCACCGGGCGCGGGCTCGATGAGGGCGCCGGTCCACCCGAGACGCTCGTGGAGATAGGTGCGGCGTCCGTCGTCGATCACCGCCGCGCCGTCGGCGGCGACGATCTCGACCGCGCCGTCCGCGTCGCGCACCTGCAGCTGCTCGTGGCGTCGTCCGGACGCCGTCGCCCACGAGACACGCGCGGTGCCGGAGAAGTCGTACCGGTCCGCGGCGTTGCGGGCTCGTCGGACGAGGCGCGCCGCTTCGCGCGCGTCGGCGGTGTCCCCGCCGGATGCGCTCCCTGCCGCGATCGGCCACGCCACCGCGACGAGCGCGGCGCAGAGCGCGACGACCGCGGATCGACGACCCGGCGTCACCGGCGGAACCCGGCGAGTGGACCGACCGGCGCGAGCATGGTGACGGGATCGCCGGCATCGGACCCCTGCGCGCCGTGCTGCGCCACCACCGCGGTGACGTTGGGAGTGACCGAGCTGCGGTGCGGTACCGCGATGACCGCCACGACGCCGATCACGATGGCGGCGGCGACCGCGAGCCACGAGGCGCGTCGCCAGGATCGCCGCGCCGGGAGCGACGTCGGCGCGGCGGGCGGCGTGTCGGCGTCATCCAGTGAGGCGTCGTCCGCCGCGCCGACGGTGGTGAACACGCGGTCCCAGAACCCGTCGGGCGCCTGGAGACTGGGGAGTCCCCGCACCGCTTCGCGCGCCGCCCGGACCTCGGCCAGCTCGGCCCGCCACTCCGGCGACGCGGCCAGGCGCGCCTCGACCGCGTCGCGCGTGGACGCGTCGAGCTCGTCGTCGAGGTAGGCCGAGAGCATCTCCGGCACCAGCTCGTGCGCCTGCTCACTCACGGCCCGCTCACCCCGTCGGCCAGGAGGGAGGCGCGCAGCAGGCGACGGCCCCGGTGGATGCGCGAGCGGACCGTCCCGATGGGGACGCCGGTCGCCTCGGCGATCTGCTCGTACGACAGGTCGCTCACGTCACAGAGCACCACGGGCACCCGGAAGTCGTCGGGGAGCTCGCCGAGCGCACGCTGCACCTCGTCCGAGAAACCGGTCGGGATCTCGTCGGCCGCGGGCGCCGGGGGCAGCACGCGACCAGGATCGTCGGGGAGCGCGTCGGTGGGGCGCCGCTTCCGGCGCCGAACCTCATCGAGGAACACGTTCGTCACGATCCGCGCCAACCAGCCTTCCAGCGATCCGGGCTCGTAGCGCTCGAGCCCCCTACGGACTCGGATCAGCGTTTCCTGGACCAGATCCTGTGCGTCGTCGTCGTTGCCGGCCAGCCGATAGGCCACGTTGTAGAGGAAGCGCCCGTGGTCGCGCGCGACCTCTTCCCACGTGGGGACCCGGTCAGCCATGGACAAGAACGACGGGAAGGGCCGGGACGGTTCCCGGGGCCTGCGGGCCGCCGGGATGCCGACCGGGCGCGGTCAGGCGCTCTTGGTCTCGCCGTCGTCCTCGTGTTCGCCGTCGACGCCCTTCTTGAACTCCTTGCTGGCCTGGCCGAGCGACCGGGCGAGCTTGGGGAGCCGCGTGCTGCCGAACAGCAGGAGGACGACGGCCAGGATGATGAGGAGCTCGGTAGCGCCGAGGTTCATGGGGAAGACCCTTCCAAGGGGACCTCGACAGGATACCGCCGTCGGAGGTCATGGCTACTGCCGGAGTGCCTCGGCGAGCAGTTCCACGTCGTCGACCGCGGTGACCGCGAACGGCACCGCTCCGACCCCTGCGATCAGGGTCTCGACCCCGAGATCCTTCCAGCCGGCCGCCTGCTCCCGTACCTGCTCGACGGTGCCCACCAGGCGTCCCTCGCGCCACTGCTCGAGCGCGACGCCGTCGAGCACGCCGGGCGGCGTGACTTCCTGCAGCCGTGCGAAGCGCCGCTCGAGGTCGCCCTCGTCCTCGCCGCACAACGCGTAGAGGCCGAGCGACCGTCCTACCGACGCCGGGTCGCGACCCACCGCGTCGCACGCGCGCGCCAGCACCTCGAGCCGCTCGCGATACGCGTCGGGTGTCCAGACCCAGCACGTGTTCCACCCGTCGGCCAGCTCGGCGACGAGTCGGAGCAATCGATCGCCCTTGCCGCCGACGACGATCGGCGGCGTCGGCCGCTGGAGCGCGGGAGGCTGCACGCGCGCGTCGTACGCCCGGTGGAAGCGCCCGTCGTACGTGCACGGACCGCCGCCGAGAAGGCCGCGCAACACCGCGACCGCGTCTCGCAACCGCGCCAGCCGCTCGCCCGGTGACGGCATCGCCATCCCGATCGCTTCGTACTCGGGCTCGTACCATCCCGCGCCGACGCCGACGTCGAGACGGCCGTCGCAGACCCGGTCGAGGCTGGCCAACGACTTCGCCAGCACCGACGCCGGCCGCAGCGCCTCGCACAGCACCAGCGTCCCCAGGCGCGGCCGGGGAACCTGCGACGCGAGCGCGGCCAGGAGCACGATCGGGTCGAACACGCGGTGCCGGTCGGGTGGCCCGCCGTACTTCGCGACGTCGAAGAACAGGTGGTCCGAGACCCAGAGCGAGTCGTATCCGGCCGCCTCCGCGGCACGCGCGTACGCGAGCACGCTGGACCACCGCAGCGGCGACTCGCCTGCGATCGAGTAGTCGTACTGGGGGAGCGCCAGTCCGAGCCGCACCGGCGGCACTCTACCGGGGCCGTTCCACCTGAGCGCCGTACCCTGCAGCGGTGCTGGAGTGCGTGCCCAACGTCTCGGAGGGACGCGACGACGCGCGGCTCGACTCGCTCTCCGCTGCGTGCGGCGCGGCCCTGCTCGATCGCCACGTCGACCGCGACCACCACCGATCCGTCTTCACCCTCGCCGGCCCCGACGTCGAGCACGCGGCGCGCGCGCTCGCGCGTGCGGTCGCGTCGCAGGTCGATCTGCGCACGCATGCGGGCGCGCACCCACGTCTCGGTGCGCTCGACGTGGTGCCGTTCGTGGCACTGGATGACGACGCGCCAGCTCGGGCGGTGGCGGCGGCGCGGGAGTTCGCGGCGTGGGTCGCGGACGCGCTCGACGTCCCGGTGTTCCTCTACGACGCCGCCGACCCGGCGGCACGCACGCTGCCGGACGCCCGCCGCGACGCCTTCGTCCGCCGCGCCCCCGACGCCGGCCCTCCGGCGCCCCATCCCGCGCTGGGTGCGGTCGCGGTGGGGGCGCGACCGCTGCTGGTGGCGGTGAACTGCGAGCTCGCGTTCGACGACGTGGTGCTCGCACGGCGCATCGCCGCCGCGGTACGCGAGCGTGACCTTGGGTTGCCGGGCGTACGGGCGCTGGGGCTGCATCTCGATCTCGCCGGGCGGGCGCAGGTGTCGATGAACCTGGTCGCGCTCGAGCGCACCGGGGTCGAGCAGGCGTGCACCGCGGTTCGCGATCTGGCCCGGTCCGCGGCCAACGACGTCGCCCGGGTGGAGCTGGTCGGCTTGCTCCCTGCCGCCGAGCTCGCCCGCTGCAATCCTGGGTTCCTGGCGTGGGCGGGTCTCGGCCCCGAGCAGACGATCGAGTCCCGGCTGGCGTGATCCGCGCTCAGGCGCCCATCGCGGT
>DATBBL010000167.1:0-3850 GCA_036271015.1 Acidimicrobiia bacterium
CGTGGGCGCCGCCATCATCATCCCGAGGCCGCTGGGCGGCGGCACCGCGCCGAAGGCGCGGAACGCGCGGTACACGGTGACCTGCGCCCGGCGCGTGTAGCCGCGCCCACCCCACTCCAGCGGGAAGTGGGGCGCGGTCCATCCCGCGTCCCCCACCCGTTCCCACCACTCGCTCACCGCGAGGTCGGGATCCCAATTGCGCTCCAGCCACGCCTGGAGCTCGTCGCGGATGCCTGCGTCGTCCTCGGTGCTGGTCACGGCGGGCAGCGTATTGCGGGTCAGCCGCGTGCGGCGAAGAGGCGCTCGACGCTCGACCGGTTCCGCGCCGTGTCGGCGACGAGGTCGGGGTTCCGATACGAGTTGCAGCCCACGAGCAGGCCACAGCGGGCCCCGGCTGGCGTCGATGGTGGTCACCTGCGGGTGGAGCCCCACCCCGACGACGAACCCGCCAAGTGTCTTCTCGGAACGTCCCGGCGCGCTACATGCCGCGCTTGGGATCGATCGGTCCCGCGACGCCGCGCGCCATGCTGTCTTGCGCGAACGTCGACACGAGCTGCCCGTCCTTCGTGAACACCGCGCCCGACCCGAACACGCGACCGTTCCCGGCGTAGCTCGCCTCCTGCGCGACGAGCATCCACTCGCCGACGTCGCCGTGGTCGTGGAAGTGCGCGGTGTGCGAGATGACACCGGTCGAGATCGAGCTGTGCGCATCAGCGATGTTCACGGTGTCGGAGTGCGGGCGCATGGCCAGGCCGATGAGGAAACCGGGCTGGGTCCACGCGATCACGGCCTGGTTGGCCGCGACCGAGTCGTACGAGTCCGGCGTGCGCGTCCAGAAGTACATGGCGGGCGATCCGTCGGCCCCGACCGCGTCGGGCCGGTCGACCAGCCGCGCCTCGGCACCGGGGAACACCGTGATCGAGGGGCTCGGCGTCGAGTCCTCGGGCCCGGGCACGTCGGGCATCGCCGGGGAGTGGCGCATCAGGTCGGGCTCGACCGTGTTGAGCAGCAGGAGGCCGCGTGAGAGCAGACGGTCGCCCTGGTAGGCGGTGATCGTGTCGCTCCCCCAGGCCCGGCCGGAGTGCATCGGCTCGAGCCGCAGCTCCATCAGCCCGGCGCTGTAGGTCCCGGCCCGGGCGAAGATGGCGTGGATCGACTTCACCTCCTTCTGGCTCTCGACCGCCGCGTCCGACGCCATGATCATCTGCGCCAGGACCTGACCGCTGAAGACCACGTCGCGACCCTCGGGGTCGTCGGCCGGATGGGGGGCCGACCACCGGCCCTCACCGAGGCTCTCGACCTTCAGCACTGCCGGCAGCTCGCTCATACCACTCCCCCCGGTTGGCGGACGGCCGCACGCTACCGGGGCTGCACGGGTGGGCGCCCGTCCGGGGTAGAAAGAAGGCCATGACGTCGACGAACGACGCGCCACGCCCGCACGCGGTCGAGCAGCAGGCCGAGCCGGGCCGGCACGAGACCGAAGCGGAGCGCATCGACCGCAACCTCGCCGAGCTCCTGCAGGAGCTCCGGGTCGCCGGCCTCGGGGTGCAGGTGCTCTTCGGTTTCCTCCTGGCGATGCCGTTCACGAACTCGTTTTCGTCGCTCGACCCCGAGCAGCATCGGCTGTATGTCGCCGTGCTGCTCCTCGCTGCGTTGTCGACCGCGCTGTTGACCGCGCCCGTCGCCTACCACCGAACCGTCTTCCGGAAGCACATGAAGCACGACCTGCTCCGGGCCGCGAACGTCCTGGCGCTCGCCGGCCTCGTGACCGTCGCCCTGGCGATCTGCGGCGCCATCCTGCTCGTGGTCAGCGTCGTGTACGACGGCCTGATCGCCGCAGTCATCGCCGCGCTCGCCGGTGGAACCTACTTCTTCCTGTGGTTCGTGCTGCCGCGCCTGGGCCACCGCGACACCGACTACTGAGCCGACGCGCGACCGTTTGCACCGGCGCGCGAGCGGGCATCTTCGGGCCGTGGACGAAGAGCTCACCGGTGTCGCCCGCGACGCGGAGACCCTGCTCGACGTGCTCGGCGCGCTGGCCGACGAGGGCTTCTCCGGTGAGTTTTCCGCCACGGAGGTCGACGGCACCGGTCACGGGCGCATCGCGTGCTCTGCGTGTCATCACGTGTTCGCGGCCGATGCACCGGTAGTGGATGATTTGCGACGCCTGGAGGGGGCGTCCGACCCCGACGACATGCTCGCGGTCGTCGCGCTCACCTGTCCGAACTGTGCGACACGCGGGACCCTCGTGCTCAACTACGGACCTACCGCGACGGTGGAAGACTCCGCCGCGCTCGAAGGTCTGGATCGCCCGAGACCCGGTGCACACTGAGCCGCGAGAGGCCGGAGTGGATGACGACGACCGACTCGTCGTGCAGCTGGAAGGGGACCTCGACGTCGTGTCGGCGGGCCCGGTCGGCGACCAGCTGTGCAGCCTGGTCGAAGTGGGCGAGCTGATCATCGAGGTCGACTGCCAGGCGGTGACGTTCATCGAATCCCGGGGACTGGCGATGATGGCACGCGTGCAGCGCCTGGCCAACGAGTCCGGTTGCCTGCTCACCTGGCGCGCCCTGCCCCTGCACGCGCTGCGCACCATCCATCTCTCCGGTCTCGACGACTACCTCAGGATCGAGGCGTGAGAACCCGTCGCGTCGGGTAGGACCGGGGCTGCACCCGTCTCGTCCAAGGAGTGGCTCCATGCGATTCCTCTTCCGCCTCGTCGTGCTCGGTCTGGCCGCGTTCGGCGCCAAGTCCCTGTACGACAAGTTCGCCCCGAAGGCCGCCGACCTGCGTGAGCCGGTCAGTGGCGTGCTCGACAGCGCCAAGGAAGCCGCACGCGGCGTGTCCGAAACCGCCAAGGGCGCGGCATCGCAGGTGGTCGAAGACGCCAAGCAGCGCGCCGGGGACGTCCGCGACCAGGCCCAGGAAGCCGTCACCACCGCCTCCTCCGACGACGCGCCGACCGTGGGGGCATCGACCACCGCCTCGACGAACTCCGGTCACTGACCGGCGACGAGGCTCAGGCGCGCGCCCCGCGGACGAGGGCGCCGGGGCGCGCGTCGGTCAACTCGCCCTCGGCGACCACCGTCAGCTCCCTCCCGAGAGTCGCGGGCCCGGCGTGAAGGTGGCCGGCAGCTTCGCCCAGCCGCCGATGCTCGCCCAGTTGGGGTACTCCACCACCGCAGCCTCGTCGATCTCGAAGTCGGGGAGGCGTGTGAGCACCGCGGTGAGCACCTCGGCGAACTCGATGCGGGCGAGGTGCGACCCGACGCATCGGTGGATGCCGACGCCGAACGAAAGGTGACGGTTGGGGTTGCGGTCGATCACGAACTGCTCGGCGGCGGGGAACGCAGCCTCGTCGCGCCCGGACGAGATCTCGCTCAGCAGCACCCGGTCGCCCTTGCGCATCGCACACCCGGCGAACTCGACGTCCTCGCTGACGGTGCGAGCGTGGGTGCGCGCGGGCGGGTAGAAGCGGAGGAACTCCTCGGTCGCGGTAACGAGCAGGTCGGGCTCCTGGAGCAAACGACGGCGGTCGTCGGGAAACTGCGTCAGGTGCAGGAGTGCGGCGCCGATCAGCGCGGTGGTGGTGTCGACCCCACCCCCCACGGTCATGAACACGACCGACTCCGCCACCTCGCGGGGGATCCGCGCGCCGTCGACCTCGTGGTACGCGATCGCGGTCATGGCGTCGTCGCGTGGGTCGAGCTCGCGCGCCGCGACCTCCTCGCGGATGCGCGTCATCACCACGCCGAACGCCATCTGCGCGTTGCGGTGCTCGGGCGTGCCCCGGGAGAACGCGGCGACGTCGTGGAAGGCACCGGCGATCATCGCCCAGTCCGACTGCGGG
>DATBBL010000168.1:0-27258 GCA_036271015.1 Acidimicrobiia bacterium
CGGTCCCGCCGCCGCGGCGCCAGCTGCCGTATCCGCTGCACGAGCTCGTCGACCAACGCCGCGTCGCCGGTCACGAGGCGTACGTCGAGGAGCGCGGTGAGGGCGTCGAGGTCCTCATCGGCCACCGCCAACGCCTCCTTGACCGAGCGCACCGACTGCCCGAGAACGAACCCGGCGTCCCAGAGCGGGTACCAGAGCCCGCCGGCGGCGTCGGCATCCGGAGCCGTCCGCCGGGTGCCGCGATGCAGGAGCATCACGTCGACGTCGGACCCGGGGCACAGCTCGCGGCGCGCGTACGAGCCGAGGGCCACGACGGCCCACGCCGAGGAGCCCTCGATCCCGCGCGCCGCCGTCCGCAGGGTGTCGTCGACGACGGCGGCAAGCGCGCGCCCGAACGCCTCGCCCCGGAGGTCGTGATCGTCGACCAGCCGCTCGCGCGCGCGGCGCGCCCCGGCGGTCATCGGGGGCTACAACGCGTCCGGGCCCGATTCTCCGGTGCGGATCCGCCACACGTTCTCGAGCGGGACCACCCACACCTTGCCGTCGCCGATCTTGCCGGTGTTCGCGGTGGCGAGCAGCTGTGACACGACGCGTTCGACGTCACCGTCGTCGACGAGGATCTCGATTCGCACCTTGGGCACGAAGTCGATGGTGTACTCCGCCCCGCGGTACACCTCGGTGTGGCCCCGCTGACGTCCGAATCCCTGCACGTCGGACACGGTGAGGCCCTGGATCCCGAGCTCCTTGATCGCATCCTTCACGTCGTCCAGCTTGAAGGGCTTGATGATCCCGACGATCAACTTCATCCTGCGGCTCCCATCATGTCGCACGGCGCCCGCGCGCCGCCGCGGTCAGACCCGGTCGAGCGAGTACCCCACCTCGGAGTGCTGGGTGAGGTCGAGACCGGTCTCCTCGTCGTCCTCGGAGACGCGCAGCCCGCCGGGGATCACGAGCTGGAGCACCTTCAGGATCACGAACGTGAGCACGCCCGACCACACGAGCGTGGCGCCGACGGCGACGAGCTGGTCGCCCATGAGCTCCCAGCTGCCGTTCACGAACACGCCCTGGTGCACGACCGCGGGATTGAACGCCCGGTCGGCGAACAGCCCGAGCAGGAGCGAGCCGGCGAGGCCGCCCACGAGGTGCACGCCGACGACGTCGAGCGCGTCGTCATAGCCGAAGCGGAACTTCACGCTCACCGCGAAGTAGCAGAGCGCCCCCGCGATCAGCCCGATCCAGATCGCCGCCATGCCGCCGACGAAGCCGGCGCACGGCGTGATGGCCACGAGGCCTGCGACCGCGCCCGAGGCCGCGCCCAGCGTCGTCGCGTGCCCGCCGCGGAGCCGTTCGAACAGCAGCCAGCTGAGCAGGGCGGCGGCCGCGGCCATGTGGGTGTTGATCAGCGCCTGTGCGGCGATGCCGTTGGCCGCGAGTGCCGAGCCGGCGTTGAAGCCGAACCAGCCGAACCAGAGGATCCCGGTGCCGAGGAGGGTGAGCGGCAGCGAGTGCGGCGGTGACGGGTGTTCCGGCCACCCGCGCCGACGGCCGAGCACGAGCACCGCGGCAAGGGCGGCGATGCCCGCGTTGATGTGGACGACGGTGCCGCCGGCGAAGTCGAGGGCGCCGCGACGGAACAGCCAACCCGCCGGTGAGAACACCCAGTGCGCGACCGGCGTGTACACGACCAGCGCCCACAGCCCGACGAACCAGAACCAGGCCGAGAACTTCATGCGGTCCGCGATCGCACCGGTGATGAGCGCGGGCGTGATCACCGCGAACATCAGCTGGAACGCCGAGAAGGACAGCGGCGGGATCGGCACCTGCCCGAAGCCCGTGGCCGGGACGACGTTGGCGTGATGGAGGAAGGCGAGGTCGAGGTCGCCGATCCACTTGCCGGTGCCGTGGAACGCCAGCGAGTACATGCACACCGCCCAGAGCACGCTGATCAGCCCGAGGCAGAAGAAGTTCTGCATCAGCATGGCCAGCACGTTCTTGGCCCGGACCATCCCCCCGTAGAACAGGGCCAGGCCCGGTGTCATGAACATCACCAGCGCGGCGCTCGCCAGCACCCACGCGGTGTCGCCCGCGTTGATCCGCATCGAGATCCCCTCCCCACGCCGGGCCGGCTCCCGCCGGGTCCGTGCGGTCAGGGAGCATACAGAGAAGTCAGGTGGGCATCACGGACCCGTCACTGGGGTGTCAGCGCGGGCACGGAGCACCCCCGCCTTGGCCATGCCCCACGCGAAGAGCAGTGGCGCGAGCTCGTCGCCGCCCAGGGCACCGAGGTCGTGGACCACGAGGCCGTAGCGGTCGTCGGGCCACGCCCGCTCGTCGAACTCGCTGCGCTCGACGGCCGGGATCCCGGCCGCCTCCAGCACCGCGGTCGGCTCGCGGTACGCACTCCGCACGATCTGCAACGGCGTGACGCGCTGGTCGGCGACGTCGAGGGCGAAGAGCGCGTGCAGCTCCGTCTCGACCCGGTCGGCCGCGGCCCGCCCCGCGCTCACCGCGTCGCGCTCCGCCCGCAAGCGCGTCGCCGCATCGGCGCGACCCCAGGCGTCGAGGATGCGGGTGACCTGCCGTTCGACCCAACCGGGGAGCTCGCGGGCCACGCCGCCGACGATGGCGGCGGCCGACTCCGCGAGCAGTCGCAGGTGGCGCGTCTCCTCCGGCGTCGGCGTCAGCCCTCGATGACGTCGCCTTCCATGGTGTTGACGGTGCAGCCCACCTCTTCGAGGTACGCGATCGCGGCGTCGAGGTGATCCCGCGCTCCGTTGAGCTCGAGGATCACCCACCCGGAATGGGACTCGACGTTGGCGCGCCGGATGTTGGGCACGACGTCGAAGCGCTTCACGACCTCGTAGATCATCGGCCGGTCGACGAGGTCCTCGGGGAACGACACGAACAGGCGCACGTGCTCGGACACGATGGCTCCCCTCTGCGCCGCGATCAGAGCCCGACGCGCCGCACGGCCTCGGCGGGTTCGAGCAGCAGACCGGTGACGAACGGACCGAACTCCGCGTACTCGGCCGACACCGGATCGAACCGCATCCCGTACACGATCTCCTTGAGCGCGACCGGGTCGTCGGCGAGCAGCGTGACGCCCCACTCCCAGTCGTCGAGTCCGGTCGAGCCGGTGATCAGCTGGAGCACCCGCCCGGCGTAGGTACGGCCGACGCGCGCGTGGCCGCCCATGAGGCGCTTCCGGTCCGAGAAGGGCAGGGAGTACCAGTTGGCCGCCGCGGCCCGGCGCTTCGACATCGGGTAGAAGCAGATGGTCTGCTTCCGCGGCAGCTGCGGGTGGATCCGCTGCTCCTGGTAGTGGGCCATGCGCTCGCGCCAGGCCGCCAGCCGGGCCTCGGCCGCGGGCCCCTCGAGCTGCTCCTCGGTGGCCAGCCGGGCCCGCTCGTCGTCCTCGGTCGAGGTGTACTCGGAGAGCTCGGTGAGCGACACGTACGAGTCGACCAGCGTGAGGGGGGTGCCGGTCAGCTCCTGCTGGAACGCGTGGAGCCGGGCGAGGTCGGGCCCGAGGGCCATGACGCCGAGATCGGCCTTGTGGCCGAGCACGACGAACAGCAGCGCCTGGTGGCCGTCGTCGACGAGCGACTGCACCGCGTCGGTGACGCGCTTCCCCGCCTCCGGGTCGCGCTCGGCGCGGTCGCGGTCGACGCGGTAGAAGAGGTGGAGGACGCCCCACCCGACCGACGGTTGTACCGGGTCCATGACGACCACGGTACCGCCCGGGTCAGGTGCTGACGCCGGTGAGCGAGGACAGATCCGTGGTCTGGTCGGCGGGCGGTGCCTGCACGTCGACCGGGACGCCGAAGTCGGTGATCTCCATGGTGAGCTCGGCGGTACCGGCCGAGGAGCCCAGGGCACCGGCGTCGACGACGAAGTGCATCTTGACGACGCGGTCGTCGTCGTTGATCCACACATCCGCCGGCACCTTGCCCAACTTCGCCAGCGTGTCGCGTTGCGCCGCCGCCGAGGCGGGCAGCTTGTCGGCGACCTTGGCGTAGTCGATCGACGCGCGGTAGTGCGTCGCGTGCTGACCGGCGACGGTGTCGTCGCCGACCTTCACCACGTCGCCGGAGAGACCCTGGAGGTACTCGAGACCCTGCTGGGGCCCA
The DNA here is from genome assembly GCA_036271015.1 of Acidimicrobiia bacterium. Lineage (GTDB taxonomy): Bacteria > Actinomycetota > Acidimicrobiia > IMCC26256 > DASPTH01 > DASUAS01. The sequence goes on from DATBBL010000168.1 coordinate 4,131, forward strand.
CTCGACTGCGCCTGGTCGGCGAGGCCACCGAAGTCGGCGCCGCTGCGCTGCTGCAGCTCGTCGAGGCTCACGCGCACCCACGGCGTCCCACCGAGCTTGGACGCGAAGGGCAGGTCGCCGAAGTTCGCGTAGACGGTGCCGTCGACGATCCGCTCCTCGATAGTGCCGAGCGAGGCCAGCGAGAGCGTGATCTGACCCGTCTTGCCATCGCCGGAGACGATGCCCTCGCCGTGGATGGTGACGCTGTCGCCCGCCGCGTTCACGTCCATGTCCATCACGAACCGGCTCGACGGCGCGGCCTGCGTGTTGCTCACCGCGGCCTGGAGCGTCTTGATCGACACTGCCGCGTCGCTCCCGCCACCGCCACCACCGCACGCGGCAGCGGTCAGCGCGAGCGCGACCACCACCCCACCGAGCGCCAGCCGTCGTCTCATCGTGCCCTCCGCCCTGGAAACCAGCCCACCGTAGGCTCGGTGGAGCGCCCGCGCCGGGCGCCCCGATGTGATCGGCGCCTCCGCCCGTCGGGTTGAGCGGACCGCCCGCGGCAGGAATTGCGTGGGGCGCCCCGGAGGGCGCCCCACGGACTTCGACGTTCGGTTGCTTCGGGCTCTAGAAGTCGCCCATGCCACCCATGTCGGGCATGCCACCGGGCATGCCGCCGGCGGCGGCAGGCGGCTCCGGCTTGTCGGAGATGACGGCCTCGGTGGTGAGGAACAGGGCCGCGATCGACGCCGCGTTCTGCAGCGCCGAGCGGGTCACCTTGGCGGCGTCGATGACGCCGGCCTTCACGAGGTCCTCGTACTCGCCCGTGGCCGCGTTCAGGCCGTTGGCGCCCTTGAGGCTCCGCACCTTCTCCACGATGACGCCACCCTCGAGACCGGCGTTGACCGCGATCTGCTTGAGCGGCTCCTCGAGCGCACGGGCAACCATCTTGGCGCCGGTGGACTCGTCACCGTCGAGCGAACCGGCGAGCGTCAGCACGTTGGCTTGCGCACGGAGCAGCGCCACGCCGCCACCGGGCACCACGCCCTCCTCGACCGCCGCCTTGGTGGTCTGGACCGCGTCCTCGATGCGGTGCTTCTTCTCCTTGAGCTCCACCTCGGTGGCCGCACCGACCTTGATGATCGCGACACCGCCGGCCAGCTTGGCGAGACGCTCCTGGCGCTTCTCGCGGTCGTCGTCGGAGTCGGTGTTCTCGATCTCGTTGCGGATCTGCTGGATGCGGCCCTGCACCTCCTGCTTCGAGCCCGCGCCCTCGACGATCGTGGTCTCGTCCTTGGTGACCACGACCCGCCGGGCCCGGCCGAGCAGCTCGAGCCCGATGTTCTCGAGCTTCAGACCGATCTCCTCGGAGACGACCTGGCCGCCGGTGAGGATGGCCATGTCCTGCAGCATCGCCTTGCGCCGCTCGCCGAAGCCGGGTGCCTTGATGGCGACCGACTTGAACGTGCCGCGGATCTTGTTGACGACGAGGGTGGCGAGCGCCTCGCCCTCGACGTCCTCGGCGATGATCGCGAGGGGCCGACCGCCCTGCATGACCTTCTCCAGCACGGGGAGGAGGTCCTTCACCGCGGAGATCTTGCTCGACACGAGCAGGATGTACGCGTCGTCGAGCACTCCCTCCATGCGGTCGGTGTCGGTGACGAAGTACGGGGAGATGTAGCCCTTGTCGAAGCGCATGCCCTCGACGAGGTCGAGCTCCATACCGAAGGTCTGGCTCTCCTCGACGGTGATGACGCCGTCGGTGCCGACCTTCTCGAGCGCCTCGGCGATCATCGAGCCGACTTCCTTGTCGGCCGCCGAGATGGCCGCCACGTTCGCGATCTGCGCGTGGTCGGTCTTGACGCTCTTCGATTCCTTCTTGATCGCGTCGACCGCGGTCTCGACCGCCTTCTCGATGCCGCCCTTGAGCACCATCGGGTTCGCACCGGCGGCGACGTTGCGGAGGCCCTCACGCACCATCGCCCACGCGAGCACGGTGGCGGTGGTGGTGCCGTCGCCGGCGACGTCGTCGGTCTTCTTGGCGACCTCCTTCACCAGCTCGGCGCCGACCTTCTCGTACGGGTCCTCGAGGTCGATCTCCTTGGCGATGGAGACGCCGTCGTTGGTGATGGTGGGTGCGCCCCACTTCTTCTCGAGCACGACGTTGCGGCCCTTCGGACCGAGGGTGACGCGCACTGCGTCGGCGAGCTTGTTCATGCCCGCCTCGAGCGAGCGGCGCGCCTGCTCCGCGTAAGCGATCTGCTTCGGCATCTGGTGGTACCCCCTGGGAGTGGGTAGGTGGTCGGGTAGGGATGGTCGGGACCGGACCGTGCGTCGTTAGCACTCACAGGCACCGAGTGCTAACCATGTTGGCACTCGCGGGCCGAGAGTGCAAATTTGCGTCCGCGTTCGCTCCGTCTCCGGCCCGTCCTCTCGGGCGTAGGCTTGACGGGTGACGACGGCGGCGCCCAGCACCCGGGACACGATCCTCGTGGTGGCCCGGCAGCGCTTCGCCGACCGGGGCTTCTCCGGCACCAGTCTCGCCGACATCGCCGACGAGGTCGGCATCCGGCCGCCGAGCCTCTTCCACCACTTCCCGTCGAAGGTCGCGCTCTACCGCTCCGTGCTGCTCGACGCCTTCGACGACTGGTTCGCCCTGATGGACGAGACCATGGCCGCCGAGCCGGCCGAGGGCTGGCCCCAGGTGGAGCGGGTGATCCGCACCGCGTTCCGCTTCTTCGTGGAGCGCCCCGACTTCGTCCGGCTGGCCCGCTGGGAGGCGCTCGAGGGCGGTCCCATCCTCGTGGAGGAGCTGGCCACCGTGCTCCGGCCGCTGTTCGAGCGAGGGGCGGGCTTCCTCGAGAAGGAGATGGACGCCGGCCGGGTCCGTCGCTGCGACGCCCGGCGGCTCGTCATCACCGGCTACGGCGCCGTCCTCTCGTACCTGTCGGACGCCCCACTGGTCGGCTCGCTGCTCGGCGAGGACCCGACCAGCCCCGCGGCGCTCGAGACCGAGCGGGAGCACATCCTCGACCTGTTCCGCCACGCACTGGTACCCGGTGCGCCGGGACCCGGCGCCGAGCCGGGAGCCGCGTAGCTCTACCTATCGATCGGTAGGCTGGAGGCCCATGACCGACGTCGACACCACGGCCCGAATCACCGATCCCGAGTTCGCCTCCGTGCTGATGGCCGATCTCCTGTTCACCCGGCGGGCGTCGGAGCGGTTCTGGAACCTGCAGCGCCAGGGGCGCCTCACGACGGTGGCGCCGCTGACCGGCCAGGAGGCCGCGGTGGTCGGTGCGGTGCGCGCCCTCGACCTCGAGACCGACTGGCTGGTGCCCTACTACCGCGACGTCACCGGCTTCGGTGCCCTCGGCGACGAGTTCATGGAGCAGCTGGTCGTCTACTGGCGGGGCCATCCGGACGGCGGGCGCATCCCCGAGGGCGTGCGCTGCCTGCCGGTCCAGATCTCCCTCGGCACCCAGCTTCCCCACGCCGCCGGTCTCGCGTGGGGACTGGCCTTGCGCGACGACCCCGGGGTCGTGTGCACGTTCCTCGGCGACGGCGCCACGTCGGAGGGCGACTTCTACGAGGCCATCAACCTGGCCGGTGTCCAGCGGGCACCGCTGATCGTCGTGTGCATCAACAACGGGTGGGCGATCTCCACCCCCACCACGCGCCAGACCGCGGCGGAGACCTTCGCGGCCAAGGCCGTGGCGGCCGGAATCCCGGGCGTGCGGGTCGACGGCAACGACGTGCTGGCGGTGCTCGATGCGACGCGCACCGCGCGCCTGCGGGCCGCGGCCGGTGACGGTCCCACGCTCATCGAGGCGGTCACCTACCGCATGGGCGCCCACACCAACTCCGACGACCCGACCCGCTACGTCCCCGACGACGAGCTGCAGGACTGGCGGCGGCGCGATCCGATCGAACGGTTCCGCACCGAGCTGCAGCGCGCCGGCCTCTGGGACGACGAACGTCACGCGGCGACCGCGGCGACGGTCGAAGCGCGGCTCGAGGGCATCATCGACCGCGCCCTCGCGCGCGAGGTCGTGCCCGCGGCGGCACTCGACCACGTCACCGCCGCGGGCGACGCGCGCACGGCCGCGCAACGCGCCGAGATCGTCGCTCGGAGCGCGCCCGACGATGCGCCCGACGACGCGTCCGGTGCCCACGACGCGCCCGACGAGGACACGGGGGTGGTGTCGTGGCGAGCATGACCATGCTCGCGGCGATCCGCGAGACGATCGTCGACGAGATGGCGCGCGACGACCGGGTGGTGTTGCTGGGTGAGGACGTCGGCGTCAACGGGGGAGTCTTCCGCGCCACCGATGGTGTCCTCGAACGCTTCGGCCCGCGCCGCGTGTTCGACACGCCGCTCGCCGAGGCGGTGATCGTGGGCGCGAGCGTCGGCCTCTCGGCCGCGGGCCTGGTGCCGCTGGCGGAGATCCAGTTCGCGGGCTTCAGCCTGCAGGCGTACCACCAGGTGGTGGGCCAGCTCGCCCGCATGCGGTACCGCAGCCGCGGGCGCTTCCACTGCCCGGTCACCGTGCGCGCTCCGTACGGCGGCGGTGTCCGCACCCCCGAGCTGCACCCCGACTCGGTGGAGGGGCCCTACGCGCACGCGCCGGGGCTCACCGTGGTGGTCCCGTCGAACGCGAGCGACGCCCGCGGGTTGCTCACCAGCGCCATCCGGAGCGAGGACCCCGTCCTCTTCTTCGAGCCGATCCCCTGCTACCGCACGACCGGCGAGGTTCCCGACGGCGAGCACGTGGTGCCGCTCGGTCGCGCGGAGGTCGTCCGTGAGGGTGACGACGCGGTCGTGATCGCGTGGGGTGCGATGGTCGACGTCGCACGGGCGGCGTCGGACGCGGCGCGGGACGCGCGTGGCGCGAGCGTCGGCGTCGTCGACCTGCGCACGCTCCGGCCCTTCGACACCGAGACCATCGTGCGCGCCGCCGAACGCGCGGGGCGGGTCGTCGTCGTACACGAGGCCCCGCTCACCGCGGGCTTCGGCGCCGAGGTGGTCGCGACCCTGCAGGAAGAGGCGTTCTACTCCCTCGAAGCACCGATCAAGCGCGTCGCGGGATACGACGTGGGCTCGCCGCCACCGCTGGTCGAGGACTGGTGCCGCCCCGACGTCACGCGCGTCGTCGCCGCGCTCGACGCCACCCTCGATGCCTGAGTCGATGCAGTATCTCCTCCCCGATCTGGGGGAGGGCATGACCGAGGCCGAGCTGGTGCAGTGGCGCGTGAGCGTGGGCGAACACGTGACGCGCGACCAGATCGTCGCCCACGTGCAGACCGACAAGGCCGAGGTCGAGCTGCCGGTGCCCGCGTCGGGCACCGTGGTGGCGCTCGGGGCGGAGGTCGGCGATCTCGTGCCCGTGGGCGCGCCCTTGCTGGAGCTCGTGCCCGACGCCGGGTCCGCGATCGGTGGCACACCCGTGCGTGGCCGCGCCACCGAGAGCACCGCGGGCCCGAGCAGCCCGGCGTCGGCCCGGCGCGCGCCGGGCCCGAGCACCGCGCCCGCCGGGACCGGCCCGGTGCAGGCCGCACCGCCGGTCCGCAAGCTGGCGAAGGAGCTCGGCATCGACCTCGCGACCGTCGCCGGCACCGGGCCCGACGGTCGGGTGACCGCATCCGATCTGCGCGCCCACCATCAGGCCGACGGCCGGCGCGAGCCGCTGCGCGGTGTCCGGCGCGCGATGGCACACAACATGGCGGACGCGTGGCGCGCGGTGCCACACATCTCGCTGTTCGACGAGATCGACGCCCGCCCACTCCTCGACGCGCATGCCACCGTGCGCGCCCAGCACGGTGGCGAGATCACGCTCACTGCGTTCTTCGTGCGCGCCGCGGTCGTCGCCCTCGGCGAGTGGCCCGTGCTCAACGCGAGCTACGACTCCGACACCGACGAGCTCGTGCACCACGACACGTACAACATCGGCATCGCGGTCGCGAGCGACGACGGTCTCGTCGTTCCCGTCGTGCACGACGCGCAGGACCTGTCCTTGGTGGACCTCGGCGAGGCGATCGCCCGCGCCACCGAGGCGGGACGCGCCGGCCACCTCACCCCCGAGGCGATCCGCGGCGCGACGTTCACCGTGACCAACTTCGGCACCGAGGGCGGACGGTTCGCGACCCCCATCGTGCGGCCACCACAGGCCGCCATCCTCGGCTTCGGCGCGGTGCGCGTCCGACCGCTGGTTGACGGCGGCGCGGTCGTGGCCGCGCCGGCCCTCCCGATCTCGCTGTCCGCCGACCATCGGATCGTCGACGGACGGGCCGCCACCGGCTTCCTCGAAGCCGTCGCCGCGCAGCTCGCGCAGCCTTCGGAGCTGGTCAGGAGCAGCGCAGCCCGCTGACGTGCAGGCCGCGGTGACGACGTTCTCCATCGGCCCGCGGAGCACGTGTGGCGCGCGATCGGCACCTCGAACGGGCCAGACCACCGGGTAGCGTGGATGCACCGACAGCGGGGAGCACCAACGTGGCCGAGTGGCACGACACCACCGAGGAGTACCTCGAGGCCATCCTCGAGATCGAAGAGGAGGGCATCGTGCCCATCCGGGCCCGGCTGGTGGAGCGGCTCGGGCTGTCCGCGCCCGCAGTGTCGGAAACGGTGAACCGCCTCGTCGACCACGGGTACGCGCAGCTGCTCGACGATCGCAGCCTCCGGCTCACCGACAAGGGCCGCAAGGTGGCGACTTCGATCGTGCGCCGCCACCGCCTCGCCGAGCGGCTCCTCGTCGACGTCATCGGGCTCGAGTGGGAGAAGGTCCACAAGGAGGCCGACCGCTGGGAGCACGCAATCTCCGCCGACGTCGAGGAGAAGCTGGTCCTGCTGCTGGGCGACCCGGCCACGTGTCCGCACGGCAACCCGATCCCCGGCTCGAGCCACAAGGTGGAGGGTCCGGCCTCGGTGCCGCTCACCCAGATGCAGCCGGGCCCGGTCGTGGTCCGCCGCATCAGCGAGAAGGTCGAGATCGACGAGGACGCCATCCTCTTCCTGGCCGGCGCCGAGCTCACCCCCGGCTCGAATGCGGAGCTCGTGAGCACGAGCGCCGACGGCGTGCAGGTGAAGAGCGCCACCGGCGACCAGACCGTCCCCCGCAAGCTCGCTCAGCTCATCTACGCGATCCCTGCTTGATTCGCTCGCTCCGCTCGACTCCGGCCGCCGCGTGCGCGTTCGGAGCGCGCGCTGCTCACCCGCCGGCGACGGCGGGGACGATGCTGACGGTCGAACCGTCGGCGACGTCGGTGTCGACGCCGTCGAGGAAACGGATGTCCTCGTCGGCCACGAACACGTTCACGAAGCGGCGCAGTTCGCCCTTCTCGTCGAAGAGCCGCTCGGCGAACCCCGCGTGCTTGGCCTCCAGGTCCTTGAGCACGTCGGCCACGGTCGCGCCTTCGGCGTCGACCTCGGCCGCGCCGCCGGTGAGCTCGCGCAACTGCGTGGGGATGCGGACGGTGACGGACATGCTCACTCCTCGTTGACGGGTCGCTCGATCATGCTTGCTCGCCGATGGTGTCCGGTGGGAACGCGTCGTGGAAGGCATCGAGCGTCGGCGGGATCACCGCGGTCGGACCGACCGACGGTTCGACCGCGTCGAGCGTCTTCAGCCCGTGCCCGGTGACGTACGCGACGACGCGCTCGTCGGGGCGCACGATGCCCTCGGCCGCCAGCCGCTTCAGCGTGGCGATGGTGACACCCCCGGCAGTCTCGGCGAAGATGCCCTCGGTCCGCGCCAGCAGCTTCATCGCGTCGACGATCTCGTCGTCGGTGACCGCGGCGAGCCCGCCGCCGGTCTGGCGCACGGCGTCGAGCGCGAAGTAGCCGTCGGCCGGGTTGCCGATGGCGAGCGACTTGGCGATGGTGTCGGGCTTCACCGGCTTGATGGTGTCGGCGCCGTCGAGCCACGCCCGCGCCACCGGTGAGCACCCCTCGGCCTGCGCGCCGGACACCCGCAGCTCGGGCTCACGGTCGAGCAGCCCCACCTTGTGCAGCTCCTCGAAGCCCTTGCGGATCTTGGTGAGCAGCGAGCCGCTGGCGATCGGCACCACCACGTGGTCGGGCGGCTCCCAGCCCAGCTGCTCGGCGGTCTCGAAAGCGAGCGTCTTCGAGCCCTCGGCGTAGTACGTGCGGACGTTCACGTTGACGAACGCCCACGGGTAGGTGCCGGCCAGCTCCGCGCACAGCCGGTTCACCGCGTCGTAGTTCCCGTCGATGGCGACGACGTTGCCGCCGTACACCGCGGTGGTGACGACCTTGCCCTGTTCGAGGTTGGCGGGGATGAACACGAAGCTGCGCAGCCCGGCGTGCGCCGCGTGCGCCGCCACCGAGTTGGCGAGGTTGCCGGTGGACGCGCACGCCGCCACCTTGAAGCCGAACTCCAGTGCCTTCGACAGCGCGACCGAGGTCACCCGGTCCTTGAAGGAGTTGGTCGGGTTCACGGTGTCGTTCTTGATCCACACCTCGCCGAGGCCGAGCTCGGACGCGAGGCGGTCCGCCCGCACCAGAGGCGTGAACCCGGCGCCGAGGTCGACCGCCGGGTTGCGGTCGGACGGCAGCAGGTCGGCGTAGCGCCAGATCGAGAGCGGACCGGCGGCGATCTTCTCGCGGCTGACCGCCGCCCGGATCGCGTCGTAGTCGTACGCCACCTCGAGCGGGCCGAAGCACCATTCACAGGTGAAGACGGGCGCGACCTCGTACTCGCGTCCGCACTCCCGACATCGCAGGGCGTGTACGTGGGCCATCGGCGTCTCCTCCGTCCGGCCGGCGGGTACCGGCGCTGTCCTCGACGCGCTCTCGAGCGCCTCGAGCGGAGGACCGCTCTCGGACTGCTCATCGTTCAGGCATTGGCACCTGGCATCCGCCCGCCCCCAATGGCCGGGTGTGATGCTGGTTGCCGCGGTGTCGTCGGGCCTGTCCCTCAACCGCTCTGGATGAACGCGTTCGGCGAAGACGGTAGCACGGGCCCCGACCCGGGAGCGCAGCACTTCCGGCCGTGGACCACCCTCGGTGGCCACTCGGGTGCCCAACCGGACGGCCTACCCTGCACCGGATGGGAGGTCCGATCGAGCCCGATGCGGGCGCGCTGGCCGCGGCCAAGCGGAGCGCCGATCTCTCCGTCTCGGTCTGCCTGCCGGCCCGCGACGAGGAGGCGACCGTCGGCCAGATCGTCGCGACGGTCCGCCGCAACCTGGTCGAGCACGTCCCCCTCGTCGACGAGGTCGTGGTCGTCGACGACGGGTCGAGCGACGCCACCGCCGAGGTGGCCGCCTGGGAGGGTGCCACCGTCCTCGCCGTCGCCGAGATCCTGCCCGAGCTGCCCCCCGGCACGGGCAAGGGCAACGCGCTCTGGAAGTCGCTGTACGCCTGCAACGGCGACATCGTCTGCTGGCTCGACGCCGACGTCCGGAACTTCGGTGCCCACTTCGTCACCCGGCTGCTGGCGCCGCTGCTCACCGATGCCGCGATCGGCTTCGTGAAGGGCTACTACCGCCGCCCCCTGCACGGTGAGGCGACCGGTGGGGGCCGGGTCACCGAGCTCATGGCCCGTCCGGTGATCTCGGCGCTCTTCCCGCACCTCGCGGGGTTCGTGCAGCCGCTGGCGGGCGAGTACGCGGGGCGGCGGGCGCTGCTCGAGACGGTGCCGTTCGTCGAGGGCTGGGGCGTCGAGATCGGCCTGCTGATCGATCTCGTCGCCAACTTCGGCCTCGACGCCATCGCCCAGGTCGATCTCGACGTGCGGGAACACCGCAACCGACCGCTCGAGGAGCTCGGGCCGCAGGCGATGGCGATCCTGGTGACGGGGCTGCGCCGGGCCGGGGTCCCCGTCGACAAGCGGCTGGCGGAACTGCTCCGTTACGACGACGACCGGCACGCGCAAAGGATCGAGGTCGAGATCCGCGAGCGCCCGCCGATCGTGTCGGTGCCTTCGTACCGGGCGAAGTTCGGGCGCGAGCTCTCGGCCTGAGCCGTACCCTCTCACCGTGCTGCGTGATTCGCCCCTCGTCGCCTTCGTGGCCACCACCCAGCTCGAGCGCGCCCGCACGTTCTACGAGTCGGTGCTCGGGCTCGACGTCGTGCACGCGGACGGGTTCGCCTGCGTGGTCGACGCCCACGGCACCACGTTGCGGGTCACCGCGGTGCCCGAACGCGCCCCGGCCGCATACACCGTGCTCGGCTGGGAGGTGGCCGACCTCGAGGGCGAGGTGGACGCGCTCGTGGCGCGCGGGGTCGGGTTCTCGCGCTTCGAGGGGATGGACCAGGACGACCGCGGCATCTGGACCGCGCCCGACGGCACCCGCGTGGCCTGGTTCGCGGACCCCGACGGCAACACGCTCTCGCTCAGCGAAGCGCCGGTCGGCGGCTGACCGGCGCGCTCAGGCGTCGGGCCGGTCCTTGGCGTCGGGCCGGTCCTTGGCCTCGGGCCGGTCCTCGGCCTCGGGCCGGTCCTTGGCGTCGCCCTCGTCGTCGGCGCCCTGCTCGAGCCCCTTGCGGAACTCCTTCGAGGCCTGCCCCATCGAGCGGGCGAGCTTGGGAAGCTGCGAGCCCCCGAACAGCAGCGCGACCACCGCCAGCACGAGCAGGAATTCCCAACCGACGATCTCGCCGAGCACGGGCGTGACCGGAACCATGGGCGCTCACCTCCCGGATCGAGAGTGACCCGATGCCGTCAGCTTACGGCCGCCTACCAGTCTTCCAGCACGCGGCGACCCGCTTCGAGCGTCGCTTCCTCCACCAGCGTCGCCGCCCGCGCGAACGCCTCGCCCGCCTGCCAGACCCGGTCGGTGAGGGCGAGGAGCCGGGCGCCGGCGTGGAGCGCGAGCTCGTCGCGGCCCTCGGGGGCCACCTGGCCCGCCACCACCGCCAGATGCGGCACGCCGGCGTCGGTCGCCCACTCGAGCACTCCGCCGACCACCTTGCCGTCGAAGCTGGACGCGTCGAGCCGGCCCTCACCGGTCACGACCAGGTCGACGCCCTCGAGCGCGGTCTCCAGCCCGGCGGCGCCGGCGACGACGTCGAAGCCCGGTTCGAGCTCGGCCCCGATCGCGGCCAGGCCCCCGGCGAGCCCGCCCGCGGCGCCGGCTCCCGGCAGCGTGCGCACGTCGACCCCCGTGCGCTGCTCGTACTGGTCGGCGAGCCGCGCGAGGCGTCGGGTGAGCAGCGCGACCTGCGCCTCGCTCGCGCCCTTCTGCGGGGCGAAGACGGTCGCCGCGTCGAGGAAGGCGGTCGAGACGTCGTACGCCACCGTCACCGGGATCGAGCCGAACGACCACCCGAGCGCTTCGAGCGCCGCCAGTCCACCGTCGGTCGTCGCGCTCCCGCCGACGCCGACGATGACACGACGGGCCCCGGCGCGGAGGGCCGCGGCGATCAGCTCGCCCGTGCCGCGCGTCGACGCACGCAGTGGGTCCCGCTGGCGCGGCACCAGCGCGAGACCGCTGGCGCGCGCCATCTCCACGACCGCGACACCACCCGGGAGCAGCGCCCACGCGGCCTGGACCGGATCGCCGAGCGGCCCGGTGACGGTCACCTGACGCTGCGATCCGCCCCGGGCCGCGAGCAACGCGTCGAGGGTTCCTTCGCCCCCGTCCGCCAACGGCAACTCCGCGACGTCGTCGAAACCCGCGCGCCGCGCGCCGGCAGCCATCGCCGTGGCCGCGGAGGCGGCGCTGAGCGTGCCCTTGAACTTGTCGGGGCACACCAGTGCAGCAACCATCAGTCGATAGATTGACCGAGTCCCAGTCGCTCTGCACCACCGGAGACTTCGTGCTCGACCGTGTCCCGCTGCTGGAAAAGAACCTCGACGACTACGCGGGCGTCGTCGGGAGCGATGTCGTCGAACGGATCCGGGAGCTCGCCAGGCCCCTGCGTGAGGCGAGGGTGCTCCATCTCAACGCCACCGCGTACGGCGGCGGCGTCGCCGAGCTGCTGGCGACCCACGTCCCCCTGCTCCGCAGTGCCGGCGTCGACGCCGACTGGCAGGTGATGCACGGCAGCGACGAGTTCTTCGCGGTCACGAAAGCGGTCCACAACGCCTTGCAAGGCGCCGACATCGAGTGGACCCCCGCGATGCAGCGCATCTACCTCGAGAAGGTCCTCGACAACGCGCTGTTGCTCGAAGGCCACTACGACTTCGTGGTCATCCACGACCCCCAACCGGCAGCCATGCTCAGCTTCCTGCGCGAGCGCCTGGGGGGCCAGATGGGCGACACCACCTGGATCTGGCGGTGCCACATCGACCTCACCGACGCCAACCCCGCGGTGTGGGAGTTCTTCCGTCCGTTCGTCGAGCTGCACGACGCGTCGGTCTGGACCATGCCCGAGTTCGTGCCGAAGTCGCTCGAGATGGCGCACGTGCTGAACGCTCCGCCGTGCATCGACCCGCTCTCGGTGAAGAACCTCGATCTGGCGTTGCCGTTCTGCCAGGAGCTCACCCGCCAGTACGGCGTCGACGTGCACCGCCCGATCGTCTGCCAGGTCAGTCGCTTCGATCCGTGGAAGGACCCGGTCGGCGTGATCGAGGCCTTCCGCCTCGTGCGCGAGCGGGTCCCCGACGCCCAGCTCGTGCTCGCGGGCTCGATGGCGACCGACGACCCGGAGGGGTTCCGGGTGTGGGACGCCACCGAGGCCGCGCGTGCCGGCGACCGCGACATCTACCTGCTGTCGAACCTGCACCAGGTCGGTTCGGTGCAGATCAACGCGTTCCAACGGATCGCCGACGTGGTGCTCCAGAAGTCGCTGCGGGAGGGCTTCGGCCTCACCGTGAGCGAGGGCCTCTGGAAGGGGCGTCCGGTGATCGGTGGGCGCGCCGGCGGGATCAAGCTGCAGATCCGCGACGGCTACGACGGCTATCTCGTCGACTCGGTCGAGGAGTGCGCGCAACGCACCATCGACCTGCTCGCCGACCCCGTCGGCGCCGACGCGCTCGGCGCGCAGGGCAAAGAACACGTGCGCGAGCACTTCCTCTCCACGCGCGAGCTCGAGGACTGGCTGACCCTGTTCGGGGCGCTGCGCGCATGATGCTCGTCACGCACCGGGGGCCCTACCGGTTCTCGGTGGAAGACGATGGTTCGTTCGCGTCCACGCGTGGTGCCGGGGGGATCGTCAGCGCGCTCCTGCCGCTCGTGAGCGGCAACGACACCGGCGAACGCCAGGCGTGGGTGGCCGCAGCGATCGACGACAACGACCGGGCCGCGATCGCGGCCGATGCGGTCGAGGTGCCGGGCATCGACCTCCATCTGCTCGATCTCGAACCCGGTCTGCACCGCAAGCACTACGACGTGATCTCGAATGCGGTGCTGTGGTTCCTGCACCATGGGCTGTTCGACCTCGCCCGCCGGCCACGCTTCGACCGCTACCTGCGTGACGCGTGGGATGGCTACGTCGCGGTGAACGCCGAGTTCGCCAAGGCCATCACCGACGACGCCGAGGACGGCGAGCGGGTGCTGGTGCACGACTACCAGTTGTCCCTGGTGCCCGGCATGGTGCGGGCGGACCGGCCCGACCTGAAGCTCACGCACTTCACCCACACCCCGTTCTGCGGGCCCAACTCGATCCGGGTGCTGCCGACCGACATGGCCGAGGCCTTGTGCGGCTCCATGGCCGTGGTGCCGAGCGGGTTCCACACCGAGCGGTGGGCGCGTGCCTACCTGGCGTCGGCGACCGAGGTGCTCGGGACGCCGCCGACGAGGCCGTACGCGACGCCGCTGGGCCCCGACCCCGCCGCGCTCGCGGCGCTGGCGGCGTCGCCCGCGGCCACACGCGCCGCCGGCGAGCTCGACGACCTGGTGGGCGACCGCAAGCTGGTGCTGCGCAGCGACCGCATCGATCTGTCGAAGAACATCGTGCGCGGGTTCCACGTGTACGACGAGCTCCTCGCCACCCACCCCGAATGGCGCGACCGCGTCGTGTTCGTCGCCATGCTCAACCGGTCGCGCGAGAACCTGGCCGAGTACCTCGCCTACGAGCAGGAGGTCGACCAGGCGGCGGCGCGGGTGAACGACCGCTGGGGCAGCGGTGGGTGGCAACCGGTCGTGGTCGACACGCGCGACGACTACGAGCAGACCATCGCCGGGTTCACCCGCTTCGACGCCCTCCTGGTGAACCCGGTGAAGGACGGTCTGAACCTCGTGGCCAAGGAAGGCCCGCTGCTCAACCGCCGCGACGGCGTGGTGCTCCTCTCGCCGGAGGCGGGTGCCTACGAGGAGCTGGCCGGCGCGGCCCTGGCCATCCACCCGTACGACATCGAACAGGGCGCGCACGCGCTGCACACCGCGCTCGCCATGCCCGACGAGGAGCGGGCGGCGCGCGCGACCCGGCTGTGCGAGCTCGCCCGGGTCCACACGCCGCAGAGCTGGTTGCGCGAGCTCCTCAACCACGCGCGCTGAGCGCGTCGGCGAGCGATTCCAGCACCTCCGCCAGGCCGGCGGGACCGTCGACCACGACGTCGGCTTGGCGCACCTCGGGCGGGCTCTCGGGCGACGCCACGCCGATGCTCACGCCGTGGCGGAGCACCCCGTCGCGTTCGAGCCTGTGCAACGCCGCGAACGCGGGGAGGTCGCCGGCGTCGTCCCCGGCGAACGCGGCCTCCGAGGCGCCGCGCGCCAGGTCGGCGACGGTGGTGCCCTTGTCGACGGGCACCGGCGGCCGCAGCTCGATCGCCATCCGCCCCCGCTGCGGTCGCTCCAGCCCCAGGCGCGCGGCCGCCTCGTCGGCCCACGCCACCGCCTCGGCCCCGCGGTCGGGCTGGGTGCGCCAGTGGATGGTGACGGCCACGCTCCCCTTCCGCTCCACCAGCAGCCCGGGCAGCGCCGCGTCGGCCTCGTCGGCGGCGCGCGCGATCGCGCCCACCCATGGCCGGACGCGGTCGTCGACCACCACCTCGCCGTCGACGATCCGTTCGAGGCCGTAGGCGCCGACGTAGCCCAAACCGTCGATGCCGAGCGCGTCCCGCAGGAACGCGGCCGGCCGCCCGCTCACCACGACCACCGTCCGCAACAACGGTACGAGTCGCGCCAGCGCGGCGCGGGCGGCGGGCAGCGCCGCGGCTGCGGCGGGGTCGCGGACGATCGGCGAGAGCGAACCGTCGAAGTCGGCGAAGAAGGCGCTGGCGGCCGGATCGTCGACGAACGGTCGCAGCGCGGGCGGTAGGGCCACGACGCGTCGCACGCCGTGGCTAGGCGTTGCCGATGATCACGAGGCAGTCGGCATCCGACGCGCCCGCGGGCGGCTTGGACGGGTACGGCTGCACCTGCGCGCCGTTCGGCACTCCGTAGAGCGCGAGCAGGGCGCCCTCACGGTCGAACCCCTTGACGCACTCGACCACGGTGCCGGCGCGCTCCTTGCTCAGGTTCGCCGGCGTCTGCATGTTGTACCCGATGCTCTTGAGCTGGTCGGTCAGGATCTGGGCCCGGCCCTCCACCCCCGACGCGTTGTAGACCTTGACCCGCACCTGGGCGGCCGGGCGCAGGCCGCTCGTCGTCGACGAGCTCCCGGGTCGACCGGTGGTCGGGGTCGTGCTGGTGACGGTGGCGACGCTGGTGCTGGGGCCGCTGTCGTCGAGGATCTGCAACCCGACGATGCCGAGGATCACCGCCAGCCCGACGACGATCGCCCCGCGCGCCCCCGGGGACGTCCCCGGGACCCGTGAGGAACCGCCGCCGCGCGGCGCGGTCACCGCGACCCCGGATCCGCCTGACGGCCTTCGAGGCGCTCACGCCTCCGTCGGTCGCGTTGACGGCGGACCCGCATCACGGTGAGAGGGTCGTAGTCATAGGCCTCGGGCACGTCGACCAGGTGCCGGAGGATCTCGTAGTACCGGGTCGCAGAGACCCCGAGCTCGGTACGGATCGCCGCCTCCTTCGGTCCGGGGCGACTCCACCAGCCCCGCTCGAAGTCGAGAATGGCACGATCGCGCCGCGAGAGGCCCATCAGGCCCGGATCCTCGTCCCCCGACCATCCAGGGTCAAGCATTTCGGGTTTCTGACGGTCCGATTCCGGCGGTTCTTTCCGGTCCGGCGAGCGCCGGTCAGACGATGACGCTGCGGATGACCTCGCCGGCCTCCATGGCCCGGAAGGCGTCGTTCACCTCGTCCAGCGCGATGTGGCGCGAGACCATCGATCCGACGTCGAGCCGCCCGGTCTCGACCAGCTGCACGAAGCGCGGGAAGTCGCGCCGCACCTGGGCCGAGCCGTACATGCACCCGAGGAGCTGCTTGTTGCCGGCGAAGAGCGACATGGCCGGGAAGGTCACCTGGGCGTCGAAGCGGGCCATGCCGACGACGACCGCGGTGCCCCCCCGCCGGGCGACCTCGTAGGCCTGGAGGATCGTCTCGGGGAGCCCGATCACCTCGAACGCATAGTCGGTGCCACGGCCGCCGGTGGCGGCGCGGATCTGCTCGACCGGGTCGCCCACGGCGGGGTCGATCAGGTCGGTGGCGCCGAACTGCTCCGCGGTCTTGCGCTTCATCTCGACCGGATCGACCGCGAAGATCCGCGAGGCACCGGCGATGCGAGCGCCCTGGAGCACCGACTGGCCGACGCCGCCGCACCCGATCACCGTCACCGTCGACCCGGGTTGGATCTGCGCGGTGTTGAGCGCGGCGCCGACACCGGTGGTGACGCCGCACCCGATGAGCGCGAGCTGCTCCGAGGGGAGATCGCTCTCCACCTTCACCAGCATCGACTCGTCGACGGTCATCTCGTCGGCGAAGGTGCCGAGCCCGCTCATCCCGATCACGCTGGTGCCGTCGGCGCGCGTGCCCTTCGACACCATCGAGTGCGCCCCCATCTGCTCGCACAGCTGCGACTGGTCGTGCAGACAGAAGAAGCAGTTGCCGCACGCGGGGACGAACGACGCGATCACCCGGTCGCCCGTGCCCACCCGGCTCACCTCGTTGCCCACCGCCAGCACCGTGCCCGCCCCCTCGTGGCCGAGGATTGCAGGCGGTGGCAGCGGCACGTTGCCGTTCGCCATGCTCAGGTCGGAGTGGCAGACCCCGCTCGCGTCGATGTGCACGAGGACGTCGCGCGGACCCATGGCCGCGGCGGCCACCTCCTCGACGACCAGCGGCTCGTTGTATCCGGTGAGGATGGCGGCTCTCATGGTTCCCCCTCGTCGAGGTTGCGGCTGGGACTCGCGAGCCGGGTGTCGGATTCGAACCGACGACGTCTTCTTTACAAGAGAAGTGCTCTACCAACTGAGCTAACCCGGCGAACCGGGAAAGGCTATCCCGCGCGTCGACGCGCGATCTCGGTACACGCGACGGCGGCGGCCGCGCTGACGTTCAGCGACGCGATGTGACCGTGCATCGGGATCGACGCGACGACGTCGCAGCGCGCCCGCGCGAGGCGCGACAGCCCGCGGCCCTCGGCACCGAGGACGAGCACGAGGGGCGCATCGGCGACGGTCAGGTCGAACAGCGACTGCTCGCCGCCGGCGTCGAGACCGGCGCACCAGACGCCGGCGCGACGAGCGCGGTCGAGCGCGCCCGGGATGCCGGACACGAACGCGATGGGCAGGTACTCGATGGCGCCGGCCGCCGCTTTCGCCACCGCGGGTGTGAGCCCGACGGCGCGATGGGTGGCGAGCACCAACCCCGTCGCGCCCGCGGTCTCCGCGCTGCGCATGACCGCGCCCAGGTTCTGCGGGTCGGTGACGCCGTCGAGGGCGACGAGGAAGGCGCGCGTGTCGTCGAGGAGATCATCGAGCTGCGAGGTCGGCACCGGCGCCGCGAACGCGACGACCCCCTGGGGTGCGCCGGTGCGGGCCCGGCGCTCGATCTGGTCGCCGGGTACCCGCCGGATCCGGACCCCGGCCGCCTCGGCGAGGCCGGCGATCTCGGCGACGACCGGCGCATCGCCGGCGTCGGTCGAGAGCCAGAGGTCGTGCACCCGCCGCCGTCGCGCGACCAGGAGCTCCCGCACCGCCTGACGCCCCTCGACCTGCTGCCCGAGATCACGCCGTTCCCGCTTGGGCTCGGCCGGGCGCCGCCGGGTGTCGCGGTGGCCGCCACGGCCGCTCATCGGTGCCAGATCGTGCCGCCGGGCGTGTCCTCCAGCTTGATGCCGCGGGCCGCGAGCTCGTCGCGGATCTGGTCGGCCCGCGCGAAGTCGCGCCCGGCGCGGGCCTCGTCGCGCTGGTGCACCAGCACGTCGATGGCGGCGTCGTCACCGTCGGCAGGAGTGGCGTCGGCGGCGAGATCGAGGCCGAGGACGCCGCTCAGCTCCCGGATCGCGGCCACCAGCGTTCCCGCCCGCGCGTCGTCGCCGTCGTCGATGAGACGGTTGGCGTCCCGCGCCGCCTCGAAGAGCACCGCCAGCGCGTGCGCGGTGTCGAAGTCGTCGTCCATCGCCGCCCGGAACCGGTCGAGGGTCTCGGCATCGGCACTCGAGCCCGCGCCCGTCCCCGAGGCATCGGCGCGCCGGAACAGCGCGTCCAGGCGCTCGATCGCCTTCGCCGCGGCGGTCAACTCCGCGGGACCGAGATCGGCGGCGCGCCGGTAGTGGGTCTGGAGCATGGCCAGCCGCGCGGCGCGGGGGTCGAAGTCGGCCAGCGCCTCGTCGACGGTGACGAAGTTCCCGAGCGACTTGGACATCTTGTCGCCGCCGATCGTCACCAGGCCCGAGTGGATCCAGTGACGGGCGAAGTCGTGACCGGCGGCACCCGCCTGAGCCCGCTCGTTCTCGTGGTGCGGGAAGGTGAGGTCCTCACCGCCGCCGTGGAGGTCGAAGCCCTCGCCGAGCAGGTCGAGCGCCATCGCCGAGCACTCGATGTGCCACCCGGGCCGGCCGCGGCCCCAGGGCGAGTCCCACGCCGGCTCGCCCGGCCTAGCGGCCTTCCAGAGCGCGAAGTCCATGGGGCTGCGCTTCGCTTCGTCGACGTCGACCCGCGCGCCGGCCGACTCGCGCAGCTCCTCCAGCGAACGGTGCGGGAGCGCGCCGTACCCCTCGAAGCTCTCGACGTCGAAGTACACGCCCCGACCCGGCACCTCGTACGCGTGCCCCCCGTCGACCAGCTCACCGATCAGTCGGAGCATCCGGTCGATGTAGTCGGTGGCGTGGGGACGGTAGTCGGCCTCCCGCACGCCGAGGCGGGCCATCTGGTCGAAGTACACCGCCTCGTACTCGCGGGCGACGTCCGACTCGGTCCGGCCTTCCCGAGCGGCGCGGGCGATGATCTTGTCCTCGACGTCGGTCACGTTGCTCACGTACGTCACCTCGAACCCCGCCCATTCGAGGTAGCGGCGGATGGTGTCGAACGCGACCGCGGTCCGCGCGTTGCCGATGTGCGGCGAGTCGTAGACCGTCGGGCCGCACACGTACATCGACACCCGACCGGGATCGCGCGTCGTCAGCTCGACGGTGTCGCGGAGGAGCGTGTCGCGGATGCGAACCATGGCGGATCGAGGGTAGTGGTCCGCCGCGCGTGGCTCAGTCGGTTTCCAGCAGGGCGACGGCCCAACACGCGATGCCTTCGGCCCGCCCGACCGCGCCGATGCCCTCACCCCGCTTGGGCGTCACCGAGACGAACGCGCCGTCGAGCACCGCGGTGAGGTTGGCGGCCATGGCGGCGAGGTGGGGCGCGAGGCGCGGCCGCTCGGCATTGATCACGACGTCGACGTTCACGACCCGCCAACCGGCGGTACGGGTGCGCTGCACCACGTCGCGCAGCAGCTCGATCGACGAGGCGTCGCGGTAGGCGTCGTCCGACGCCGGGAACAGGGCGCCGAGGTCGGGCAGACCGGCCGGCCCGAGCAGCGCGTCGGCGACCGCGTGACACACTGCGTCGGCGTCCGAGTGGCCGGCCAGCCCGAAGCCGGGACCGTCGACGGTGACGCCACCGAGCACCAGCGGCCGTGCCGTCGTCTCCGGGTCGGCGAACGGGTGCACGTCGTACCCGAGCCCCACACGGATGCTCCCGCTCACGAGACCGGCACCATCGCTCGTTCGCTACTCGCCGGGATACCCGGCTCGCTCACGCTCACGAGACCTCGAGCAGCGCGGCGGCGATCATGAGGTCGGCGGGCCCGGTCACCTTGAGGTTCCGTGGGTCGCCGGGCACCACCACGACGGTGCCACCGATCGCCTCCACCAACGCGGCGTCGTCGGTCGCATCGCCGCCCGACGCGTGCGCGGCCCGCAGGGTGGCGGCGTCGAACGCCTGCGGCGTCTGCACCGTCACCAGGCCCACCCGATCGACGGTGGCGGTGACGCGCACGTCCTCGACGCGCTTGAGCGTGTCGGCCAACGCCAGGCCCGGGACCGCGCCATCGGCGCCACCTCGCACTGCGCCGATCACGGCGCCGAACAGGTCGACCGTCGCCAGTGGGCGAGCCGCGTCGTGCACGACGACGATCTCCGCCGTCGCCGGCACGGCGGCGAGACCGGCGCGCACCGACTCGGCGCGGGTCGCGCCACCCGTGGTCAGCGCCGCGACCTCGGCGCCCTCCCACTCCCTCGCATCGGGCACGACGAGCACCACCGCGTCACATGCCTCCGACGCGGTGGCGACCGCGTGGTCCACCAGGCGGGCACCGCCGAGGTCCGAGAACTGCTTCGGGCCGCCGAAGCGTTCGCCCCACCCGGCGGCGACGATCACCGCCCACACCTGAGGCTCAGGCATCCGCAGGCGCCGCCTACTTCTTCGCCGCGGCCTTCTTGGCCGGCTTCTTCGCCGGCTGGTCCTCACCCTTGAGCACCGCGTCGAGGCGAGCCTCGGCGGCCTCCTCGTCGACGTTGAGCGCGAACGTGAGCTCCGACACCAGGATCTGACGCGCCCGCGCCAACATGCGCTTCTCACCCGCCGACAGGCCCTTGTCGGCCTCCCGGATGGAGAGGTTCCGCACGACCTCGGCCACCTGGTAGATGTCGCCGCTCTTCAGCTTCTCGACGTGGTTCTTGAACCGTCGCGACCAGTTCGTGGGCATGCGGGCCTCCTTCTTGCGAAGGACCGCGAACACCTCTTCGACCTCTTCGTCGTTGATGACCTCGCGAAGACCGATCTCCTCGGCGTTGTCGGCGGGCACCATGAGCGTCAGATCGCCGTAGGCGAGACGCAGCACGAGGTAATCGCGCTTCTCACCGAACGCTTCCTTCTTCTCCCGGCGCTCGATCGTCGCCGCGCCGTGGTGGGGATAGACGACCTTGTCGCCGACGTCGAACGTCATGACTCTCCTCGCGGCTGCAGTGAACCCTGGGCAGGGGACGGCCCGTCGACACGAGCCGGAAATCGACCGAAGAGCCAGGATACCAGAGGCCCGCGGAACTCCTCCCGCCGGCACCGCCCGCCGCCGGCGCATCCTCACCCACCTCCCCAGCCACCGTGACTACGCTCTGCGGGCACCATGCCGGAACGCCGCATCCTCGAGACGACGCAGTTGCTCGGAGCGCTGCCGCCCGACACGCTCGAGACGCTCCGTCGCCAGTCCACCATCCGCACGGTGGCCCGCAACGAGGTGCTCTTCCGCCAGGGCGAAGACTCGTCCGAGCTCTACGGCATCGTCAACGGGCGCATCGCCATCCTCACCCGCTCGCCCGACGGGCGCGAGTCGCTCGTCGCCGTCCTCGACGAGGGTTCGCTCTTCGGTGAGCTCGGACTGTTCGACGAAGGTCCGCGGTCCGCCGACGCACGCGCGCTCGAGGAGAGCAACGTCCTCGTGCTCGGCTACGAGGCGGTCCGGAGCGCGATCGACGAGCACCCGACGCTCTTGTGGGTGATCGTGCGCCTGCTGGCGCGGCGGCTGCGCAACACCGACGAATCGCTGGCCGACGCGGTGTTCCTCGACGTGCCCGCGCGCACCGCGAAGCGTCTACTCGAGATCGCAGGCGACGCCGACCAGTTCCGACTGCCGATGACCCAGGAGGACCTCGCCGGGCTCGTGGGCGCCAGCCGCGAGCGCGTGAACAAGGCGCTGTCGCTGTTCACCCGCCTCGGGTGGATCGAGGTCGAGGGCCGCAACCGCTACAAGATCATCGACCGCCAGGCGCTGCACGAGCGCGCCACCCTCTGAGCGAGCCGCGAGCGAACGGCCACGGGCCGGGGATCCCGGCCCGCAGTGGATGAGCCATCGAGGTGCGAACGAACGGCCGCGAGCTGGGCATCCCGGCTCGCAGTGGGTGCAGCCATCGAGGTGCGAACGAACGGCCGCGAGCCGGGTATCCCGGCTCGCAGTGAGTGAGCCATCGAGGAGGGAGGGTCAGTCGGGCAGCAGGAAGGCGAGGACGCGCCGCCAGGCGTCGGCCGCGTCGTCGGCCCGGTGCGCCGGGCGCTCGGGCGCATGCACGAACCCGTGGTCGGCCTCGGGGTACACGACGATCTCGCAGTCGGGCCGGTTCGCCCACGCGGCACGCAGCGCCTCGATGTCGGCCTCCGGCGTGTAGGCATCCCGCCCGCCGAAGATGGCGAGCGTCGGGCAGACGTCGGCCGCGGTGTCGAGCGGCTGGTGCGTGTGCGGGCCGACCCAGTCCTCCGGGACCCGGATCATGCCGTAGAACACCACCGCCCGGTCGAAGCGCCCGGTCGCCGCCGCCTTGAGCGCCTGCATGCCGCCCATGCAGAATCCGAGCACGCCGACCTCGCGCACGTCGTCGTTCACCACGAGGTAGTCGGCCGCGGCCTCGAGGTCGCCGATCTGCACGTCGTCGTCGAGCTGCGGGACGTACGCCATGCGCGCCGCCGGGTCCGCGTCGGCCCGCACCTCGACCGGCGCCCGGGCGAACGGCTCGGGCCCGCAGACCGCGAACCCGCGCGTGGCGAGACGGCGGCAGAGATCGTCGAACAGGGGGCGGACCCCCATGATGTCCGGGTGCACCACGAGCCCGGCGACGGGCATGCCGTCGGGCCGGGCGTGGATGGCGTCGACCGCGGCGCCGTCGGGCCCCTTGATGACGATGTGCTCGACGTCGACTTCCTGCGTTCCGGGCGTCAGCTCCGCCATGTCACACAGGAGATGGAGTGGAGCCGTGCCCGGACGGGCGGGACGGCGAAACGGAATCGACCATTACACATAGCGCTCCAGGATCGAGGTCTCGGCCAGCCGGGACAGGCCTTCCTTGATGGCGCGGGCACGCACCTCGCCCACGCCGTCGACCTCGGTGAGGTCGGCCAGCCCCGCCCGCATGATCTTCTGCAGG
>DATBBL010000169.1:0-17856 GCA_036271015.1 Acidimicrobiia bacterium
ACACGCAGATCGATCAATTCGTGATGCGGGGCCGCAACGCCGACGCGTCGTCGCGCCGCACGATCCTCACCGTCGACCAGCCGCAGGCCAACCACAAAGGAGGCCAGCTCGCGTTCGGGCCCGACGGCGACCTCTACATCGGCCTTGGCGACGGCGGTTCGGAGGGTGACGTCGGGGCGGGGCACGCGCCCGGGGGCAACGGGCAGTCGCTCAGCACGCGGCTGGGCAAGATCCTCCGCATCTCGCCCAACCCCGACGCGGGTGACCCCGCGTACACGGTGCCGGCGGACAACCCGTTCGTCGGCCGCGCCGGCGTGGAGCCCGAGATCTGGGCGTACGGGCTGCGCAACCCGTGGCGCTTCTCCTTCGACCGCGCCAACGGCGACCTCTGGATCGGTGACGTGGGGCAGGACAAGTGGGAGGAGATCGACCACGTCGCGGCGACGAACGGTCGCGGCGCGGGCAAGGGCGACAACTTCGGCTGGAACCGGCTCGAGGGCACCCATCCCTACCAGGGGACCGCGCCCGCGGGTGCGGTCGCGCCGGTGTACGAGATCTCGCACGACACCGGTGCCTGCGCGGTCACGGGCGGCTTCGTGTACCGCGGCAAGAAGCTGAGCTCGCTCGTCGGCGACTACGTGTTCAGCGACACGTGTGACAGCACCATCCGGGTCCTCGTGCCCAACGGCGAGGGCGGGGTCACGATGGGTGACACCGGCGCGCAGTCGAAGTCGGTGTCGACCTTCGGCCAGGCCAACGACGGGACGCTCTACGTGGCGTCGCTGAGCGACGGGATCTTCCGCGTCGACGCCGCCTGACCGCGCGGTCGCGCGGGCGGCCCTAGTCGAAGACCACGGTCCGGCGGCCGTGGACGAGCACCCGGTGCTCGACGTGGGCACGCACTGCCCGCGCCAGCACGACGACCTCGAGGTCGCGTCCGCGGCGCTGGAGGTCCTCGACCGCGTCACGATGGCTCACCCGCACGACGTCCTGGTCGATGATCGGACCGTCGTCGAGTTCCGCGGTCGCGTAGTGCGCGGTGACGCCGACGATCTTGACGCCCCGCTCGTGGGCCTGGTGGTACGGACGCCCGCCCATGAACGCGGGGAGGAAGGAGTGGTGGATGTTGATGATCGCGCTCGGCCACCGGTCGACGAACCCGGCGCTCAGGATCTGCATGTAGCGGGCGAGCACGACCAGCGTCACGCCGTGGGCCGCGAGCACGGCCTGCACCGCGTGCTCCTGCTCCGGCTTGGTGTCGGGCGTGACCGGGAGGTGCACGAACTCGACCCCGAACCACTGCGCGACCTCGCGGTGGTCCGGATGGTTGGAGATCACCACCGGCACGTCGATGGGGAGCTCGCCCCGGCGCGAGCGGGCCAGCAGGTCGACGAGGCAGTGCGCCTCCCGCGAGACCATGATGCCGACGCGCGGTACGTCGTCGGAGAAGCGCACCGCGCACCGCATCGCGAAGCGATCGACCAGTGGCCGGAGCGCGGGTTCGATCTCGTCGCGGGCGAGGTCGGAGCCGTCGAGGCGGTACTCGACCCGTTGGAAGAACACGCCGTCGGTCAGGTCGGTGTGCTGCTGCGCGTCGACGATGTTCCCGCCGTGCCGGTACACGAAGTCGGCGACGGCGGCGACGATACCGGGCTGGTCGGGACAGGACAGGAGCAGCACCGCGCGGGTGTCGCTCGACGCCGTGCTCACCCCGATCGCTTGACGACCACACCGGCGACGCGCCGCGTGATCGCGGCCGGCGCCATGCTCGACAATGCGGCCGCGGCCTGGTTCATCGCGCCCGGGATCGAAACCGAGCGCCCGCGGTCCAGGTCGCGCAGCGCGGCGGCGACCACCTGGTCGGCCGACTGCCACGCCATCTCGGGCACGCCGGTGGGGCCGAGCCCGGCGCGGTCGTGGAACTCGGTGTGGGTGTACCCGGGGCACACCAGCATCACGTGCACACCGGTCCCCCGGGCCTCCTCGTGCACCGCGTGCGTGAAGCTGTGCACGAACGCCTTCGTGGCGCCGTAGGTCGCACTGTTCGGTGACGGCTGGTACGCGGCCAACGAGGCCAGGTTGAGGATCGCGCCGGAGCCGCGCGCCTCCATCGCGCCGAGCGCGGCGCGGGTCAGGCGCAGCAACGCGACCACGTTGAGCTCGACCTCCTCGACCTCGCGCTCGACGTCCAGCTCGACGAAGCGACCGAACGTCCCGAAGCCGGCGTTGTTCACGAGGATGTCGACGGGGTGCGCGGTGTCGCTCAGGCGCGCCTCCACCGTCGCCAGTCCGCTGGCGGTCAACAGGTCGGCGGTGCAGGCAGTGGCCGCGACACCGTGCGCCTGCGAGATCTCGTCGGCGAGGGCGGCGAGGCGCGCGCCGTCGCGCGCGACCAGCACGACGTCGTGGCCCTGGCGGGCGAGCCCATCGGCGAAGGCACGTCCGATCCCGGCCGATGCGCCGGTGACCAGGGCGGTGCTCACGCGAGGTCCAGCGCCGCCGCCACCCTCGCGGCGGTGGCCTCGACGGCCGCGCCCACCTGCACCTCGGCGATGGCGCGCTCCGGGTCCTTCAGGCCGTGCCCGGTCACGGTGCAGACGGCGACGTCGTCGGGCGAGAGCAGGCCGTCGGCCGAGGCCTGGAGCAGCCCGGCCACCGAGGCCGCCGACGCCGGCTCCACGAAGCAGCCCTCGTCGGCGGCGACGAGGCGGTAGGCGTCGACGATCTGCGCGTCGGTGACCGCCCCGATGTGACCACCGGACTGGTCGCGGGCGTCGATCGCGCCCTGCCACGACGCCGGGTTCCCGATCTGGATGGCGGTGGCGAGCGTCTCCGGATGCAGGACGGGCTCGCCGCGCACGAGCGGCGCCGCGCCCGCCGCCTGCCACCCGAGCATGCGCGGCGTGCGGCTGGCCCGCCCCAGCGCGGCGTACTCCGAGTAGCCGCGCCAGTAGGCGGTGATGTTGCCCGCGTTGCCCACCGGGATCGAGTGGACGGTGGGCGCGTCACCCAGCACGTCGACCACCTCGAACGCGGCGGTCTTCTGACCCTCGATGCGCACGGGGTTCACCGAGTTCACGACCTCGACGCCGGGGCGCTCCCCCAGCTCGCGCACGATCTCGAGCGCGCGGTCGAAGGTGCCGGTCACCGGCACGACGCGTGCACCGTGGATGAGCGCCTGCGCGAGCTTGCCCAGCGCGATCTGGCCCTGGGGGATGACCACCGCGCACAGCAGACCTGCCCGCGCCGCGTACGCGGCGGCGGAGGCCGACGTGTTGCCGGTCGACGCGCAGATCACGACCTTGGCGTCGCGCTCGACCGCGGTCGAGATCGCCATGGTCATGCCCCTGTCCTTGAACGACCCGGTGGGGTTGAGCCCCTCCACCTTCAGCCGCACGTGCGCGATGCCGGCCCGCTGCGCCAGGCGCGGGGCGTCGAGCAGCGGCGTGTTGCCCTCGAGCAGCGTGATGACGGGCGTCGCGTCGGTGACGGGGAGGTGCTCCCGGTAGGCCTCGATGAGACCGGGCCACGGCGACGGCATCGGCCGTGCCGGCCCCTTCTCGACGCTCATTCCTCTTCTCCCATCACCCGGAGGACCGCGCCGACGCGGTGCACCTGCTCGACGTCGCGCAATGCGCGCACGGTGGCGCGCAGATCGGATTCCTTCGCCTTGTGGGTGACGAAGATGAGGCGGGCGTCGTCGCCGCGCTCACGCTGCTGCATCGACCGGATCGACACGCCGTGTTCGGCGAACACGCCCGAGATCGCGTGGAGCACGCCGGGGCGGTCGGGCACCTCCATCATCAGGTAGAACTGCGACTCGACGTCGTCGATGGCGAGGATGGGCTTCAGCGCCAGGGTGCCGATGGTGGCGCCCTTGCGCCCCTCGACCAGGTTCTTGGCCGCGTCGACGAGGTCGCCGAGGACCGCGGACGCGGTGGGGCCACCGCCGGCCCCGCGGCCGTACAACATGAGCTCGCCGACCGCGTCGCCCTCGATGAACACCGCGTTGAACGAGTCGCGCACCGCGGCGAGCGGGTGGCGCACCGGCACCATCGCCGGGTGCACGCGCACCGCGACCTGACCGTCGAGCTCCTCGGCGACCGCCAGCAGCTTCACGACGTAGCCGAGGTCGCGCGCCGACGCGATGTCGTCGAGCGTGATCTCGGTGATGCCCTCGCGGTACACGTCGCCGGCCACGACACGCGCGCCGAACGCGATGGACGCGATGATCGCCGCCTTGGCCGCCGCGTCGTAGCCCTCGACGTCGGCGGTCGGGTCGGCCTCCGCGAACCCGAGGCGCTGCGCCTCGGCGAGCGCGTCGGCGAACGACGCGCCCGCGTCGGTCATGCCGGTGAGGATGTAGTTGGTGGTGCCGTTGACGATGCCCATCACCCGTCGGATGCGGTCGCCCGCCAAGGACTCGCGCAACGGCCGGATCAGGGGGACGCCCCCGGCGACCGAGGCCTCGAAGAGAAGGTCGACGCCGGCACCCTCGGCGGTCTCGAACAGCTCGCGCCCGTGGGTCGCGATCAGCTCCTTGTTGGCGGTGACGACGGGCTTGCCGCCCATCAGCGCCTCCACGATGAGCGTGCGGGCGGGCTCGATGCCGCCGATGACCTCGACCACGATGTCGACGTCGGGATCGCCGACGACCGCGCCGGCGTCGTCGGTGAAGCAGCGGACCGGGAGGGGCAGGTCGCGCTCCTTGTCGAGGTGGGCGACGGCCACGCGCGCGACCTCGAGCGGCACCCCGGCCCGGGCTTCGATCACGTCGGCGTGGTCGTGGATCAACCGCACCAGCGCACTGCCCACGTGGCCACAGCCGAGGATCCCGACCCGCACCCGCTCGTCCATGACCTTCAGTCTCCCTCAGACTCGACCCGGTCGCGCGCGAGGAGGTCGTCGAGCGTCTCGCGGCGGACGACGACCCGGGCGTCGCCGTCGTGCACGAACACCACCGCGGGGCGCGGCACCAGGTTGTAGTTCGACGCCATGGAGTAGCCGTACGCGCCGGTGACCGGGGTGGCGAGCACGTCGCCGACCGCGACGTCGGCCGGAAGGTGCGCATCGCGCACGAGCAGGTCGCCCTGCTCGCAGTGCTTGCCGGCGACGGTCACCGCGTGCGGACGGGTCGCGTCGCTGCGCGCGGGGAGGAAGGCCTCGTAGGCCGCGCCGTAGGTGGCGGGGCGGGGGTTGTCGCTCATGCCGCCGTCGACCGCGACGTAGGTGCGAACCCCGGGGATGGTCTTGATGGTGCCGACGGTGTAGAGGGTGATGCCCGCGGGCGCGGCGATGGAACGTCCCGCCTCGATCGTGAGCGCAGGCGCGGGGTCGAGACCGGCCCCGACGCACGCGGTCGCGTACGCGTCGCGCAGCACCGCGGCGAACTCCGCGATCGACGGCGCGTCGAGGTCGTCGGTGGTATATGGAACCCCGAGGCCACCGCCGAGGTTGATCTCGTCGACCGCGGTGTCGGCGTCGCGCGCCACCTCGGCGGCCAGCTCCGCCACGATCGCCGCCGCCACCGCGAACGACTCGAGGACCAGGATCTGCGAGCCGATGTGGCAGTGGAAGCCGGCGAAGCCCAGCGCGTCGGACTTGGCCACGCGCAGCGCGGCCTCGCGCGCGGCACCGTTGGCGACGGTGAAGCCGAACTTCGAGTCGTCGGCGCCGGTGGCGATGTACTCGTGGGTGTGGGCCTCGACCCCCGGCGTGACGCGGACCATCACCCGCGGCGCGGGCCAGCCGTCGGCCACCAGCGCCTCGAGCCGATCGAGCTCGTCGAAGGAATCGGCGACGATGCGGCCGACGCCAAATTCGAGCGCGGTGCGCAGCTCGGCCTCCGCCTTGTTGTTGCCGTGAAAGACGATGCGCGCGGGCGGGAACCCGGCCCGCAACGCGACGTGCAGCTCGCCGCCGGTGGCGACGTCGAGGTTCAGCCCCTGCTCGGCGACCAGCTTCGCCATCGCGGTGCACAGGAACGCCTTGCCCGCGTACGACACCGCCCCGGCGCCGAAGGCGTCGGCGTACTCGCGACAGCGCGCCCGTAGCTCGCCCTCGTCGTAGAGGTACAGCGGCGTGCCGAAGGTGGCGGCGAGGCCGGCGACGTCGCACCCGCCCAGCTGCAGGCGTCCGCCCTCGACGGTGGCGCTCCGTGGCAGCAGGCGGAGATCGATCGGAGCCCCGGTGGTCGGATCGTCGGCGATCGGGGCGTCGGCGCTCACAGATCCGGCTCGTCGACGATGCGCGCCATCTCGTCGGGCGCGTGGACGCCGAGGATCGCCAACGCGTCGGCGAGGCCGATCCGGCAGGCCTCGGCCAACCACAACCGGGCCTGCGTGACCGCGGCGTCGTCGGAGATGACCCGGCAGTCGCGGTAGAAGCCGTGGAACGCTTTGGCGAAGTCGCGCACCCAGGTGGTGACGCGGTGGGGCGCGCGCAGCGCGGCCGCCTCCGCAACCACGCCCGGGAACGCCTCGAGCGCGCGCAGCAGCTCGAGCTCGCGGTCGTGCACGAGAGGGGCCAGCGACGTCTCGAGCACAGGCCGACGCGGGATGCCCACCTCGGCGGCCTTCCGGCCGATCGATGCGATGCGGGCGTGCGCGTACTGCACGTAGTAGACGGGGTTCTCCATCGACTGCGCGGTGACGACGTCGAGGTCGAAGGTCTGCGTGGTGTCGATCCCCTGCAGGAGGAAGGTGAGCCGCGCCACGTCGGGATCGACCTCGTCGAGGATGTCGGCCAGCGAGATCACGTTGCCCGTGCGCTTCGAGATGCGCACCTGCTCACCGTTGCGCACCAGCTTCACCAGCTGGCCGAGCAGCACCTCGGGCTCGCCGGCGGGGAAGCCGAGGGCCTCCATCCCCGCCTGGAGCGACTTCACCTGGCCGTGGTGGTCGGCGCCCCAGATGTCGACGAGGTGCTCCCACCCGCGCTCGAACTTGTCGCGGTGGTAGGCGATGTCGTTGCAGAGATAGGTGGTGGAGCCGTCGGACTTCACCAGGACGCGGTCACGCTGGTCGCCGAAGTCGGTGGCCCGCAGCCAGGTCGCGCCACCCTCGTCGAACACCACGCCGCGGGCGCGCAGGTCGTCGAGCGCGCGCCCGACGTCGCCCGCCTCGTGCAGCGTGCGTTCGGAGAACCAGGTGTCGAAGTGCACGCCCAGGCGCCCGAGGTCGTCCTGGAGGCCGCGCACCGCGTCCCGGTACCCCCACTCCCGGGCCTGCTCCTCGGTCACCGCGTCGCCCAGCTCGGCCCGCATCCGGTCGGCCATGTCGACGACGTACTGGCCCTGGTAGCCGTCCTCCGGCGGCGCCTCTCCCCGGTAGCGGGCGATCAGCGAGGCGGCGAAGGTGTCGAGCTGGTTCCCGGCGTCGTTCAGGTAGTACTCGCGGTGCACGATGGCGCCCTGCGTCGCCAGCAGGTTGGCGAGGGCATCGCCCACCGCCACCCAACGCCCACCGCCCGCGTGCAGGGGGCCGGTGGGGTTGGCCGACACGAACTCGAGGTTGATGCGGAGGCCGTCGAGCGCGTGCCCGTGCCCGTAGCCCTCGCCGGACGCGACGACCGCGAGGAGAACCTCGTGCAACCACGTGGGCGCCAGGTGCAGGTTCAGGAACCCGGGACCCGCGATCTCGACCCGGTCCAGGTGCGGCGGACGGGCACGCTCGAGCTCCACCACGAGCTTGGCGGCGACCTCGCGCGGCGGCATCCCGAGCGGCTTGGCGAGCTGGAGGGCGACGTTGGTGGTGAAGTCGCCGTGCAACGGGTCGTTGGGCGTGGTCAGCTCGACGCCCGCCGGAGGCGTCGGGAAGCCGGCCGCGTCGAGCGCGGCGTGCAGTGCGGCGAGGAGCTGGTCACGGATCACGAGGGTCGCCGGCGCCCGGCGCCCTTCGCCGCTCGCCGTGCTCGCGCATGGTAGTGGGGCGCCGTGGTTCGACCCGGGGCGATTCGCCCGTTCGGAGCGGCCTCGCGGTCGGGGTATCGTCGTCCGTTCCGCGAAGACGGGTGTGCAGCACAGTCGAGCAGCAGGGGAAGCCGAGACACCGCGGAGCCGTTGCGGAGGCGGGACGGCGAAGCGAAGTCGACCAGAGGAGCGGGGAGGATCGTGGCCGGACAACTCGAGTCGCTCGTCGACGCGGCGCGGACGGGTTCCGGACTCGGCACCGTCTACCGGGCGCTCGACGAGCTGGTCGAGCTGTACGCGCTCGAGGACGCCGCGGTCGTAGTCGACGTGCCGGGCTTCGGCCGGCAGGTGCTGCACGCGGGGCGGCGCCCCCTCCACGACGACGAGCACCGCTGGCACGCGGCGGAGCCCGGCCTCTACCTCCAGCCCCCGCTCGAGGACCCGGTGCTCGCGGGGCTCATGCAGGCGCTGAGCGCGCTCGGGTTCCGGTACGACGCGACGACGAGCGGCCGCGCCGGGGAACCGGCGAACCCGTGAACGTCGACGAGCTCGAGCTGGCGCTGCGAGCGCTCCGGGGTGTCGTCGCCGTCGGCTTCACGGAGGCCGACGGGATCTTCATCGTGGAGCTCCAGGCGGGCGACGAGACATACGACGAGCTGGCGCGTGACGCCACCGTGCTCGCCGCGCGGCACGCCACCGGGCCGGTCGCGGTCGAGCTCGTGCGGTGGGGTGACGGCGAGCCGCCCCAGCGCGAGACCCGGCTCCGGCTGGTCGAGCTGACCACCGACCCGGCGGCGGGCGAGCTCACGGTGCGTCTGGCCCGGGGCGACGAAGAGGCGGTCGGCCGGGCGTCGACCACGGGCGGCCTGCCGGCGGCGGTGGAGGCGACCGTCTACGCGGTGCGCGCCTTCCTCGCCGACCTCACCTACCTCCCCGGGTGGGCCCGCACGGTCGAGACCACCCCCGACCGCCGGTTCCTGGTGATGGCGTCGATCACCGACCCGATCGCCCGCACCCACCTCCGGGGCGCGGCGGAGGGCGCGACGCCGATCGAGGGTGCGGTCCGTGCCACGCTCGCCGCGCTCAACCGGACCATCAGCCGCGAGCTCTGACCCTCCCCTCACGCGACGTTGCGTCACTTCACCGCGTATATCGCGCTCAGGTGACGCAACTTCCGGGGGGGTCAGGCGGGGTCGAGGAGCTCCTTGAAGCCGTAGCGAGCGTGGGGGCCGAACGCGATCTGCTCGAGGACGCCGATCCCGACCTGGTCGCCACTCGTGGCGCGCACCACCTGCTGGAGGTGCTGGTTCTCGAACGCCATCGGTTCGAGGTCGTCGACCTTCCACGACTCCCCCGCGTACGCGAGCTCGCCCTTCCACATCCCGTGCCCCCATTCCGGGTGCATGTAGCCGATGCCCTTCATGCGGAAGCAGATGAGTGGCTCGAGGTCGATGTCCTCGCGCCGGCCGTCGGAGTGGACGAGCGCGATGCGAGCGTGCCCGGCGCGGCGCGTCCCGGGGAGGTAGTCGATGTCGTGCTCGACATCGGCGAGCAGCTCGGTGGCGGGGTCCTCGGCACCCGGGATGTCGGCGGGCGACGAGTACACCGGCAACACCGCGCCGTCGGTGTGCCAGCGGTTCGCGTTCGCATCCTCGAACACGCCATAGTGCGTGCAGCGGTCGTCCCAGTGCAGCGGCGCCCAGAGGAAGAACGCCTGGGTCGAGCCCGGCGGGGTGGGTGCGAGGCCGGGGTCGGGGATGCCGACGCCGCGCACGCCCCAGCTGCGGTCCTTGGTGCCGTAGACGCGCGTCGCGTCGATCGGGACCGTCGTGCCGTCGTAGCGGATCTCGCCCTCCCACTTGCCGAACTGCGCGAAGCGGGTGACATCCATGACGAGGCGGCGGCCGTGCGAACGGATCTGGCGTCCCTCCTCGATGCACGCGGTGCGCGCGGTGAAGGTGAGGTCGGCGGCGATGCCGGTGTCGTTGTCGTCGATGGTCACGCGGATGCGGCGCATCGGCTCGAGCACGTCGATCGCGAACGGTCCGATCTGCAGGTCGGTCGGCTCCTGGGGCGCCCGCCGTGACGCATGGAACGCGTGCTGCTCGCCGTCGCGCACGATGCTCAGGCCGCAGTCGAGGATGCCGAGGTTCGGGTACAGCGCGGCGCCGACGCCGAAGTAGAACTCGCCATCGTCCTGGTAGCCGTTGAACCAGTAGCGGTCGTAGGCGTTCCGGTCGCCGGTCGCGGGCTGCGCGATGGGCTGCGACGTCTGGTGAATCGGGTAGTCGTCGAACTTGCTGAGCACCGGGCCTCCTCTCGGACCGTCGGGCCGGTCCGTCGGACGGGCGCAGCGTACGACACCCCCGCTCTGGGCGAACTCCCAGGTTCACCCCAGGCGCGGTGAACCTCCGCCCCGCACCATGACCCTCGTGAACGAGACGTCGACCGTCCTCCGGACGGTTCCCCCGGGTACGCCGACCACGGCGGTGGAGATCGTGGTGCCGGTGCACGACGAGGAGTCCGACCTCGAACGGTCGGTGCGGCACCTCCACCGCTACCTCGGCGAGTGCTTCCCCCACCCGTGGGCGATCACCATCGCCGACAACGCCAGCACCGACGCCACCTGGGCCATCGCGACCCGCCTCACCCGGGAGCTCGACGGTGTCCGGGCGCTGCACCTCGACGCCAAGGGTCGCGGGCGCGCGCTCCGGGCGGCGTGGACCGCCAGCGACGCGCGGGTCGTCGCCTACATGGACGTCGACCTCTCGACCGACCTCGACGCCCTGCTCCCCCTGGTCGCGCCGCTACTCTCGGGCCACAGCGACGTCGCCATCGGCACCCGGCTCGCGCCCGCGTCACGCGTGGTGCGCGGCCCGAAGCGCGAGCTCATCTCGCGCACGTACAACCTGCTCCTGAGGACGACGCTGCGCGCCGGCTTCTCCGACGCGCAGTGCGGCTTCAAGGCCATGCGCGCCGACGTCGCCCAGGCGCTGCTGCCCCTGGTGGAGGACGAGGGCTGGTTCTTCGACACCGAGCTGCTCGTGCTCGCGGAGCACAACGGCCTCCGCATCCACGAGGTCCCGGTCGACTGGGTCGACGATCCCGTGTCGCGCGTCGATCTCCTCCGGACGGCGGGTGCCGACCTGCGGGGCGTGGGCCGGCTGCTGCGCCGCTTCGCGCGCGGTGACGGCGAGCTCGACGCCCGACCGGCCGGCGCACCGGTCGACGACCGGCTCGCGCACCAGGTCGTGCGGTTCGCGTCGATCGGCGTGGTCAGCACGGTCGTGTTCGCGTTGCTGTTCGCGCTGCTCGACGGACCACTCGGCGCGGTCGCCGCCAACGTGATCGCGCTGCTGGTGTGCGCGTTCGCCAACACCGCCGCGAACCGGCGGGTCACCTTCGCGCTGCGCGGGCGCACCGGTCGGGCCCGGCACTACCTCGCGGGGACCGCGCTCGGGCTGCTCCCACTCGTCCTCACCCTCTCGGCGCTGGCCGTGCTCTCGGCCATCGGGGCCACGTCGCTTCCCGTGCTCCTCGTGGTGCTCACCGCGGCGAACGCGCTGGCGACCGTCGCCCGTTTCCTGCTGCTGCGCCACTGGGTGTTCGCGCCGTGACGCGGGTCCGCCAGTGGTTGCGCTACGGGACGGTGTCGATCATCGCGACCGTCACCAGCATGACGTTGCTCGCCGTGCTCGTGACCGCCACCGCGATGCCCGCAGGCCTCGCCAACGTGATCGCCACCGCAGTCGGCACCGTCCCCTCGTTCGAGCTCAACCGGCGCTGGGTCTGGCGCAAGACCGGCACCCGCTCGCTGCGCGGCGAGGTCGGCCCGTTCTGGGCGCTGTCGTTCGCCGGGCTGGCACTGTCGACGCTGACCGTGACCCTGGCCGCGGCGTGGGCGGCGCAGATGGGCGTCAGCGGGACCATGCGCACCCTCGTCATCGAGCTCGCGAACGTCGCGGTCTTCGGCTCGTTGTGGATCGCGCAGTTCCTCGTCCTCGACCGCATCCTCTTCCGCTCGCCGGGTGCACCCGCCCGCAGCGACACCGCTCACTCCGTCCCGGCCGTTCCCGGCCCCTCCCTCACCGACAAGGTCCCCTCATGACCAGCACCGTCGTCGAACCCGACGCCGTCCGTTCCCCCGTCGCGCCCCCGGCGCCGACGCGCGCCGACGACCGTCACCGCGACGGTGCGCGGCGCGCCCGGCGCGGCGGCCTGCCCTCGTTCGTCCGCGGCCGGCCGAGCGACCCGGCCTGGGTACGACCGGCGTTGCTCGCGCTGCTCGTGGGCACCGCGGTGCTCTACCTCTGGGGCCTCGGCGCGTCGGGCTGGGCGAACACGTACTACTCGGCGGCGGTGCAGGCAGGCACCAAGAGCTGGAAGGCGTTCTTCTTCGGTTCGTTCGACGCGTCGAACTTCGTCACCGTCGACAAGGCACCGGCATCCCTCTGGGTGATGGAGCTGTCGGCGCGCCTCTTCGGGATGAGCTCGTGGAGCATCCTCGTACCCCAGGCGCTCGAGGGCGTCGCCACGGTGGGGATCCTCTACCTCGCCGTCCGCCGTTGGTTCTCGGCCGGATCCGCGCTCCTCGCCGGTGCTGTGCTCGCGCTGACCCCCGTCGCCGCGCTCATGTTCCGCTTCAACAACCCCGACGCGTTGCTGGTGCTGTTCCTGGTGGCGGGCGCCTACGCCATGATCCGCGCCCTCGAGCGCGGCAGCACCTGGTGGTTGGTGTTCGCGTTCTCGCTCGTCGGCTTCGGCTTCCTGGCCAAGATGCTGCAAGCGCTCCTCGTGGTGCCCGCGTTCGGCTTCGTGTATCTCGTCGCCGCACCGGTGTCCTTGCGCCGGCGCGTCGTGCAGCTCACCGTCGCGTGCGGCGCCCTGCTGGCCGCGGCCGGATGGTGGATCGCGATCGTGGAGCTGTGGCCGGCGGCCTCGCGCCCGTACATCGGCGGCTCGCAGGGCAACAGCGTCCTCGAGCTGATCTTCGGGTACAACGGCTTCGGCCGCCTCACCGGGAACGAGACCGGGAGCGTCGGCGGCGCCGGGGGCCAGGCGGGGTTCTGGGGCCCCACCGGGCTGACCCGCATGTTCGGCACCGAGTTCGGCACCCAGATCTCGTGGCTGCTGCCCGCCGCGCTCATCCTGCTGGTCGCGGGCATCGCCTGGCGCGGCGCACGCCCCCGCACCGACCGCGTGCGCGCCGCGTTCGTGCTCTGGGGCGGCTGGCTGCTCGTCACCGGGCTCGTCTTCAGCCTCGGCAAGGGGATCATCCATCAGTACTACTCGGTGGCCCTCGCCCCGGCGATCGGAGCACTGGTCGGCATGGGCGGCGGCATGCTGTGGAAGCGGCGCCACGACGTGAAGGCGCGCGCGGTGCTCGCGGGCGTCGTGGTCGTCACGTCGATCTGGACCTTCGACCTGCTCGGGCGCACACCGCAGTGGAACCCGTGGCTGCGCGGACCCCTGCTGCTCGTCGGCCTCGTCGTCGCCGGCGCGCTGCTCGCCGCGCACCTCGTGCACGGCCGTGCACTCGTGGCCCTCGCGCTGGTGGCGATCGCGGTCGTGCTCGCGGCACCCGCGGGCTACGCGCTCTCGACCGCGAGCACCGCGCACACCGGCGCCATCCCCACCGCGGGCCCGGCGGGCGCGAGCACCATGGGCTTCCGCGGCGGCGGCCGCTTCCCGGGCGCCACCAACGGTGGTCCCGGCGGGTTCGGCGCCAACGGCGGCGGCCCGGCGGCGAACGGCACGTTCCCCGGCGGCGGCGCGGGCGGGGGCGGAGCAGGTGGAGCCGGTGGCGGCGGCGCCGGCGGCCTCCTCAACGGCAGCACGCCCGACAGCGCGCTGACGAAGCTGCTCGACGCCGACCGCGGTCACTACACGTGGGTCGCCGCCACCGTCGGGGCGAACGAGGCGGCCGGCTACCAGCTCGCCACCGACGACCCGATCATGGCGATCGGCGGCTTCAACGGCACCGACCCGACCCCCACCCTGGCCCGGTTCCAGCAGTACGTGCGGGAGGGCCGGATCCACTACTTCATCAGTGGACGCGGGTTCGGTGGCGGTGGCGGGTTCGGTGGCGGTGGCACCACGAGCACGTCGTCGCAGATCTCGTCCTGGGTGAGTGCGAACTTCTCCAGCCAGACCGTCGGCGGCGTCACCGTCTACGACCTCACGACCGCCGGCACCTGAGCAAACCGGCGCCGACACCATGGCTCGCGCACGCTCCGCGCCTGGTCGCTAGAGTCCGCGAAATCATGGCAATGAGCAGCGCGAATGACGGCGCGGCCGGGGACCAGCAGATCCGGATGCCGAAGACCGGCGAGGTCGTCGCCGACCGGCTGCGGCGGCGCATCGCGCGCGGGGAGCTGCAGATCGGCGAGCGGCTGCCACCGGAGGACGAGCTCACCGAGGTGTTCGGCATCGCCCGCACCACCCTGCGCGAGGCGCTGCGCATCCTCGAATCGCAGGGCCTGCTCGAGATCCGACGCGGCCGCACCGGCGGGCCGGTCGTCACCATGCCGAAGATCGACTCCCTGGCGGAGGGGCTCGCGGTCACGCTGCAGCTGCAGGGCACGACCGCGGGCGACCTCGACGGGGCGCGGCAGCTCATCGAGCCGCGGCTCGCCGCCCGCCTCGCCGAGTCGCACACCGCCGATGACCTCACCGCGTTGGGTGCCGCCGCCGAGCGCGCCGCGGTCGCGGCCGACGCGTTCGATCGGGTGGCGTTCGGTGCGGCCGCGGTCCGGATGCACGAGACGGTCATCGAACGCGCCGGCAACACGACGTTGGCCACCATCTCGCACCTCCTCCACTCCCTCGTCGCGGAGTACTACCTCCGGTCCGCCGCCGCCTCCGATCAGGAGAAGATGCAGCGGGCGGTGCGCTCGTACCGGAAACTGGTGCGGCTCATCGACGCCGGGGATGCCGCGGCGGCCGAGGACCACTGGCGCAAGCAGATGACCTTCACCATCGACGGTTGGGTGCGCAACCAACGCGTCGAGCTCTTCGGCGACTAGGTCGCCCTCCCCGCGCGCGCCACCGCGCCGTGCTCGCGTCGCGCCGGCAGCGACCAGACCTCCTGGTCCTCGCCCCACCCCGTTCCCGCGCCGGCGACCGTCCAGCGCAGCATGGTGTTGACGGTGAGGCCGCCGCCACTCCCGCTCAACGCCATGCGGCTGACCGCGTCGGCGGTGGCGTGCAGCTCGCGCCCGTCGGTGTCGACCGCGTCGAGGACGATGTGGGCCACGCCGTCAGTGCCGTCGTCGCGCTCGTTGGCCCGACGGGCGCGGGCGAGTCGCCGCAGCCGGCGGTCGCGCACGAGGTAGCCGCTCAGCAGCTCCTCGGTCTCGTCGAGGTGGGTCGGCGGCCGGCAGAACGCGAGGAAGGCCTCGTCCGGCGACACCGCGCCGAAGCAGTAGCTGAACCGCGTGCGCCGGCCGAGCAGCTCCGGGCGGCGGCCCCACGACCGGTCCCGCACCGAGAGGCAGTCGACCGGGAGGCGCTCACCGAGGAGCTGCAGCTCGCCGGTGACGCGTCCGTGCTGGTCGTAGTGCGACGAGCCGGTGAACGGCGGCGCGCCCTCGAGGTGGGGCACCGGCGGCGAGATGCCCTCGAAGCGGAGGTCGGCGACGAAGTCGTCCTGGTCGCGGAAGCGGTAGCCCAGGTCGTAGACCATGCCCGGCTCCACCATGCGGACCGACACGCCGTTGGAGAACGTGACCGCGCGGAGGTCGAGCGGCTCGGGCAGCGGTTGGTGGGTGAGGAACCCGTAGTACGGCAGCTCCCACGGCAGCCAGCCCGCGGCGTCGTAGACGAACGCGCCCCCGGACGACGAGCCCGCGTTCGGCCGTACCTGCACGTACAGCCAGCCGGCGAGCGATCGTTCGGGCACCGCGAACGACCACCACGTGGTCTCGGTCCAGTCGCGCTGCGGGCCGGGCTCGTGCAGCTCGTCGTCGGCCGCAACGAAGCGGAGGTGCTCGTCGAACGGGAAGTCGGTGGTCACGCGGCCCCCAGTGGTCGCCGGAAAAGAGAGTACTGTTTTCCCGCGTCCCGGTCATTCGGGGGGAGCATGGACGACGGGCTGCCGGTGACGGCCATGGAGGCGTGGCTGCGCGAGTGCACGGGCGCGGGGTCGGTCGCGGTGCAGCGCCGGCCCGGGGGCGGTCGGCACCAGGCGTGGGACGTCACCCTCACCACCGCCGACGGCACCACCGACCGCCGGTTCCTCCGCGCCGACGCGTTCCGTCCCGGCCCGCACGAGTCGTACACCCTGTGGCGCGAGGCGGAGATCTACGCCGCGCTGGCGGGCGCCGGCCTCCCGGTGCCCGACATCCTCGCGGTGCACCCCGACCACCCGGCCGTCCTCATGGCGCACGCACCCGGCGTGGCGCGCTTCCACGGCCTGGGGCCGGATGCGCAGCTCGCCATCCTCGACGAGCTGGTCGACGCGCTGGTGCGCATGCACCGGCTCGACGTGGCGACGCTGCAGTTGCCCACGCTCCTCCCGGCGCGGAGCGTCGCCGACCACGTGCGCGACGAGCTCGACGTGTGGGAGGGCCGCCTCGACCAGAGCGGCCGGGCAGAGCCGTTCCTGCGCGCCTGCTTCGCGTGGCTGCGCGCGCACGTCCCCGCGGTCGACGGCCCGCCGTCACTGGTGCAGGGCGACACCGGCCCCGGCAACTTCCTCCACGACGGCGAGCACCTCACCGCGCTGCTCGACTTCGAGCTCGCCCACCTGGGCGACCCGATGGAGGACCTGGCGTGGATCGGCACCCGCAACGCCCAGGAGCCGGTGCCCGACTTCGACGCGCTGCTCGCCGCCTACGCACGCGCGGGCGGGGTGATCGACCGGGCCCGGATCCGCTACCACTTCGTGTTCGCCGAGCTCCGCATCGCGGTGCTCGCCATCGAGCGCGCCGGACACGCCCCGTCGGCCGACGCCGACGTCGGCAGCGGCCTCATCTACGGCACGCTGCACACCCGGCTCACCGCCGAGGCACTCGCGGCCGCCACCGGGACCACGCTCCCCGCGGTGCCCGACGACCCGACCGTCGACAGCGAGGCCACCCCGTACTTCGACGCGGTGCTCGAGCAGCTGCGCGCCGTCGTGGTCCCCGCGATCGACGACCCGTTCGCGTCGCAACGGGCGAAGAGCGCAGCACGCGTGCTCAAGTACCTGCGTGAGGTCGAGCGGGCGGGGGCGGCGCCGGTGGTGTCCGAGCTCGACGAGCTCGAACGCGTCCTCGGGAGCCGACCCGCGACCGTCGACGACGGCCGCCGCCGTCTCGAGGACGAGGTGGTCGCCGGGCGCGTCGACGCGGTCGGCCTCCTGCCGTACGCCTGGGCGCGGGTGCAGTGGGAGCAACGACTGCGCGCCGGCGCGATGGGCGTGCTCGCCACCCGTCACCTCCCGCACCTCCCCGACCTCGCGGATGGCTGAGTACGCTCCCGGCAAATGAAGCCGCACGAAGCGCTGCGCGCCGTCCTCGACGAGATCGTCCCCCGTCACCGCGAACGATGGGGCGACTCCGGCGAATGGGCGGGCCTGCTCGAGTTCCAGCGCGAGCTCGGTGCCCGCGGATGGAGCGCGCCCGCGTGGCCGGTCGAGCTCGGCGGCCGCGGCCTCGGCGTCGAGGACCAGATCGCGTGTGACGCCGAGTTCAGCCACGCCCGGGCGCCTCGGCGCATCGCGGTGTTCGGCGTCAAGAACGTCGGGCCCACCATCGCCGCCGCGGGGACGCCGGCGCAGAAGGAGCACCTGCCGCGCATCCTCACCGCCGACGAGGTGTGGTGCCAGGGCTTCAGCGAACCCGACGCGGGGAGCGACCTCGCCGGGCTCCGGTGCCGGGCCGTCCTCGAGGGCGACCACTTCGTTGTGAACGGCTCGAAGGTGTGGACATCGATCGGGATGTGGGCCACGCACTGCATGCTGCTGG
>DATBBL010000170.1:0-7989 GCA_036271015.1 Acidimicrobiia bacterium
CGCACCAGCTCGCCGTCGTCGGTCACTCCGGCGCGTGACAGACGGCTTCCACGTTGTTGCCGTCGGGATCGCGCACGAACGCGCCGTAGTAGTCCGGGTGGTACTCGGGCCACACGCGGGGCTCGTGCAGGACCTCGGCCCGGGCGCCGACGGCGGCGTCGAAGAAGGCGCGCACGCCGGCGCGATCGGGGGCGACGAAGGCGACGTGGACCTCACGGTTCGGCCCGTCGTCGGCGAGCGGGCCGAGCCAGAACGTCGGCTTCTGGCCGACGCCGTAGCCGATCACCGGGCCGAAGTCCATGATCCGGCCGCCGCCGAGCGGTGCCAGCACCGTGTCGTAGAAGGCGGCGGCGGTGGCGACGTCGGCGCACTGGATGGAGAGGTGGTCGAGCATCCGGCGATCGTAGGGTCGGCGGGCCACGGTGCGCCGGGAGGCCTTGTGGCACAAGGCATCCCCATGAGTGTCACACCCCCCGTACACACTCCTGGGAGCGGGCGCCGAACCAGGAGTGGCGGCGAATGAGTGCACAACCAGCGATGTTCACCACGGGGCGGGTCCTCGTAGCCGACGGGGTCGTCTACCTGCGCGAGCTGGAGGAGGCCGACGAGGAGGTCGTCCGGATCGTCAGCGAGTCCGACGATCCGGTCGCCGCGGTGGGCCGGTGCCTCACGGTGGGGGCGCGGGCGTTGCGAGCGGCCAACGTCACCGTCGACGTCGCCGTGGTCGAGCGGTCGTTCTCCGAGCTCGAGACCCGGTTCGAAGCCCGGGTGAACGCGGCGGTCGACGAGATCGCGCGTACCGCCACCGGCCTGCTCGACGAGGACGACGGCGCGCTCGCGGGCACGCTCATCTCCTTCTCGTCGCAGCTGGGCCAGCTGCTCGGCGACACGTTCGACGCCGACTCCAAGTCGAGCGTGCTGGCCAGCATCGAGGACCTCGTGCTCGCCACGATGAAGGGCCTCATCACGCCCGAGATCGCCGACAGCCCGATCGGCCGGCTCAAGACCGAGCTGGTCGACACCGTGCAGCGCGAGGTCGGTGACATGGCGGAGGAGCTGCGGCGGGTCACCGAGCACCTCGGCATCCTCGACGCCACCGAGGACGTCTACGAGCAGACCACGGGCAAGGGCTTCGACTACGAGGACCTGGTCGACGAGTGCGTGGGCACCCTGGCCGCGAACTACGGCGATCTCGCCGAGGTCACCGGCACGCAGTCGGGGTCGAACGCGTCGCACGTGGGCGACGAGGTGGTCACGCTCAACCGCGACGACACCCACGGCATCGAGGCCCGTTTCACGCTCGAGATGA
Organism: Acidimicrobiia bacterium; assembly: GCA_036271015.1. Classification (GTDB taxonomy): domain Bacteria; phylum Actinomycetota; class Acidimicrobiia; order IMCC26256; family DASPTH01; genus DASUAS01. The sequence continues at coordinate 1,310 of DATBBL010000170.1, forward strand.
AGAACCGTGCCCTGAACATGCGCAAGACCATGGCCGAGCTCGACGAGGCGCGGTGCAATCGCGACGCCCTCGCCGCCATCGCGGTGTTCCGCTCGCAGGAGCAGGCCCCGACCGCGGTGCCGTTCCAGCACTTCGACGACAAGGCGATCGTGGTGTTCGACCCCGACGACGAGGACGACTCCGCGCTGCGCCTCGCGTACATGTGGGCGCGCTGGACCGTGCGCAAGGGCCTGGCCGTGAGCGAGGAGGCCGAGATCGACCTCGAGCGGGTGCGCTGCCTGCTCGACGACGCGTCGCGCGCGTTGGAGCGCCACACCTCGATCAAGCGCTTCCACACCCAGGCCCGCAAGAGCATCGACCAGGCGGCCGACCAGGTGCGCGACCTGGTCGACGAGGTGCACGAGACCCTGGAGTCGCTCGACGCCGAGCTCCGCGCCTGACCACCGCGCCTGACCGCGGCGCACCGACCGCGCCGCCCACCCGGTAGCGTCGACGGTCCGGGAGTGGACGGAGGCGGACGATGCGGGTCGTGGTGCTGGGCGCGGGGTTCGGGGGGCTGGAGCTGACGACGCGTCTGTCGGACGCGCTGGGCGACGATGTCGACGTCGTCCTGATCGACCGGGCGAACGGGTTCGTGTTCGGCTTCTCGAAGCTCGACGTGATGTTCGGGCGCACCACCGCCGACGCCGTCTTCCACGCCTACGCCGACATCGTGAAGCCGGGCGTGCGCTTCGTGCAGGCCGAGGTGCGGTCGATCGACGCGGCCGGGAAGAAGGTCGACACCGACGCCGGCACCTTCGAGGCCGACATCCTGGTCATCGCGCTCGGCGCCGACCTCGACCCCGCGGCGACGCCCGGCCTGCTCGAGGGCGGCCACGAGTTCTACACCCATGAGGGCGCGTTCGGGCTCCGTGACGTGCTGGCCGAGTTCCCCGGCGGGCGGGTGCTCGTGGCGGTGACGTCCACGCCGTTCAAGTGCCCGCCGGCGCCGAGTGAGACCGCGCTCCTCGTGCACGAGCACTTGGTGAACCTGGGCGTGCGCGAGCAGTCCGAGGTGACGCTGGCGATGCCGTTGCCGGCGCCCATCCCGCCGTCGCCCCAGGCGTCGGAGGCCCTCCTGGGCGCGTTCGCCGAGCGCGGGATCACCTGGATGCCGGGCACGCTCGTGCAGCGCCTCGACCCCGCGCGCAACGTCGCCCTGCTCGCCGACGGCGGCGAGCTGCCCTACGACCTCTTCCTGGGCGTGCCCAAGCACCGTGTGCCCGCCGTGGTCGAGGCGTCGGGCCTGTGCGTCGACGGCTGGATCCCGGTCGACCCGCACACCCTCGCCACGTCGGTGCCCGACGTCTACGCGGTGGGCGACGTCACCAGCGTCGGCACCCCGAAGGCGGGCGTGTTCGCCGAGGGCCAGGCCGTCATCGTCGCCGACGCCATCATCGCCCGCCACCGCGACGCCGAGGCGACGTCGACCTACGAGGGCCGCGGGGTCTGCTACCTCGAGTTCGGCGACGGCGAGGTCGGCCGGGTCGAGGTCACGTTCCTCGCCGGGGCGGCGCCGGTCGGCACCCTCGATGGGCCGTCGCTCGACATCGCGGCCGACAAGTCCGAGTTCGGGTCGAGCCGCATCCGCCGCTGGTTCGCGCGGGAGTGGTCGACGACCTGACGTTCAGGCGTCGCCCAGGCCGGCGGCCTCGTTGGCCTCGACGAACTGCCGGCGCAACGTGTCCATGCTGAACGGCCGCTCCACCAGGTCGCCGGGGCCCCACTGGCTGCGCGGTTGGTTCACGAAGTCGCCGCCGTAGACGTGGACCGCGCCGGCGAGCCGACCGGTCGGGTTGGTGACCGCGTGGATCGTCTGCGTGCCGAGCGCGCACACGTCGGCGGTCTCGAGCTGCCGGTCGTTCGTGGGGTCGAGGCCGTCGGCCGTGCGGCGGAAGAACTGGTTGTCCTCGCGGCCGCAGTAGATGCCGATCACCGCCCACATGCGGTGGTCGTGCGGCATCAACCGCATGTGCGGCGCCCACGCGATGTTGAGGACGGTGAGGTCGGGCGCGTGGTGCAGGAGCTCGAAGCCACCGGCCGCCGGGGCGAGCGCCTCGGCGACGTCGTCCGGAGACGCCAGCGCGCGCGCCAGCACCTCGTGCGCGGCACCCCGAGGGTCGGGATCTTCCCGGCTCGCCACCAGTTCGGCGAGGAACGCGTCGACCTCGAACACGCGTCCACCCTAAGACCGGGGCTGTCGCGCCACAAGGGTGGCGTGCCCGCGCCGAAGGTCAGGCGGCGCGGAGGGCGGCGAGGAACGCGCGCGCCCACTCGTGCACGTCGGAGCGGCGCACCACCCGGCGCATGCGTTGCATGCGCGCCTTGGCCTCCTCCGGTGGCAACGTCACCGCGTGCCGGATCGCGTCCTTGAGGCCGTCGAGGTCGTGCGGGTTCACCAGGATCGCGCCGCGCAGCTCCTGCGCCGCGCCGGCGAACTCGCTCAGGACCAGCGCACCCGACGCGTCGACCCGGGACGCGACGTACTCCTTGGCCACCAGGTTCATGCCGTCGCGCAACGGGGTGACGAGCATGACGTCGGCCGCGAGGTACAACGCGGTGAGCTCGTCGGCGGGGAGGCTCTGGTACAGGTAGTGGATCGGCGACCGGCCGACGGTCGCGTGCTCCCCGTTGACCTCGCCGATGAGCCGCTCGAGCTGCTCGCGCTCGCGCTGGTAGTGCGCGTCCTCCTCCCGGCTCGGTACTGCGATCTGCACCACCACGTGCCGGGTCGGGTCGAGCGCGCCCTCGTCGAACAGCTCACCGACGGCGCGGATGCGCCGGTCGATGCCCTTCGTGTAGTCGAGGCGGTCGACGCCGAGGAGGAGCTGCTCCGGGTCCCCGAGCTCCGTGCGCAGCGTGCGGGCCCGGGCCTGGGTGTCGGGATCGCGGGCGCGTGCCGCGAAGGTGGTGTTGTCGACGGAGATGGGGAACGTGCCGACGTGCACCTCGCGACCATCGACATCGATGGTGCCCCCGCCCCCGGTCACGCCCGCCACCTGCCGGGCCAGCCGGGTGAAGTTCGTCGCGCCGCCCGCGACCTGGAACCCGACCAGGTCGGCGCCGAGCAGGCCCTCCAGGATCTCGCGCCGCCACGGGAGCTGCAGGAAGAGCTCGCGAGGCGGGAACGGGATGTGCAGGAAGAACCCGATCCTGAGGTCGGGCCGTCGCTCGCGCAGCAGCTGCGGCACCAGCTGCAGCTGGTAGTCCTGCACCCACACGGTGGCGCCCGGCGCGGCACCCGCGGCGGCGGCGTCGGCGAAGCGTTCGTTCACCGACCGGTACGCGTGCCACCACGACCGGTCGTAGGTCGCGGGCCGGATGGCGTCGTGGTACAGCGGCCACAACGTCGCGTTGGAAAACCCGAGATAGAACGCGTCGTACTCGTCCTCCGTGATCGCGACGTCGCGCAGCGCGATGCCCTCGTGCTCGCGGGGCGGCGCCTGGCCGTCGCCCGCGTTGCCGGCCCAGCCGATCCAGAGGCCGTGCGCGTCGCGGAGCACGGGCACGAGGGCCGAGACGACGCCGCCCGGGCTGGTCGTCCACACCCGCTCGCCGTCCTGGTCCACCCCCCGCACCGGGAGGCGGTTGGCGACGACGACGAGGTCGGCGCCCCCGCTCGGCGACTCCGACGGTGTGGTCATCCGCGTCCCCTCCCCCGGTGCCAGTGGTCCGAAACGCCGTCGATCGACGGGCGCCACGTGGCGCCACCGTGCCACGCGGACGCACCCGTGGTACAAGGGTGACCTCGAACCGCACCCGGTGAAGGAGCGACGCATGGCCGAACCGCGCACCCGACCCGAGATCATCGACTCCGACGGCCACGTGATCGAGCCGGCGGCGGTGTGGAAGGAGTACGCGGAACCCGAGTTCCGCGACCTCCTCGACCATCCCGGCGGCGGGTGGGTGCAGGCCACCGGCATCCAGCGCGCGTACCCCGACATGCCGGCCGAGTTCCTGACCGGCGGTGTCGGTGACGACGAGTGGGAGATGAACACCGTCGCCGAGCAGTCCGACTGGGAGGAGGAGTCCAAGCACAAGATGGGCCGGCCCGGCGGGTACGACCCGGTCGCCCGGCTCGTCGACATGGACGAGGAGGGCATCGACGTCGCCGTCCTCTATCCCACCGCGATGCTCACGTGGGTGGAGGAGGCCGACATCTTCGGCGCCGCGTGCCGCGCCTACAACAACTGGTTGCACGACTACTGCTCGGTCGCGCCCAGCCGTCTCTACCCGGTCGCGCTCGTCCCGTTGCAGGATCCGCAGGCGGCGATCGTCGAGATGCGCCGGGCGGTGGAACAGCTGGGCGCCAAGGCGGTGATGATCCGGCCCGCCGCCTACATCGACGGGCAGAAGCTCAACCACCCCGCCTACGACCCGTTCTGGGCCGCCGCCGCCGCGCTCGACTGCCCGATCGGTGTGCACCCGTCGCCGCACGGCGACATGCCGAACTCGTGCCGGCTGCTCGGGCTCGCCGACGGCGTGACCAACCCCACCGAGGGCCTCGCGTTGCGCCAGGGCCTCACCAACGCGTTCGACCTGCAGATGGCGGTCGCCTACTTCACCCTCGGCGGGATCTGCGAGCGTCACCCGCAGCTGCGCGTCGCGTTCCTCGAGGGAACGGGTGGCTGGATCGTGCCCATGCTCCAGCGCTTCGACCACCAGTTCGAGATCTTCGGTAGCTCGGACCAGACCACGCGCCCGAGCGAGCTGTTCGCGCGCCAGTGCATGGTGAGCTTCGACCCCGACGAGGTCGCGCTGGCGTTCACCGCCGAGCACCTTGGCGCCGAGCACATCCTCTGGGCGTCGGACTACCCGCACCCCGACGCCAAGATCCCCGGCGTGGTGCCCGAGCTGCTCGACGCGGTGAAGACGTTGCCGGAGGACTCGCAGCGGCTCATCCTCGGCGCCACCGCCCGCACCTTCTACAAGCTCTGACCCACCAGCGCTGACACCCCGGTGACCTGTGCCGCAGCGGGTCAAGGCGGCCCCTCGGCAGGCCGAGATCCAGGAGATGAGGTTCTCGCGGCCCGAGCCGCGACCCGGGGGGAGGGGTCCGCGGCCGGTAGGCTCGCGGACGCGGTGCTCCGAGGGGCCGACGCTGAGAGCTCGCACACCCGCACGCCGTGCCGGAAGCGCCGAATGACTGACACCTCCCACGAGGACCTGCTGACCGCGTTCATCGCTGATCAGACCGCTCCTCCCACCAGCGATCCCGCCCCCATCCGGTCGATGGACGGGCCCACGCTGGGCCGTCTGGCCCGGCGGGGGCTGCCGTGGATCCTGGGCGGCGGCGTGGTGTACCTCCTGGCGCCGTCCGTGCTCGGGGTCCTGGCCGCGTCCGACCAGCTGGTCGAGATCGACTGGTACTGGCTGCTCGCCCTGCTCGTGGCCCAGGCCGCGGTGCTCTACCTCACCTGGGTGCTCCAGCGCCTCCTGATCGACGGCGGCTCCGGCACCCGCACCCCGCTGCCGCTCATCGCCTCGACCCAGCTGGTCGGCAACGCGGTGGCGACCGCGGCCCCGTTCGGTGGTGCGGCCGGCACCGCGGCCCAGGTGCGCGCCCTCGCCCGCCGCGGGGTGGACCCGCGCCGCGCCACCTCCGGCATCATCGCCTTCTCGCTCCTCCAGGTGGCCTCCATCGGCGCGCTCGCGCTCATCGGCCCGATCATGGTGATCTTCGGCTTCGCGGTGCCGGCCACGCTCGGGCGCACCGCGCTCCTGGGCTGCGCGGCGCTGGCCCTGATCACGCTGCTCCTCGTGGTCGTGCTGCGCACCGACCGGGCGGCCGACTGGCTCGGCGCCGCGGCCGGGACGATCCTTCGCAAGGACCCCAAGCGCATCGTCGTGATGCTGCGCCGCGAACGACGCCACCTCCGCCACTCGATGGCGGGACCGGGCCGCGCGCCCAAAGTGCTCGGCGTGGCGCTGGCCCGGTCCATCGCCGACTATCTCTGCCTCCTGGCGGCGGTGGCCGCGGTCAGCCCGACCCCCGCACCGGCGCTGGTGCTGCTCGCGTTCGTGGCCGCGGCGGTGCTCCGCATGATCCCACTGACCCCGGGTGGTCTCGGACCGGTGGAAGCCGCCCTCATCCCGTTGCTGGCCGCGGCCTCGACCACCCGCTCCGGCGCGGTGCTCGCCACCCTGGCCTACCGGGTCGCGTCGCTGTGGATCCCCCTGCTCTTCGCGGTGCCGGCCATGTGGTGGCTGCGCCGTCACACCCCCGCCAAGGTCGCGCTCGTCGTCTCCTGAGCCGCGCTCCCGTCAGTCGAGGAGCGGGTCGACGATCGCACGGTCGACCGGGCCGTCGTAGGCGAGCGCACCATCTTGGAGGGCCACGCAACGAGTACAACGCTCGAGGAAGCCGAGTTGGTGCGTCGCCACCACGACCGCGATGCCGGCCTCACCCGCCGCGGCGAGCACTTCGGTCAACGCCGCCTGCCCGGCGGGGTCCAGACCGACGAACGGCTCGTCGACGAGGAGCACGGAGAACGGCCGGACCAGCGCGAGGACGATCGCGGTCTTCTGGCGGAGACCGCGGCTGAAGCGGGCCGGGAGATCGTCCGCCCGCCCGTCGAGGTTCAGGAGCGCGAGCAGCTCGTCGGCCGAGTCGGGCCGGCCGGGGAGCCCGTGGAGTCGGG
>DATBBL010000171.1:0-20729 GCA_036271015.1 Acidimicrobiia bacterium
CGACCGCGATCGCCTTCCCGCCGCGCGCTTCGATCTCGGCGGCGGTGCGCTGCAAGCTCGCGAGCTGACCGGGCACGTCCTCGACCGAACGCGCGGTCAGGTAGGTGGTCGCGCCGTTTGCACCGACCTCCAACGCGATGCCCTTGCCGATGTTCTTGCTCGCGCCGGTGACCAGCGCGATCTTCCCGGACAGCTCGGCGGACACGGTCAGCTCCTCCTGCCCGGTCAATTTCCGGACTGCTTGACGGTGACCACGTTCTTGGGGTTGCAGTCGAAGGTCGCCGGCTTCTTCGGGAACACCCGCACGAACTTGCCGCCCTTCACCTGGAACAGCGAGGTGCAGGGCGTGGCCTTCTTGGCGGGGATGTCGCTGGTGGCGAGCATCCCGTCGGCGTCGAACGAGTGGATCTTCCTGGCTTCGGTGAGGAAATTGGCGCGGGTGAGCGCGTTCACCCCGCCGCTCTTGACGACCGCGTTCACCGCGTCACGGAAGAAGAGGGCGGCCGCCCAGGCCTGCTCGCCGTTGCCGTCGATGACGCCGCCACCCACCGAGCTCACGTACGCCTTGACCGCGGCGTTGTCCTTGGCCTCCTCGACCGGCACGAAGGGCATGTCGACGTACTGGCCGTCGGCCTTTGCGCCTGCGGTCTCGAGGAAGCGCTTCGAGTAGCACGCCGAGGTGCAGTCCCACACCTTCACCGTGTTCACACCCTGCACCGCGGCCTCCTTGAGCATGTAGGCCTGCGAGGTGTCGTTGACGCCGCTCGACTCGATGGTCGAACCGGCCGACTGCATGGCCGTCGCCATCGGCAGGTACTTGTCCTGCCCGTCCGCACCGTGCACGTCGAACACGCCGTCGCTCTTGATCCCGACCTTCTGCGCGCCCAGCCAGATCGGCATGGTCGCGGTCTTCAACGCCGCCAGGTCCGCGCCCACGAGGAAGATGCCGTGCAAGTCCTTCGAGACGTGCTGGAGGTACCAGCGGAACCGTCCGACCCGCGCCTGATACGTGTCGCCGCTCGGATCGCTGAAGACCTTCGCCGGCGCGGTGATCGGGAACGACACCGGCGAGTTCTGCTCCGCCTCCCAGATCGTGACCACCGGGACGTCAGGCAGGCCGGTCTTCGCTCCCTTCGCATCGGTGCACCCGACCATGTCGTCGACGTTGTTCAGGAAGAGTGCACCGGTGCCCACCATTGCGAAGTCGTTCTGACACGCTTTGATGATGCCGTTGCGGGTCTCGTCCCCCGACAGCTTGGAGTCGTAGAAGTCGACGACGACCTTGCGCCCCGCGAGCCCGCCCTGCTTGTTGATGTACTTGGCGAACCCCTGCACCGCGTCCCGGGCTCCGGCGTAGGCGCCCGGCGCGAGCGGCGTGTCGACGTCGGCGATCACCGCGATCCGCACCTCCGTGGGCGTGACGCCGATCTCGCTCGCAGCGGGCTTCTCGTCGGCGGCGGTCGCGGAGGGCACCGAGGTGGCGGTGGCGAAGGTTGCCGCGCAGCACGCGACCCCCAGTGCCATCGCGAGACGTCGACGAATCACAGCCCGGCTCCCCCCTGGCGCGAAATGCGCGACCCTGTACTCGCTCCCGAATATGTGTAGTGTTATGTGTACGGATATCACAAACTCCGGAGGAAGGCAATGCCCGACGGCCGCGACGCCGGCGTGAGCACGAAGGGCGCCGGTGCCGCGCGTCGCGGCCGCCCGCCGCGCGCGACGCCGGAGCAGATCGTCGACGCCGCGGTCACGCTCGTGCTGACCGAACCCGACGAGCCGCTGACGATGGCGCGGGTCGCGAACGCGGTCGGCCTCACGCCGATGGCGTTGTACCGACACTTCCGGGACCGTGACGAGCTGATGGACGAGGTCGTGGGACGCATCCTCCTCGAGCGCAACGCCGCGATCCCTCGCGAAGGTCCGTGGCAGGACCAACTCCGGGCGTGGGTGCTCGGCGGACTCGAGTACCTGGTGCCGTGTGCGCAGATCGTGCAGGTGGTGTTCGCCGGTGGGTCGTCGCGCTGGTTGCACGACGCCGCGACCCTCGCCCGGATCCTGGAGCAAGCCGGCTTCGTCGACGACGAGCTCGCCGACCTGCAGGTCTGGATCGCGCTGTCGGTCGGTGGCTACGTGATGGCCGAGGCCTCGCGTCGAAAGGGACCGAACATGTCCGAGACCTACGCCGCGCTTGCGCACCTCGCGCCCGACGACGCCGATCGGATGGCGCGACTCATCCCGAAGATCGAGCGGGCCTTCGACCAGATGCACGAGCGGTTCGCGGAGCGCCTCATCCAGACGGTCGAGGCCGCGGCACCGAGCTAGCCGACGGGGACACGAAACGGCACGGGGGGTGCGGTGACGAGGTCGGGCAAGTGGCGGTTGGCGGTGTACTTCGCGATCGCGGTCTTCGTCGGCGTCGTCGTCGCCGAGTCTCTGAACCAGTCCGCATTCACGAGCCAGACGATCACCGGCGCGGTGATCTACGCGCTCACCGCGGGCTCGATCTACGCGATCGCCGCTTCGGGTCTCGTCGTCACGTACACGACCTCAGGCGTCTTCAACTTCGCGCAGGGCGCCGTCGGCATGATCATGGCGTTCCTGTACTGGGAGGTGCGGATCAACCGCGGATGGCCGGCGTGGATCGCGCTGGTGTTCGTGGTGCTGATCGTGGCGCCGCTGTTCGGAGCAGTGATCGAGCGCGTCCTCATGCGTCGACTGGTCGACGCGCCGCTCGTCGTGAAGCTCGTCGTGACCATCGGGCTGATGTTCTTCCTCATGGGACTGGCGTCGACGATCTGGGACGAGAACGCCATCTCGCCCCTCCCCGAGTTCTTCGCCGACAAGCACGGCATCGACATCGGCGACGTGGTGCTCACCTGGCACCGGTTCATCACCATCGTCGTCGCGGTGCTGATCGCGGTCTTCCTGCGTCTGCTGCTCTACCGCAGCCGTACCGGGGTGGCGATGCGCGCGGTCGTCGACAACCGGGAGCTGGCGGCGCTCAACGGAGTGCGACCGGGCCGAATCTCCGCGTTGGCGTGGGCGATCGGATCGATGATGGCGGCCATCGCCGGGATCCTCCTGGCACCCAACATCGGGCTCCGGGTCGACGCGCTCACCCTCTTCATCGTCGACGCATTCGCCGCCGCGATCATCGGTCGCCTGCGCAGCTTGCCGTGGACGTTCGCTGGCGGGTTGGTGATCGGGATCGTGCAGAGCTTCGCCCTGAACTTCCTGCAGTGGGGTGGGCGCTGGAGCACCGCGTCGGTCGCGATCCCCGCGGTGATCCTGTTCGTGGCGCTCCTCCTCCTCCCGGAAGCACGCATCGAAGCCGGCCGTTTGATCCCCAAGTACCGCGTGCCGCGGGTCCCGACCCTCCAGAAGTCGGCGACGGGCCTCGCCGCGTTGGTTCTCGTGGTCGCGCTGATCGCCGAGTTCGGTGGCCTCGACACCACGAACCTGCGACGGCTCACGCTCGCCCTGCTCACCGCGATCATCATGCTGTCGCTCGTGCCGCTCACCGGCTGGGCCGGGCAGATCTCGCTGGCGCAGATCACGTTCGTGGGCGTCGGTGCGTTCGCCATGGCCGAGGTCGCGGGCGACGCGCGGTCGTGGCTCGGCGCGGGGAACCCGCTGGGCCTGCTCGTCGCGGCCGGGGCGGCGGTGCCGTTCGGGGTGTTGATGGCGCTCCCCGCCCTGAGGCTCCAGGGCCTGTACCTCGCACTCGCGTCGATGGCGTTCGCGGTGATGGCGATCCCGCTGTTCTTCAGCCAGCCGGAGATCTTCGGCGCGAGCGGCCGCCGGCTCGCGACGCCCCGCTTCCTGGGGATCCACTTCGACGAGTCGCACAACTTCCTCATCCTGTCCGCCGTCGTGTTCGCGCTGTTGGGCCTGTTCGTCGTGTGGCTGCGCCGCGGCCCATTCGGCAGACGGTTGATCGCGTTGCGCGACAGTCCCGCGGCCAGCGCCACCGTCGGCGTGAACCTCGTGTGGACGAAGCTGCTGGTGTTCGCCCTCGCCGCCGCCATGGCCGGGCTCGCGGGCGGCCTGCTCGGGATGTACCGGGGCACCGTCGGCACGATGGACTTCGCCATGCTGGTGGGTATCCCGTTCCTCCTGTTGCTCGTCGTCGGTGGCGTGGGCACCGTGAGCGGTGCTCTGATCGGCGGGATCAGCACCGTGCTGCTGTTGATCGTGCAGGACGAGGTGTCGTTCGTCGTCTTCGGAGTCTCGGTGCTGGTGGCCCTCACCCGGATCGGCCCCGGCCTCGCCGCGGTCGGCGCGGGTCGTAGTCCCGAGGGGATCGTCGCCGCTCTCGGGCGGGATCGTCCGCTGCGAGCGGCAGCGGCCGGGGGTGAAGACGTCCCGCCCCCGCGCGCCGCCGGTGGGGTCGGGGGGCGGGCTGAAACCGTGGGCACTCCTCGTGCGTCTTCCTCACGTGCAGGGTGAGGAGGGGCTCGGGGCTCGCCGCATCTGCGGGCACTGGGCATCGCCCGGCACTCCGAGGCCGACCTGGCCAAACCGGGGCCGGGTCGAGTCGGTGCACGTCACCGATCCGGACCACGCCGTCGTCGTCCACACACTCTTGTTCGACGGTATACCGCAGTTCGGTCGCCGGTGGGGGAACGCGGTGAAGATCAACCGGGGTGTGGAAAGTGCGCCGTGAGACCGAATGCGCTCGCGCTGGGTGGTCTCACGCGCCCTCCACGGTCAAACCCGTGAGCGCCTGGCGATGAAGAGCACGAGCGCGACGATGGCAAGGACAACGAGGATGGCGATGAGGATTCCCATGTCAACGTCTTACCCGCGCACGGAGCGCTTGAACCCTCTGTGACCGACGGCCGGCGTGACCGGTACGCTCCGGAGGCGGACGCGCCGTTCGCGCGAGGGGGTGCACATGACGGAGGAACGCAGCGGAGGGCTCGCAGCATGGGCGCCGCGCGCGGTGCCCGGTCCCGGCGTCGACCTCACTCCCGCGCAGGAGCTCGCGATCGCGTTCCGCCACCTCGACGACGTCGGCTGGTGCGAGAACATGACCGGCCACATCACGTGGCAGCAGGGCGACCACTTCCTCGTGAACCCGTGGGGCCTCTGGTGGGGTGAGGTCCGCGCCACCGACCTCCTCACCATCGACGCCGACGGCGCGGTCGTCGACGGCGAGTGGGACGTCACCCCGGCCGTGCACATCCACACCGAGCTGCACCGCCGTCGATCCGACGCCGCGGTCGTCGTGCACAACCACCCGCCGTATGCCTCGGCGCTCGCCGCCATCGGCGAGCTGCCGAACCTGGTGCACCAGAACTCCTCCATCCTCGCCGACGAGCTCGTCCTCGTGAACGACTACGACGGCGAAGTCGACAAGCCTGCGCTCGGCGCCGAGCTCGCCGAGCGCATCGGCGACGCGTCGGTGGCGTTGCTCGTGAGTCACGGCGCCATCGTCACCGCGCCGACGATCGAGGAGGCGGTGTACAAGTCGGTGCTGTTCGAACGGACCTGCATGCTGGACTGGCTCGTGCGGGCGATGGACCGCTCGCCCGTCCCGATCGCACCCGCGCACCAGAAGCAACTGAAGGCGTCGCTGGTCGAACGGGCCGCGCCCGTGTACTGGCACGGCGTCGTACGTACGCTGGCGCGCACCGAGCCCGACGTTTTGGAGTAGCCATGGCCATACCGCTCGAGGAGCTGCAGGCGAAGCAGGGGTTCACCACCGCCACCGCCGGTGAGGTCACGTGGTTGCCGGAGCCGGAGCGGGCGGCCCGGCGGTACACCGTGATCTCGGTCGACGACCACATCGTCGAGCCACGCGATGCCTTCGTAGGCCGGCTCCCGGCGAAGCTCGCGGCGCGCGCACCGCACGTGGTCGAGCGCGCCGACGGGAGCGAGGCCTGGGTCTTCGAGGAACAGGAGCTGCCCAACGTCGGCTTCAACGCGGTCGTCGGCCGGCCGGTGTCGGAGTACAGCTTCGAGCCGACCCGCTTCGACGAGATGCGCCGCGGGGCGTGGGACATCGGCGCCCGCATCGCCGACATGGACGTGAACGGCGTGTACGCGTCGGTGTGCTTCCCCTCGTTCCTGCCCGGATTCGCGGGCCAGCGCCTCCAGCAGCTCACCGACGATCCCGAGCTCGCGCTGGCCTGCGTGCGCGCGTGGAACGACTGGGTGATCGATGATTGGGCGGCGTACGCGCCGGGACGCATGGTTCCGCTGCAGATCCCGTACCTGCTCGATCCTGAGACCGGCGCAGAAGAGGTGCGGCGCAACGCCGGGCGCGGGTTCAAGGCGATGACGTTCTCGGAGGCGCCGCACCTGCTCGGGTTGCCGTCGTTGCACTCGGGGCACTGGGACCCGCTCATGGCCGCGTGCGAGGAGACCGGCACCGTCGTGTGCCTGCACGTCGGCTCATCGGGCACGTCGCCCGCGACCGCACCCGACGCGCCGTCCGACACCATCGGGGTGCTCTTCTTCGGGTACGCGATGTTCGCCGCCGTCGACTGGCTCTACTCCCGCATCCCCGTGCGCTTCCCCGACCTGCGCATCTGCCTCTCCGAGGGTGGGATCGGGTGGGTCGCGGGACTGCTCGACCGGCTCGAGCACGTGCGCAAGTACGACGCCATGTACGGCACGTGGAACGACCTCTCCCTCAGCCCCGCCGACACGTTCCGCCGCAACTTCTGGGTCTGCGCGATCGACGACCCGTCGGCGTTCCTGCAGCGCGACGTGATCGGCGTCGGCAACATCCTGGTGGAGTCCGACTACCCGCACGCCGACTCGACCTGGCCGCACACGCAGGAACGTCTCGCCGCGCAGCTCGCCGGGCTGTCCGACGACGAGGTCGCGCGCGTCACCTGGGCCAACGCGTCGGAGCTGTTCCGCCACCCGGTGCCGGACGAGGTGCAGCGTGACCCCGACGCCTACTGAGGTCGTCGTCGACGCGCCGTGCGGACCCGTCGTCGGTCGTGCCGACGGCGCGCTGGCGCGCTTCGGCGGTGTGCCCTACGCCCGGGCCGAGCGGTGGGGTGTGCCCGAGCCGTCGTCGTGGCGGGAACCGGTCGACGCCACCGCGCCCGGCGCGGCGCCGCCGCAGACCGTCGGCGGGCTCGACCTGGTGCCGGGCATGATCCCGGCGTCGCAGTCGGAAGCGTGCCTGACCGCCGAGGTCTGCTCGCCGGACGTGCGGGGCTCCCGTCCGGTCCTGGTGTGGGTGCCGGGCGGCAGCTACCGCGTGGGCGCCGCGTCGCTGCCCACGTACGACGGCGCCCGGCTCGCCGCCCACGACGTGGTCGTGGTCGGGCTGAACTACCGGCTCGGTGCCTTGGGCTGGCTCGCCGCCGACGGCGTGCCGTCGAACCTGGCGCTGCGCGACCTGCGGGCGGCGCTCGAGTGGTTGCGCGCCAACGTCGGCGCGTTCGGTGGTGACCCCGAGCGGATCGTGCTGATGGGGGAGTCGGCCGGGTCGGGCACCGTTGCGCACCTCCTCGCCACGGCACCGCCGTCCGGATCCGCGTCCGGCGACCTCGGGGTCGCGGGTGCCATCCTGCAGAGCGGTGCCGTCGCGGGCGCGCTCGACGCCGCCACGGCCACCTGGGTGGGGGAGCAGTACCTCGCCGCCGCCGGGGCCGCGAGCGTCGACGACCTGCGCGACACGCCGATCGACGCGCTGCTCGCCGCGCAGGACCAGACGGTCGAAGCCGCGCTGGCGAAGGTCGGCATGATGCCGTTCCACCCCTGGGTCGACGACGACCTCCTGCGGGCCCCGGCGCACCGGGCCGCGCTCCCCGCGATCCCCTTGGTGGTCGGCACGACCGCGCACGAGATGGAGCTGTTTCGCGACCAGGTGCCGCAGCTGCCCGAGGACATCGCGTTGACCTTTCTCGCGAGCAAGGCGGTCAACCTCGATATCACCGACGAGGAGCGGGTGCGCGCCGCGTTCGCGACGTGCGGCGGTGATCTCGTAGAAGCGGTCGCCGATCTCGAGCTGCACCTGCCGAACGAGCTCCTGGCGCGCGGTCACGAGGCGCGCGGCAACCCGGTGTTCCGGTACCGCTTCACGTGGGAGGCGCCGGTCCGGCGCGCGTGCCACGCGCTGGACCTGCCGTTCACCTTCGGGACCTTCGACGTGAGCACGTGGCGCGAGTTCGTCGGTGCCGTCGGCACCCGGGAAGGCGCGGCCGAGGCGTTGTCGGCGCGCATGCAGCAAGCGTGGACGTCGTTCACGGCCGACGCGGCGCCGAGCGACGATGTCGCCGGCCGGTGGCCGGTCGGGCCGCTGGTCGAGCTCGGCCCGGAGGCCGCGGTCGGCCCCGACGCCGTCGCCGCGCGCGTGCGGATTTGGCTGGGCGAGGAACCCGGGTGACGGGAGCGCTCGAGGGCCGGGTGGCTGTCGTCACCGGGGCGAGCCGGGGCATCGGCAAGGGCTGCGCGCTCGAGCTCGGTGCCGCCGGCGCGACCGTCTACGTCACCGCGCGCTCGGTGAGCGAGGACGACCACCCGCTGCCGGGCACGATCGGTGCCACTGCCGACGAGGTGACTGCCGCTGGCGGTACGGGCGTCGCCGTCGCCCTCGACCACCGCGACGACGATGCCGTCGAAGCGCTCTTCCAGCGCGTGCTCGACGAGCACGGTCGCCTCGACGTGCTCGTGAACAACGCGTTCATCGTCACCAATGAGCTCACGTCGGGCAAGCCGTTCTGGGAGGTGCCGGTCTCGAACTGGGACGACATGATCGACATCGGGACGCGCTCCGCCTACGTGGCGAGCGTGTTCGCGGCGCGCGCGATGGTCGATGCCGGCGCTGGGCTGATCGTCAACGTCAGCTCGTCGGGCGCGGAGGAGTACGCGTGGCAGGTGGCCTACGGCGTGGGCAAGTGCGCGCTCGACCGCATCACCGCCGACACCGCACACGAGCTGGCGCCGCACGGCGTGTCGGTGGTGTCGGTCTGGCCCGGGTTCGTGCGCACCGAGCGCATCGACCTGGGCGTCGCCGCCGGGCTCCTGCCCGAGTCGCTCGACCTCAGCACGTCCGAGTCGCCGCGCTTCGTCGGGCGCGCGGTCGTGGCGCTCGCCACCGATCCCGACGTCGCCCGTTGGACCGGTCGCGCCGTGCCCGCCCGCGACCTGGCCGACGAGTACGGCTTCACCGACGTCGACGGCCGCCTCCCCGCCGGTCCCCTCCGCCACCGCACTCCCTGACGAACATGCGCCGTTCAGTGTCGTTGTACGACTTCAAACGACGCCGGTCCGGGAGAGGGCGGCGAGCTCCTCGTCGGTGAGGCCGAGCTCGTCGCGCAGCACCTCGGTCGTGTGCTGGCCGACGGTCGGCGCCGGCGCCCGGTACGAGTTGTCGAACCGGTCGGCGCGGAGGCCGGTGCCCGGGTAGCCGACGAGCCCCGCGAGCGGGTGCTCGATCCACTGGGTGAAGCCGCGCTCGGCCAATTGGGGGAGCTCGTCCTGGATCATCTGGTCCCACACCGGCGCGGCCGCGACCCCGGCGGCGAGCAACGCGTCCACAGCGTCGTCGCGGTCGCGCCCGTCGAACCACGCGGCGAGTGCGGCGTCGATGCGGTCGTGTGCGGCCCGACGCCCCGTCCCGGTGGCGAGCGCGTCGTCGGTCGCCCACTCCGGCTCGCCCAGGACCCGCACGAGCGCACGCCACTCGTCGTCACCGGTGATCGACAGGGCCACCCACTGCTCGTGTCCCGCGCACGCGTAGACACCCTGGGGCGCTCCCGGCGCGCCGCGGTTGCCGGCGCGCTCGAGCAACGTCGAGTAGGCGGACCACGTGACGATGGGCTCGGCGGCGACGTTCAACGCCACCTCCACCATTGGCATCTCGATCATCTGCCCTTCACCGGTCCGGTCGCGGTGCTCCAACGCCGCCATCACCACGAACGCACCGTGGATCCCCGCGATGGGGTCGATGGTGCTGCGGACGAGCGCGTCGCCGTCGGCCTCGCCCGTCATCCAGGCGATGCCCGACACCTGCTCGGTGGTCTGCGCGAAGCCGCTGCGGTCGCGCCACGGGCCGTCGAGCCCGAACGCCGGCATGCGTAGCAGGATGACGTCGCGGTTGCGGGCGAAGAGGTCGTGATACTCGAGGCCGACGTTGCCCAGGACCCGGGGCGTGAAGTTCTCGACCACCACGTCGGCCTGCTCGACCAGCCGCAGCACGAGCTCCCGGCCTTCCGGGGTCGAGAAGTCGATCGTCACCGACCGCTTGGCCGGGTTGGTGCCGTGGAACGTGGGTCCGAACTCCATCCAGTCGGCGTCGCTCGGCGGCTTCACGGTGGCGAAGCGCATGCCGTCCGGCCGGGTCGGCGACTCGATCTTCAGCACCTCGGCGCCGAGGGTGGCGAGGTGGTGCGTGGCCGCGGGCCCGGCCCAGAACGCGGTGAGGTCGACGACGGTCACCCCGGTGAGCGGCAGGTCGCCTCCCGCGCCGGTGGCCGGCGGATGCGGCTCGGGCCGCGTGTCGCGCCGTGAGGTGTCGCCGTCGTCCCCACCCAACGTGGGGGCGGCCGCGACCGGCCGTACCGGCGACGCCGACATCAGGAACGGTGATCGCGGGGCGAGGAATCCCTCCGGGCGGTCGACGAACACCTCGCGCTCGACGAAGTGGTCCATCGTCAGCACGTCGCGCCCGTTGCCCACCAGGGCGACCGGGACGCGGAACAGCGCACCGAGCTCGCAGATCTCCGCCGGCGTGTGCGTCTCCAGCCACGGGCGCACGACCGATTCGGCCAGCTCGCGGTTGCGGGCCCGGCCGCCCATCGAGTTGAGACGGTCGTCGCCCGCGAGGTCCTCGCGACCGATCATCGCCGCGAAGTCGGCCCACTGCTGCGCGGTGAACACGCAGAGACCGATCCAACCGTCCCGGCAACGGACGACCTGGGGCCAGTCGCCGCTGCGCGACATGAACGACACCGAGCCGGTGAACTGTCGGTACAGGGCGGGGTAGTTGTTCAGGCAGACGGCCATCACCTCGAGCGCGCTGACCTCCACGACCGACCCGGTGCCCGTGCGGCGCGCGTACCGGTGGGCGGCGAGCGCGCCCAGCGCCGCCATCGCACCGGCCGCCCACCGGCCGTGGGCGATCCCCATCTGCAGCGGTGGCGTGGCGACGGTGCCGCAGCCCGACATCAGCCCGGACCACGCCTGCAGCGTGAACTCGGTGGCGGGCGCGCCGGCCAGCGGACCCTCGACGCCGAGCGGCTCGATGGCGACGACGCTGGTGTCGGGTCGGCGGCGGCCCTCGGTCAGCGCGACGGTCGCGCCGTCGCCCAGGATCACGTCGGCCCAGGCCATCAGCTCGTCGGCGCGGGTCGCGCCGGTGCCGGTCATGCTCGCCTTGCCGCCGTTGAGGAATGCGAACAGCGCGCCGGTCTGGGCGGTCGGCGTGTCGGGCGTCGCCGCCGACCATCGGCGCAGCGGGTCACCGCCCTCCGAGCGCTCCAGCTTCACGACGTCGGCCCCCTGGTCGCGCAGCAGCTTCCCCGCGTACGCGCCCGCGACACCTTCCGACGCCTCGAGCACGCGCAGCCCGTCGAGCGCGGGCAGCCGATCGTTCACGACTCGTAGTGCTTGGCGAGCGTCCGCACGGTGTCGTGGAACTCGGCGATGGTGTCGCCGATGATCTCGGCCACCGGCTTCACCGCGTCGATGCGGCCCGCCACTTGACCGCCGAACGCGAACGCGGCATCGAGGTCACCATCGAAGTAGAGGGAGAGGATGTTGTCGAGCGAGGCCATGGACACCTGCTCCTGGCTCTGCTCGAGCGCCTCGCTGTACGGCGTGGCCAGGACGCGGAAGCCCGGCTTGTGGAACCGGTTGAGCATCACGGTCCCGGTCTCGATCCCGTCGACGATGAGGTTCTTGTAGTTGTCGTGCACCGGCGACTCCGCTGCCGACACCATGCGCGTCCCCATCTGCACGCCTTCTGCACCCAGCGCGAACGCTGCGGCCATGGTGCGCCCGTCGCAGATGCCGCCCGCGGCGATCACCGGTACGTCGACCTGCGAGCAGACCAACGGCACGAGCACCATCGACGCCACGTCGCGCGTGTTCTTGAACCCGCCTCCTTCACCACCCTCGGCGACGATGCCGTCGACCCCCGCGTCGATCGCCTTCAGCGCCGACCGCAGGTTCGGCACGACGTGGAACACGGTGATGTCGGCCTCGTGGAGCGCGTCGGTGAACCGGTGCGGGTCGCCGGCCGACGTGGTGACGAACCGCACGCCCTGGTCGTGCACGAAGTCGACGATGCCGGGGTCGCGCACCCACAACTGCGCGATGTTCACCCCGAACGGCCGCTCGGTGAGGTCGCGCATCTTGGCGATCTCACCGCGCACCTGGTCGAGCTGTCCCGACGACGTCTCGATGATCCCGAGCGCGCCCGCGTTCGACACCGCCGACGCCAGTTGCGCCCGCGCGATGTATCCCATCGGCGCCTGGATGATGGGGTGCTCGACGCCCAGCAGTTGGGTGACTCGGTTCAGCATCGGGCCCACGCTATCGACGTCACCCCCGTTCCGCTTCCTGCGCCACGGGTTACCGTTGCCCGATGGATCTGCTCACGGATCTGCAGGTGGTCGACTGCTCCTCCGGGATCCCGGGGGGATACTGCGCCAAGCTCCTCGGTGACGCCGGCGCCGACGTGATCAAGGTGGAGGGGCCCGACGGCGATCCGCTCCGTCGCTGGACCAACCAGGGGTACTGGTCCGGGGCGGACCCGAACGCCGCCGACGGTGGGGGCGCGCTGTTCCAGTTCCTCCACTTCGGCCACCGCTCGATCATCAAAGCAACTTCGCCGTTCGGGCACGAAGCCGGGTTGGACGACGAGCTCGACGCGCTCCTCGCGGGCGCCGACATCCTGATCACCGACGCGCAGGGGCTCGCCGCCGATCCGGCTGCGCTCCACGAGCGGTATCCCCAACTGGTCGTCGTCGCCATCACCCCGTACGGCTTGGAAGGGCCGTACGCCGGCCGCCCGTCCACCGAGATCATCCTCCAGGCCGAGAGCGGCGCGCTGGCCGTGCGCGGCCACCCGAGCCGGGAGCCCGTGCAGGCCGGCGGGCGCACCATGGAATGGGTCAGCGGGCTGTACGCCGCCGTCGCCGCGTTGGCCGCGAGCCGCGTGGTGCGCCACGGCGGCCCGGGCGAGCTGGTCGACCTCTCCATCTCGGAGGTGGCCAACACCACCGGCACCACCGCGGCCGACCTCATGGACTCGCTGCGCGGCCGCCCGAACCCGGACAGCCCGGGGCGCAGCTTCGAGACTCCCTCGATCGAGCCGACCTCCGACGGCTACGTCGGGTTCAACACCAACACCCGGACCCAGTTCGACAGCTTCCTGCTGATGATCGAACGTCCCGACCTCGTCGACGAGGGGTTCTGGGCGGCGATCGTCAACCGGGTCAAGAACTGGGAGGAGTGGAACGGGATCATCCACGACTGGACGACCGGGCACACGACCGCCGAGGTCGTGGCCCTGGCCGCCGAGCTGCGGATCCCGGTGGCGCCGGTGTCGGACGGTCCCGCGGTCGCCGATCTCGAGCAGGCGAACGCCCGCGGGTCGCTGTCCGACGACCCGAGCGGGACCTTCCGGGTGCCGCGGCGCCCGTGGCGCATCGACGGTGAGCTGGCGCCGCCGCCGCGACCTGCCCCGCGCCTCGGCGAGCACACCGGCACCGTGGTTCCGCGTCCGCCGAAGCCGCCCGCGACCCATGGGCCCGAGCTCCCGTTGCAAGGGGTCAAGGTCGTCGACCTCACCGCGTGGTGGGCGGGGCCGTCGGCGTCGGCGATGCTCGCCGCGCTCGGCGCCGACGTCGTGCACGTGGAGTCGGTCACCCGGGCCGACGGCATGCGCTACACCAGCGGTGTCAGCACCGATCGTGACGACTGGTGGGAGTACAGCGCGCTCTTCCACACGTCGAACACCAACAAGCGCGACCTCACGCTGGACCTCACCCGGGCCGAGGGGCGGTCGCTGGCGCTGCGCCTGATCGAGCAGGCCGACCTCGTGGTCGAGAACTACACGCCCCGCGTCATCGAGCAGTTCGATCTCGGTTGGGACGTCGTGCACGCCACGAACCCACGAGCCGTGATGGTGCGCATGCCCGCGTTCGGTCTCGACGGTCCGTGGCGCGACCGCCCCGGGTTCGCGCAGACCATGGAACAGGTCACCGGATTGGCGTGGCTCACCGGTCACGTCGACGACCAGCCGCGGATCCAGCGGGGTCCGTGTGACCCGAACGGGGGGATGCACGCGGTCGTCGGCGCGCTCGTGGCGCTGGAGCTGCGTGACCGTACCGGTGTCGGCTCGCTCGTCGAGTCCAGCATGTTCGAGGCCGCGCTCAACATCTCGGCCGAGCTCATCGTCGAGTGGACGAAGTACGGCAACGCGTTGACGCGCGAGGGGAGCCGCAGCCCGTGGGCCGCGCCGCAGGGTGTGTACGCCACCGACACCCGGGAGCGGTGGCTGGTGCTCTCGGTCGCGACCGACGAGCAGTGGTCCGCCCTGGTCGACGCGCTCGGGCGGCCCGACTGGGCGACCGATCCCGCGTTGCGGACCCACGAGGGCCGGCGCGCCGCCCACGACCTCCTCGACGAGAAGCTGGGCGCGTGGGCGGCGGAGACCGACCTCGACAAGGCGGTCGACCTGCTCGTCGCAGCAGGGGTGCCGGCGGCGCCCGCGGTCGACGCCCGGCGCACGTCGGACCACCCGCAGTACGTCGCCCGCGGCTACTACGAGTACCCGGAGCACCCGGTGATCGGCGTCCGCGCCCACCCGTCGATGCCGTTCCGGTTCGCCGGCGTCGACCACTGGCTGCGCACCGCGTCGCCGACGCTGGGGCAGCACAACCACGAGATCCTCACCGACCTCGGCCTCTCCGAGGAGGAGATCGCCGCGCTCGAAGCCGACCACCTCATCGGCACCCGACCCCTCGGACTCTGAGAGAGGGACCATGCCCTCCACCGGCACACCGACCGATCTGTTCGACCGGGTCGACGTCATCGACGTCGACACCCATCTCACGGAGCCACCCGACACGTGGACCGCACGCGTGCCCGCCTCGCTGCGCGAGCGGGTGCCGCACGTCGAGCGCATCGACGGCAACGACGTGTGGATGGCGGCGGGCGAGCGGCTCGGGCATCCCGGCTACTACTCGATGGCCGGGCACGACGGCGTCATGCCGGTGTCGATCCCCAAGACGTTCGACGAGATCCCCGAGACGATGTACGAAGCCGATGCCCGCTTGCGGTTCCTCGACGAACAGGGCATCCGCGCCCAGGTGCTCTACCCGAACGTCGGCGGCTTCGGGAACGGCTACTTCCTGCGTCTCGGCGATCGCGACCTGGTGGCGCAGTGCGTGCGCGCGTACAACGACTTCCTGCACGACTGGTGCAGCGCCGATCCCGACCGGCTGCTCGCGGTGACCGCACTGCCGTTCTGGGACGTCGACCTCGCCATCGCCGAGCTCCACCGCGGCATCGAGCTCGGTCATCGGGCGGTGAACTTCTGCAACCAGCCGCAGGACTACGGCCAGCCCCCGCTTGCGCACCGTCACTGGGACCCGGTGTGGGCGGCGGCCCAGGAGGCGGGCATCTCGGTGAGCTTCCACGTCGGCGGCGGCTCGATGGGCACGCAGTTCGGCGACGACGCCGAGATGGGGTGGATGACGAACTTCGCCAAGGTGTCGTCGTTCATCTTCCTCGACAACCTGCGCAGCATCGGCGATCTCATCTTCGGCGGCGTGTGCCACCGTTTCCCCGAGCTGCAGCTGGTGTCGGTGGAGTCGGGCGTGGGCTGGATCCCGGCCGCGCTCGAGACCTTCGACTGGCAGTGGCGCAACGGCGGCGTGCGCGACGAGCATCCGGAGTACGACCTGCTGCCGAGCGAGTACTTCCGGCGTCAGATCTACGGCTGCTTCTGGTTCGAGCAGAAGGCCGCGCTCGATGCGATCGCGCAGTACCCCGACAACATCCTGTTCGAGAGCGACTACCCGCACCCGACGTGCCAGCACCCCGGTCCCCGCACGCCCGGCCGGCGGCCGCGCGACTATGCGCAGGACGTGCTCGCGTCGCTGCCGGACGACGTCGTGCAGAAGGTGCTGCACGACAACGCCGCGTCCGTCTACCACCTGCCGTGACCACGCTCGACGCCCCGGATCTCGGGAGCCGCCACCTCGTCACCCGGGTCTCGGACCGGGTGCTGCACGTGCGCGTCGATCGGGTCGAGAAGCGCAACGCGTTCACCCAGGACATGTACCGGGGCCTGAAGCGGGCCGCGATCTGGGCCGATCGGCAGTCGGAGCTCGACGCGGTGTGCCTGACCGGCACCGGCGAGTGGTTCGGCGTCGGCGGCGACCTCGCCGGCCACGCCGAGGACCCGGACGGCCTGGCCGCGGAGTGGGACGGCACCGACCACTTCCCGTTCCGTCACATCGAGCGCTGCCGCAAGCTCTGGGTGGCCAAGATCAACGGCGCCTGCATCGCCGGTGGGCTCGATCTCGCGATGCACTGCGACGTGACCGTCGCGTCCGACCGGGCACGCTTCCGTGTCCCCGAGCTCCTGCGGGGTCTGCCCGATCCCCACATGTCGGCGCGCCTGGTCGACGTGGTCGGCCTGGCCCGGGCGCGGTTCCTGTTCTTCACCGCCGTCGACATCGACGCCGCGCGTGCAGCCGAGATGGGCCTGGTGGGCGAAGTCGTGCCGCACGACGAGCTCGACGCGCGCACGGAGTGGATCCTCGAGCAGATCCGCAGCACCGGACCGATCGCGCGCGCCACCATCAAACGCGATCTCAACGCCCAGCTCCGGCCCGGTGATGTCTCCCTGTTCATGGTCCCCGGGCTCTCGGCCGAGATCGCCGAGGGCATGGGGGCGTTCGTCGAGAAACGAGCTGCGGCATGGCCACGACCCTGACCCCGACCGTCACGCCCACCACGGCGGCCATCGGCGCGGTCGTCGGCGGCGCCGACCTGCACCACGCGCTCGACGACGCCACCGCGGCGCTGCTGCGCGACGCGCTGCACGAGCACTCGGTGCTGTTCTTCCACGACCAGGACCTGAGCGAGGACGAGCAGGTCGCGTTCGCGTCGAGCTTCGGCACCGTCGGGCAGTACCCGCTCACCCGGATGTTCGGCGGCACCGCGCGCACGTCGACCATCGAGGACACCGCCGAGAGCCCACCCGACGCCGACGGCTGGCACACCGACGTCACCTGGGTCGCCGAGCCGCCCGCGTACGCGTTCCTCAACGCCAAGGTCATTCCCGAGCGCGGCGGCGACACGATGTGGGCGAGCCTGTTCGCGGCCTATGACGCGCTGTCGCCCGTCATGCAGCAGCTGTGCTGCCGCCTCGCCGTGCGCCACCACGCCGGCCCGGACTTCCGGGAGCGGGTCGCCCGTGGCGCGGGGGACGAGATGGCCGATCGCATCGTGGCCGAGTTCCCGCCGGTCGAGCACCCGCTCGTCCGCACGCATCCGGTCACCGGGCGGCGCGCGCTGTTCGTCGCCGGCGGGTTCATGGACCAGATCGTCGGGATGCACCGCGACGAGAGCGACCTCCTGCTCGACTTCCTCCGCCGCCACGTCGAGAACCCCAACTTCGGCGTCCGCTGGCGGTGGACGGCCGGCGACCTCGCGATCTGGGACGAGGCGAGCACGAACCACCGCGCGCTGTCCGACCACTACCCGGCGCACCGGGTGATGCGCCGCTGCACCGTCGACGGCAGCCGTCCGTACTTCAGCCCCGACCCGACCGACGAGTAGAGGAGAGCCAGCCCATGGACCACAAGGTGATCGGCACCACGATGCCGGTGCTCGAGATGCAGCTCGCCGCGGGCGAGTCGATCGTCGCCGAGGGCGGCGAGCTCTCCTGGATGACCGGGCCCATCGACCTGCAGACCGCGGCGAGCGGCAAGGCCGGGGCGAAGGGCATGTTCGGCGCGGTCAAGCGGGCCGTCGCCGGGGGCAGCTTCTTCATGACCGAGTTCACCGCCCAGGGCGGTCCGGGCATGGTGGCGTTCGCGACCAAGGTCCCGGGGCAGATCCTCCCCATCGAGGTGTCGGACCAGCAGAGCTACATGGTCCACCGCGGGGGCTACCTGTGCGGCCTTCCGGGGGTGAACCTGGAGATCGGCTTCCAGCAGAAGTTCAGCGCCGGTCTCTTCGGCGGCGCCGGCTTCATCCTGCAGAAGGTCTCAGGCACCGGGCCGGCGTGGATCGAGCTCGACGGCGAGGTCGTCGACTACGACCTCGCGGCGGGCGAGGTCATCCAGGTCCACCCGGGCCACGTCGGCATGTTCGAGGCGGGGATGGCCTTCGAGCTGGAGCGGATCAAGGGGATCAAGAACATCCTGTTCGGCGCGGACGCGCTGTTCCTGGCCAAGCTCACCGGTCCGGGCAAGGTCTGGCTCCAGACCCTGCCGCTGCCCAACCTGGCCGCCGCGCTGTCGCCGTACCTGGCGACCGACTCCGGTGACGGCAGCTCCGGCAGCCGCTTCAGCCTCGGCAACATCAATCTCGGCGGTGACGACTGAGGCGCGACCGCGCCGGCGTTCAGAAGTCCTCGAGCCGCGGCTGCTCCGTCGTGGACCGCTCGCCCGGATCCTCGCGCGAGGGTTGGACGGCGCGGGTGGGCGCGGGGGTGGCCTGCGCGCGGCTGAACGTGATCTGGTCGGGACGGTTCTCGGCCCGGAAGTGCTTCGAGAGCGTGCTCATCTGACCCTGGTAGTGCGAGCCGCGCTGGCTGCCGTACAGCGCCGTCGGTTCACCGGCCATGCGCTCGAACCGCAGCGTGCACACCCGTTGCAGGTGGTCCACCGCGAACGGCACGTCGTGGGCGCGGATCTCGAGTGCCGCACGGCTCCCCTGGGAGAACAGCCCGGTCGGGTCGTGCCCGAAGCCGGGATCGAAGAACCCGGCGTAGTGCGTGCGCACCTCCCCGCCGGCCGGATCGAACGCGGTCATCTCGGCGGCATACTGCGGCGGGACCCGCACGCCCTCGGCCGACAGGAGGAGGTAGAAGTCCTCGGGCTCGAGGACGACCCGGTTCCCGGTTTCGGGCACGACGGTCTCCCAGAAGTCCTCCGGGTCGTGCGCCCCGACCGCGCCGAGGTCGATGAGGCTGCTGTTGCGCTTGGCGCGATAGCCGACGGGTTCGTCGTCCCGCTTCAGGAGGTCGAGCGTGAGCCACAACCCGCCCTGCGCGTAGACGTCGCGGCGATCGACCGGCTGACCGTGCCGGTAGAGGATCGGATCGCTGCGGTGGGCGGCGCGGATCTCGCCGTCGCTCACCTCGATGTCACCCTTCATGAGGCGGAGTTGGTTCAGCGCGAGACCGGTCCGCGCCATGACCGCGAACGACCGGGGCACGACCTCCAGGTACAGCGGCCCGGCGTACCCGCCCTTGATGTCGTCGAACATGCCCGAGCGGTCCGTGATGACCCGCGTGAACACGTCGAGGCGACCGGTGGAGCTCTTCGGGTTGGCGCGCGCCCGGACCCGCTTCGGGAGCTGCAGCGACTCGCGCAGGGGGATGAGGTAGGGGCGATTGCGCTCGAGGATGGCGCCGTCCTCGAGCGGGATCGGCGGGCCGACGACGAAGGAGCGCATCTGGTTCTCGACCGCGTCGTTCTTCCCCGGGAGGAAGCTGCACCGGAGGCGGTACGCGATGTCGCCCAGCGTGAGATCGACGCTGGCGGGTTGCAGCTGACGCTCGACGAACTGTGGTGCCGCGATGATGCCGGACTCGACGGCCTTCAGGAGCCACGCGTCGGGCCAGATGCCGGATTCGTCGGGCTCAGGCGGGGCGAGGGGCATGGGGCTCTGCTCGTGTGCGTCGGACCCGGTCCGAGGGCGTGTCGCCGACGGTGATTGCACGGTACCGCGTGCCGCACCGGCGCGGACGAGCCGCGCGACGAACGCCGCGTACGCTCACGGACGGTCCCGCCCGTGGCACGAGGCCGGCGAAGACATCGAGCGATCCGAGGTCGAGATGCACGAACCGACGCGGTGCGCCTGGGCCGGGACCGAGCCGGTCATGGTCGCGTACCACGACGACGAGTGGGGCGTGCCGACCCACGACGACGCCGGGCTGTTCGAGCTGCTGACGCTCGAAGGCGCGCAGGCCGGTTTGAGCTGGCGCACGATCCTCAACAAGCGAGCGGGGTACCGAACCGCCTTCGCCAACTTCGACCCCGCGCGCGTCGCGGCGTACACCGAGCGCGACGTCGAGCGCCTCCTCACCGACGCCTCCATCGTTCGCAACCGGGGGAAGATCGAGTCGACGGTCAACAACGCCCGACGGATCCTCGAGGTGCAGGCCGAGCAGGGCAGTTTCGACGCCCTCGTGTGGAGTGCGGTCGACGGCCGTCCGATCGTGGGCGAATGGCACGAGCTCGGAGACCTGCCCGCGTCGACCGACCAGTCGAAGGCGCTGAGCAAGGAGCTCAAGCGACGCGGCTTCCGCTTCGTCGGCCCGACCACGGCGTACGCGTTCATGCAGGCGGCCGGGCTGGTCGACGACCACGTCGTCGAGTGCTTCCGCCACCCGCGCGCTGGATGACGCTTCAGACGCCGGGTCGGAACTCCGCAGTGAGCGGCGCAGGGGCGAGCTCGCCGGTCTCGATCGCCTCGAGGAGCAGCTCGGCGATGTCCTGGACCTTGACGTCCTCGTCGCGGCCCTTCTCCTTCACGCCGTCGTCCATCATCACGTAGCAGAACGGGCA
>DATBBL010000172.1:0-7828 GCA_036271015.1 Acidimicrobiia bacterium
GCTGCCGTCGCCGCGGTGGGCACGTTGCTCCCCGGGGTCGGGGCGGCGCGGTTGTTCGAGATGGCCGAGGTCGCCACGGTCGTGACCGTCACCGACGCGCCCGAGCTCCCGGGAGACCACCGGGCGCTCCGACTCGACGCCGATGGCCTCCTCGAGGGCGAGGCGGATCCCGGCGAGACCGACTGGGACGCCGCCGACCTCGTCCTCCCGGCGCCGGACGACCTCGCGCTGGCGCTCTTCACGTCGGGCACGACCGGCACGCCCAAAGGGATCACGCACACGCACGGCGACGTCATCGCCTCGTCGCGACGCGTGGCGGCCGCGTACGCGCGCACGAGCGACTACCGCCCGGGACCGGCGCCCGCGCACCTGGCGCCCGGCGTCGTCTTCACCCCGTTCGGCCACATGGCCGGCTACAGCCGCATCGGCTTCCGCATGTGGATCGGCCGTCCGACGGTGATCGTGCCGCGGTTCACCGTCCCGGCGGTGCGCGCGCTGCTCACGCGCTTCGAGATGGACTCGCTGCAACTCACGCCGACGATGATCCACATGTTGGCCACCACCGAAGCCTCGCTCGACCTGCGCGGCGTCAAGTACGTGACCTCCGGTACCGCGCCGCTGTCGATCGACACCCGCGAGCGGTTCGAGGCGCGCTACCGCGTCCCCGTCATGCAGGCGTACGGGATGAGCGAGGTCGGTGCGGTCGCGCAGGAGCGCTATGACGACGTCGTGGCCGGACGACGCGGGCCCGGTTCGGTCGGGCGCGTCGCGGCGGGCGTCGAGGTGCAGATCCGCCGCCTCGACGACGACCGCCCCGACGGCGAGGGCGAGATCATCGTGCGCACCGACGAGGCCACGAGCGAGTTCATCGGCGGTGAGCACGTGCCGGTGGACGAGGACGGCTGGTTCGCCACCGGCGACGTCGGCCGCATGGACGACGACATCCTGTACATCACCGGCCGGGTGCAGGAGAAGATCATCGTCGGCGGGTTCAACGTGTACCCCGCCGAGGTGGAGGACGTCGCCCGGCGTTCGGCACTGGTGTCGGACGCGGTGGTGGTCGGGCTCCCCGACGAGCGGTTGGGCGAGATCCCGGTCGCCGGGATCGTGTGGGCGGGCGCGCGTGATGACGCCGCCCTCCTCGAGCAGATGCGTGGCGACCTCGCGCACTACAAGGTTCCTCGCTTGCTGTTCCCGCTGGCGCGCGTTCCCCTCACGCCCCGGGACAAGGTCGACCGCAAGCGCGCCGCGGAGATCGCGTGCGCCGAACTGGGCGCCGCAAGCGCGGTCGACACCTGACGAAGCGGAGGATGCGTGCTCCCGGAGCACGTCTCGGCGGTGACTGACAACTACCCGCGGACCTCCGTGATGAGCTACCCATCCTGTGGGGAGGTCGCGTACAGCGACGGCACGAAGTGGATCCAGCAAATTCCGTACCGTTGCTCGCGAAAGACCTACCCGCCGTCACTCAAGGTCGGCTGACTCGGCAGCTGCCCCGCAGAGCCCTGACCGCCGGCCACCGCCCGCGGCATAGGGTCGCGGGCCGGCGCCGGGAGTCCTCGGCGGTGAGAAGGGAAGCAGCACATGCCCAAGCCGACCATCGTCCTCGTCCACGGCGCGTGGGCCGACGGATCGAGCTGGAATGCGGTGTCGACGGAGCTCCAAGGTCAGGACTTCACGGTCCTCACTCCTCCCAATCTCCTGCGCGGCGTGGCAGGAGACGCCGCGTACATCGCGTCGTTCCTCGCGCAGCGGACGACGGGTCCCGTCGTCCTGGTCGGTCATTCCTACGGTGGCGCGGTGATCACGAACGCCGGGACCGGCGGTGGTGACGTCAAGGCGCTCGTGTACGTCGACGCGTTCATCCCGGAGGTCGGTGAGAACGTCTTCCAGATCCTCGGTGGGTCGGGATCGGCGCTCGACGTGCCCGACCCCACGACCGTGTTGGACATCGTCGGCTACCCCGGCGCCCCGGAGGGGGACGCGGACGCGTTCCTCAAGCCGTCGACGGTGCACGTTTCCTTCGCGCAGGACCTCTCCGAGGCGGACCGGTGGTTGATCGTCGCGAGTCAGCGTCCGATCACGCTCGGTGCCAACACCGCCGCGACCGAGACCGCGGCGTGGAAGACGATCCCGAGTTGGGCGGTCGTCGGCACCGAGGACCGCATCATCCCGCCGGCCACGCAACGCAGCATGGCGGAGCGGGCGGGCGCCACGATCACCGAGGTCGGGGCATCGCACGTGTCGATGGTGTCGCACCCGTCGGCCGCGATCGACGCCATCCTGGCCGCGGTCGCGGCCTCCGACGCGTGACGGCGCCGCTCTGATCGTGCGCGTGTTCGACCGGATGCGAGCAACGCGCACATCTTCGGAGCTCGCAGCTCCCTCGTCGATCGGGAGGAGGGCGGCGGATCAGAGGAGCTGGTCGGCGAGGCCCAGGAGCCGCGCCCGTTCGCCCGCGTCCACATCGGTGAACCGGATCCCGACCCGCGTCCGACCGAGCGACGTCCGGGTCAGGTGGCGGACCTGTCCCACGAGGCGAAACGGCTCGGCGGAACCGCTGGGGGTCGAGAGCATCAGCTCGACCTCACCGGCGGGGGTCTCCTCGAGGGACAGCTCGAAGGGTTCGAACGCGGCGCCCGTGTCGGAGACGTCGATGAGCCGGCACGGCCGCCAGGCCGATGGTCGGAGGAGCCGGTATCGGCACACCCACTCGACGTCGTGGCGCTGTGAACGCCGCTGTTCGGTCACGATCAGCCTCCGGGGCCCCGGCGGCCCCTCCCCCAGAGGACATCGGTGGCGGAGGCGCGATCTTGAGCCGGAATTGCGATCCGGGGCGGTATGGCGGGGGTGCCTCAGCGTGACGAGGGGCGAATTCGACGCCCGGAGAGCCCGGCGCAGGCCGGTATCGGAGTGGGACGAGGCCGGACGACGTCAGCCGATGGCGCGGCCGTACATCTCCTCCAGCGGGTCGCTGATCAGCTCGATGCGCTCGCCGTCGGGCCCGGTGAAGTAGAGCGACGACCCGTCGATGTGCTGGGTGTCGATCCCGGCAGCCTCGATTTTCGCCTTGAGGTGCGCCCAGCGATCGGGCTCGACGGAGATCGCGAGGTGGTGCAGGCCTCCGAGCACCTCGGCGTAGGGGCCGAGGTCGAGGCCCGGCATGTCGAAGAAGGCCAGCGCGTTCCCGTGGCCGATGTCGAAGAAGAAGTGCGTCGACCCTGCGTAGTCGCGGTTCTCGAACAGGTCGGTGAGCGGGAACTCGAGCAGCTCCTGGTAGAAGCGGATGGTCCGCTCGACGTCGCTGGAGAGCAAGGCGACGTGGTGCACGCCCCGGGCGGCCGACGGCGGGCGGTCGGGGCGCGACCGGAGGTGCCGGGCCCGGAGCTCGTCCCACTCGGCGGTGCGGTCGATGTCGCTTCCGTGGCTGGTCATGGCCGATCCTCCGGAGATGGCGTCACCGGACGTTACGTGAACCGATCGGGCAGTGGCGCTGTCCGAATTGTGCTCAGGTCGGACGGCGATGGGTCCGAAGTCTTCAGCATGATCCCGGATGCGGGTCGGACCGACCTCGAGGTGGCACCGTGGCTTTTCTCGTAATCGTCTGGGCCGTCTGTGGGTTCATCGGCTGGAAGATCGGCGACGGCAAGGGGCGAGGTGGGCTCGGCGCGTTCCTCGGGGTGGTCCTCGGCCTGATCGGGATCGTCATCATCGCGGTGATCCCGGCGAAGAAGTCGGCGTACGACACCGCCTACGCGGTCCCGGGCTCGAGGCCGACGACCGCGGCCGCGCAGGTGCCCGGTGAGGGTTGGTACCCCGACCACTTCGGACGACACCCGGAGCGGTGGTGGGACGGTGCCCAATGGACGAAGTGGGTGCGCAGCGTCCCCGGCGGCACCCCCGCCGAGGACCCTCCTGTATACGACACGCCGTCGCTGCGACGAGGGCCGTCGTGACCATCGGATGCGGGGTCTGCGGCGCCGAGGTCGCGATCGCGGTCCGGGACCGGACGAGCGGCGCGACGTGCTGGGCCTGCGGCGCCTCGATCGAGCGTCACGCCGCCGACGACGTCGTGCACACGTACGCCGCGGATCCCGAGGCGCGGTACCGCGTGCGGCGGACCACCGGCGCACCGGACTCCGGTCGCGCCCACGTCGGGCACTTCGAGACCTTCGACGACGCCCGGGACGCCTGCGACGTGAACTATCCGCTCCATCCCACGGGCGAACGCCAGGAGATCACCGACCGCGAGACCAGCGAGCAGTGGTGGCGCTCGGACGGCGACCAGGAGTGGCGGCTCAGCCGGCGCGGTCGCTCGGCGGTGTCGTAGCCGCAGGGGATGGCCCTCCGACCCCGCGCGCGCCGAAGCGCCGCGGAGGGGTGCGGCGCTTCGGTCTCGAGCCGGGCAGGGCGGCCGGTCCGGCTCACTGGAGGATACGGATTCGGCCGTCCATCGGATTGGTGTGCTTCTTCGCGCCGTCTCAGGTTCGCTCACGCCGACTGGCTCACGCGAGCGGCACCACCAGAGGTCACCTCATGGCACGAGCCTCACACGTCGAAGTCGGGCCGCCGATAGAGGGACGGTTCGCGCGAGTCGGGTGAACGGTGTGGCGGTCGTTGCGGGGTGATCACCTGCGGGCCGAGCCCGGGGCGCGGGCCCGACCATGGCGCGGGTGGCGCCATCACCCGTGCGGCCCAGCGGTACGCGAGGTCTTCGTAGTTGACCCGCCACCCGCGGAAGTGCTGCCACGCCTCGTCGGGCTCGCGCTCGATCGCGAACCCGACCTCCTGCAGCAGCCGTACCGCGCGCTCGAACTCCGCCGGCGTCAGCGAGATCGGATCGTCGGGCAGGGGGTCGGGTTCGTAGCTCCACCCGAGCGCGTCCGAGATCCGCCGCAGCGCGGTGTATCCCATCCGCAACGACAGCCGCGCCTGCGACGGCGCGGTGGCGGGGTTCAACGCGAGCTGCATGGCGGCCGCGTCGAGGACCGAGAGCAGCGCGATCGCCCACGACGACCACGGGTCGGGCGATCGGAAGAGCAGGAGCACGGGATAGGTCGAGTGCGACTCGGAGAAGTCGGCCGCCCACTGCTCCCACTGCCCGTAGAAGTCGGGGAGCGAGTCGACGATGCCGACGAGCTGGTGGCGGATGAGGATCTCCGGCCCCCACGACGGCTCACCGGCGCGGCTGGCGAGCATGGTGATGAGTGACTCGCGACGGTTGAACGCGGAGTAGAGCGCGGGCAGGTAGGCGATCTGCAGCGCGATGACGACGAACCCCGATGCCGCGGCGGCGATGACGATCGTGTCGTTGGTGAACCTTGCGGAGCGCGCCAGCCCGAGGGTGAACATCGCCGCGCCGACCTCGCTCGCGGCGTGGCCGACGTCGTCGGTGTACGGAGCCAGCATGATCGAGAAGGCGATTCCGAACAGCACCAACCAGGCCGCGAGCTGACCCAGCAGGGCAACCGGCCCGATCGGCGCCAGCGCCGCGTCCTTGCCCTCGTAGGTGCGCCGGAAGCGGGCCAGCACGAAGAAGAACCGTCGCGTCGACTTGTTGACCCAGAGCGACAGCTGTACGGGGCCGGTGTTCGGGCGCGGGAGCACGAGCGTCGAGACGACGCTGATCCACGTGAGGACCAGAATGACGAGCCCGAGCGTGATCCCCAGCCAGTGGGGCATCACGCACCGCGCCGGCGGGGTGCCGCACGACCGGTCACCGGTCCGGCCCGCCGGCGCGCAGCTCGCGGAGGTCGCCGTGCGCCCATGCCCACGCGGGCACGGGCGGGGCGCCGGTGACGCGTCCGACCTCGGCCGCAGGGAAGCCGTCGACGTCGGTGCCCGACGCGAAGCGGGAGCGTTGTTTGACGACGGCGCCCGCGCGCACGATGCAGCCGGCGCCGAGCTCGCTGCCGTCGCAGACGATGGCCCCGGGTTCGACCACCGAGCCGGCGCCGATCCGACAGCCGTGGATCATCGCGCCCGGTCCGATGATCACGCCGTCGTCGAGCACGAGGTCGTTGTCCGGCAGGAGGTGGAGGACCGTGTTCTCGAGGATCTGCACGTCGTTGCCGATGCGCACCGGTCCGTGGGAGTCACCGATGATCTTGACGCCGGCGGCGATGATCGTGCGTTCGCCGACGACCACGTCTCCCGTGAGCTCGGCGGTGGGCAAGAGGATGGCCGAACCGGCGACGGTCGGCACGATGCCGCGGTACTCGTGCAGCTGGTCCATGGTGTTCCTCTCGTGGGTGCCCTCGACGGTGACGGACGTCGACGGCGGGATCGTCAGCTCGCCGCCGCGGAGCTGGGTGAGGCGCCCGAGGTCTTCGGCCGACGCGACCCGCACGATGCGCGCCGGCCGCCCGACCGCCACGACGTCGCTCGGCAGCGTCGTCCCGCCGGGCACGACCGTGCCTTCGCCGAGGAACACCCGATCGCCGAGGCGAGCGCCGGGCATGAGCACCGACGCGTTGCCGATCTCGCAGAGGTCGCCCACGACCGCGCCGACGACCAGACAGCGGTGACCGAAGACGCTCCGCCGTCCGATGTTCGTGCCCATGGTCCCGGTGCCGATCACCACCGAGTTCTCCAGCACCGCCGAGCCGGTGCCGATCGCGATGCCGGCGCCGGACGAGCGCACGACCGCGCCCTCGGCCAGCAGCGATCCCTCACCGAGTCGCACCGCGCCGATGACCACTGCCGACGCCGCGAGCTGCGGTCCGGCGGCGGTGGTGTCGGGGGTGTCGGCGGGTCCGATGCTCATCCCGCGGCCGATCCTCTCACTCCTCGACGAACGTGTTCTCCACGTCGCCGGCGAGGACCTGCTTCATCACCTTGCCGGTCGCGGTGCGCGGCAGCGGCGCGGTGCGGATCTCCACCACCGACGGCACCTTGTACGACGCGAGGGTAGCGGCGCAGAACGCGCGCACCGCCTCCTCGGAGAGGTCGGTCCCCTCGCGCACGACGACCACCGCCTTCACCTCCTGTCCGTGCACCGGATCGTCGATGCCGTAGACCGCGGCCTCCACGACGTCGGGGTGCTCGTCGAGCCGGTGCTCGATCTCGAACGGGTAGATGTTCTCCCCGCCGCGGATGATCAGGTCGCGCTTGCGGGACGCGATGAACAGGATGCCGCGGTCGAGTCGACCGAAGTCGCCGGTGCGTATCCACCGCCCGGGGCGGATGGTCTCGGCGTCGGCGGCGTCGTTCTGCCAGTACCCGAGCATCGACATCCAGCTGCGGGCTTCGATGTTGCCTTCCGAGCCGGGCGGCAGCTCGGTGCCGTCGTCGTCGGTGATGCGGGCGTCCACGGTGGGCATGAGCGGGCCGACGCAGTCCGGCGCAGCTTTGAGCATCCACCCCGGAGCCCAGCTGATCAGCCCGGTCTCGGTCGACCCGTACCCGGACGAGACGCCCCCGGTGAGGTGCGGGAACCGCGCCTCGATCTGGCGCACGACGTCGGGCGGGGTGGCCGACCCACCCACGCCGACGCTGCTGATCTGGGTCGGCGCGATGGTGGCGACGTCGGGATGCTGGAGGAGCCGGACGACGTGGGTGGTGCCACCACCCCAGACCGAGATCTGCTCCTGCTTGGTCAGCTCGATCACCTGGCCGGCGTCGAAGCGACCGAGCGGCCAGACGCTCGTGCTCCCCGACATGACCGTCGACACCGCCATCGACATCCCCGACACGTGGAAGAGCGGGTACGGCGCGAGCCGCGCCGTGGCGGGTGGCCCGGTGCCCGGAGGCGTGGCACCTGACGGAGGGGGAGCGATGCCGGCCATCGCGATGGCACGCGCGGCGATGAAGCTCTGCTCCATCAGGT
>DATBBL010000173.1:0-21082 GCA_036271015.1 Acidimicrobiia bacterium
CCGGTCTCGTCCTCGAGGTTGAGGAAGATCACCCCTTTCGCCGTCGACGGTTGCTGCCGGTGCGTGACCACGCCCGCGATGTCGACCACCGCGCGGTCGGGCAACGAGCGCAGGTCTTCGGCGGTGACGATCCCGCGCGCCGCCAGCTGCTCGCGCACCATCTCGGTGGGATGACGGGCCGCCGACAATCCCGTGGCCCAGAGGTCGGCCGCGATCTCCTCGACCTCGTGCATGCCCGGCAGCTTCGGCGCCTCGGCCCCGGTCACCATGCCCGGCAGCTTGTCGGGCCGGGCGTCGCGCAACGCTCCCGCGGCCCACAGCGCCTCCCGCCGACCCTGCCCGAAGCAACCGAACGCCCCCGCGGTGGCGAGCGCCTCCAGCGCGTCGGTGGGCGCACCGGTGCGGCGGGTGAAGTCGGCGAGGTCGAGGAAGGACCGCTCGGCGCGCTCGTCGTCGATGCGATCGAGCAGGGCGTCGCTCAACCCGCGGACGTACCGGAGGCCCACCCGAAGGGCATGGATCGACGGGTCGGCGTGCCAGCCCGGACCGGGCCGGCCGATGGGCCCCGCGGCTTCGGTGCGCGGTTCCAGCGTGCAGTCGCGACGCGATCGTTCCACGCACGGGCCGAGGACCTCGACGCCGTGTCGGGTGGCGTCGCGCACGATGGTGTGCGGCGAGTAGAAGCCCATCGGTTGCGCGTTGAGCAGCGCGCAGGCGAACTCGGTCGGATAGTGCATCTTGATCCACGAGCTCGCGTACACCAGGTAGGCGAAGCTCACCGAGTGGCTCTCGGGGAACCCGAAGTCGGCGAAGCCCTCGATCTTGTGCACGATGTCGTCGGCGACCTCGCCGGTGATGCCGCGCGCGGCCATGCCCACGAGCAGCCGGTCGCGCATCGCCGCCATCCGCGCCCGCGACCGCTTCGACCCCATCGCCTGGCGCAGCCGGTCGGACTCCCCCGGGGTGAACCCGGCGACGTCGATGGCCATCTGCATGAGCTGTTCCTGGAACAGCGGCACGCCGAGGGTCTTCTCCAGGCACTTCTCCAACAGCGGGTGCGGGTAGGTGATCGGCTCGGCGCCGTTGCGGCGTCGCAGGTACGGGTGCACCGAGCCACCCTGGATCGGCCCGGGACGGATGAGCGCCACCTCCACCACCAGGTCGTAGAAGCACTCGGGCCGCAGCCGTGGCAGCGTGGCCATCTGGGCGCGGCTCTCCACCTGGAACACGCCGATGGTGTCGGCCGCGCTGAGCAGCGCGTACACCTCGGGCTCCTGCGGGATGGTGGCGAGGTCGACGTCGACACCTTCGTGCTCGCGCACGAGGTCGACCGCGAGGTGCAACATCGTGAGCATGCCCAGGCCGAGCAGGTCGAACTTCACCAGACCCGCCGCGGCACAGTCCTCCTTGTCCCACTGCAGCACCGAGCGGTTCTCCATGCGCGCCCACTCCACGGGGCAGCACTCGGTGAGCGGGCGGTCGGCCATCACCATCCCGCCCGAGTGGATGCCCAGGTGACGCGGGAAGTCGATCACCTGCTCGGCGAGATCGAGCGCCAGCTTCGGGACCGGGGGGCCGTCGTCGCGGAGCCCTTCGAAGCTGCCGGAGTCGCCTGCTCGACGGCTCGCTCCCTGTGGGCCGGGGTACCCGGCCCGCGACCGTTCGCTCGCGCCCCACCGGTCGATCCACTTGGTGAGCGCATCGGCGTGGCCGGGTGAGAGACCCACGACCTTCGCCATCTCCCGCAGCGCCGAGCGCGGCCGGTACGTGATCACGTTGGCGACCTGCGCGGCGCGCTCGCGGCCGTACTTGTCGTAAACGTACTGGATCACCTCCTCCCGCCGCTGGTGCTCGATGTCGAGGTCGATGTCGGGGGGGCCGTCGCGCTCGAGCGAGAGGAACCGCTCGAACAACAGGCCGAGCGCGACCGCGTCGGCCTGGGTGACCCCGAGCGCATAGCAGACCGCGCTGTTGGCCGCGCTCCCCCGGCCCTGGCAATAGATGTCGTGCACCTTGCAGAAGCCCACGATGTCGACCAGCACGAGGAAGTAGCCGGGAAAGTTGAGCTGCTCGATCACGTCGAGCTCGTGCGCGATCTGGTGCAGCGCCTGCTCGTGGTTCGGGTGCGTCGACGGGTACCGGAGGTGGGCGCCACGTGCGGTGAGCTCGCGCAGCCAGGTCATCTCGGTGTGGCCGGCAGGGACGTCGTGGTCGGGGAGCTCGGGCGCGGCGTGCCGGAGGTCGAACGCGCACGCCTGCGCCACGTCGACCGTGCGCTCGACCGCACCCGGCCAGCGCGCGAAGCGACGAGCCTGCTCCGCGGCGCTGCGGAGGTGGGCGAAGGGAGCCGCCGGGAGCCAGCCGTCGATCTCGTCGAGCGAACGGCGTGCCCGCACCGCCGCCAACGCGGTGGCCAGAGGGCGCTGCGCGGGCGTGGCGTAGTGCACATTGTTGGTGGCGACGACGTCGACCCCGACCGCCATCGCCACCCGGGCCAGCGCGTCGTTGCGGTGACGATCGATCGGGTCACCGTGGTCCCACAGCTCCACCAGCACGCGGTCGCGTCCGAAGCCGGCGACGAGCCGCTCGAGCGCGTCGCGCGCGGCGGCGGGACCGTCGCGCACCAACGCCGCCGGCACCGTGCCCTTGCGGCATCCGGTGAGCACGTACCAGCTGTCGTTGCGGGCGCTCGGCTGTGGGTGGAGGTGCACCGGGGCCCGCGCCGCGCCGGCCAGCGCCTCGACCGTGGTGCGCGGCGCTCCCTTCTCCCCCTGCAGCTGCGCCTCGCTGATCGCCCGGGCCAGGCGCGCGTACCCGACCGGGCCCTCCGCCAGCACCAGCAGGTGCTCTCCCTCGGGATCGGGCTCGCCGTTGGCGGGCCGGGTGATCCCCAGCGTCATCTCCGCCCCGAACACGGTGGGGAGGCCGTGGTCGCGCGCCGCCAGCGCGAAGCGGACGACGCCGTAGAGACCGTCGTGGTCGGTCACGGCCAACCCCGCCAGCCCGAGGCGCGCCGCCTCCACCGCCAGCTCCTCGGGGTGGCTGGCGCCGTCGAGGAAGGAGAAATTGGTGTGACAGTGCAGCTCGGCGTAGCCCGACCGGTTGCCGCTCATGGCCCCGACCGTACCGAACGTGTGTTCGATCCCGCAACCGGGCCCGGCCCGGACCGCCGGCCCCGGTCGGCCATACCATCGGGCCATGTTGTTGTCAGGCATCAACCACGTGGCCGTGCTCACCCAGGACACCGACCGGCTGCACGCCTTCTACCGCGACGTGTTCGACGCCGAGGTCTTCGCCGACCAGGCGATCAGCGAGGGCGAGCAGCAGGGACGGTTGTCGTTCGTGACCGTCGGCCCCCACACCCAGCTCAACGTGTTCGAGCTGCCCGGCAACACCGAGGCCGAGCACCAGACCCCGATGTTCGGCCGAGGCCGGATCGACCACATCGGCCTCCAGGCGGCGTCACAGACCGCCTTCGACCTCATCCGCGAGCGGCTGATCACCCGGGGCTGCACCGACGGCTTCGTCACCGACTTCGGGATCGCCATCAGCCTGTTCTTCATCGACCCCGACGGGCTCGAGGGCGAGGTGCTGCTCGACCGCGCCGGCGCCGGGCCCGAGGACCTCAAGCCCCCGGGCACGCCGGCGGTGGGCTACGAGCGCGTCGCCGACGCGTGACGCCGCGCGCGTGACCCATGGCGGGTGACGACGACTACTGCTACCTGACCACGCGCGGCCGCGTCACCGGGAACGACCACGAGATCGAGATCTGGTACGCGCGTGACGGCGACACGCTCTACCTGCTCGCGGGGGCCGGCGACGGCTCCGACTGGGTCCGCAACCTGCAGGCGGAGCCGCGTGTGACCGTCCGGATCGGCGACGTGACCCACGCCGGGCGCGGGCGGGTGATCGACGACCCGGCCGAGGACGAACGGGCCCGCACGCTCGTGTTCGACAAGTACCAGCCCCGCAACGCCGGCGAGCTCGTCTCCTGGCGCGCCCGCGCCCTCCCCGTCGGCATCGACCTGCTCTGACTCCACCCTCTCGGGCGACGATGCGTCACTTGACCGCGTATAGCGCGGTGAAGTGACGCAAGTTCGTTCGGGGGGCGGCGGTCAGTCGTAGATCGCCTCCACCGCGGCGCGGCCACGCTCGAGCACCACGAGGCAGGCGACACCGCCGTCGACGACCACCTGCCACAGTGCGCGCCGGCGCCGGTGGTCCCACCACCGGAGATCGTGGGCCCACGGCCCGCTCCACGACTCCAGCGCCCCGCCGCCACCGGGCAACGCCGCGCACCACAACCCCGCCGGCGCGGCCGACGGCTCGCCGCGGCCCGACACCGTGACCGGTTCACCGTCGGCGTCGAGCAGGTCGGCAGGCAGCGGCGGGTCGTACACACGCGCCGGCGCCGGCCCCGGCACCGCGCCCGGCCAGGGAAGCCCCGCGCCGCCCGCCGCCTCGTCGCGGGACTCACCCCAGGGCACCCAGCGCACCCGCTCCACCGGCGTGCGCCCGCCCGCGGGCACCGCGGTGACGACCGCGTCGGGACCGAGCATCCCCTGCACCCGGGCGAGGGTGCGCCCGGCGCGGTCGGCGGCGGCGGGGTCACCGCCCCAGAACCCCAGCTGCCGCCCGGCGGCGGGGCCGAGGTCGTCGGGCACCAGCCGCAGCAACGACAGACCGGCGGTCACGGTGTTGGTCGTCAACCACGCGTCGAGCTGCCAGCGCACGCGCGCCATCAGCGCCGGTGGCGTGAGCGCGCCCTCGTGCCGCCAACAGCGCGTGAGCCATTCGCCGTGCTCGGTCTCGGCCTCGACGATCACGCGCGCGCAGCACAGCCCGCGCGCCTCGAGACGGGCCAGCATCCGGTCGGCGAGCATCTTCGCCGCGAACGCCGCTTCGTCGACGCGCATCGCCGGTGGGTCGAGCTCCATCGACTCGAGCAGCTCCTCGGGCGGCACCGTCGCCACCGGCTCGTGCTCCTCCTCCCCGCACGCCAGACGGTGGGCGAGCGCGCCCGGGGGGCCGAAGCGCCCGAGCACGGCGGCGGACGGAAGCTCGGCGAACGCGCCGAGGGTGCGCAGGCCGAGCCGGGCGAGGAGATCGACGAGCTCACCACCACCGCCGTGGGCGGCATCGACCGAACCGGCCAGTACCGTCACCGGCCACGACGCGAGGAACGCGGGCGACGTTCCCGGCGGCACCACCACCACGTCGAGCGCCCGCTCCTCGGTGGCCCGCGCCGCCAGTCCCGCGGCGAAGGTGCCGTCGGCGATGCCGGCGCGCACGTCGGGCACCGCGAGCTCACGCACGCGGGCGACGATCCGGGTCGCCATCGCGTCGTCACCACCGAAGTAGCGCGACGGCCCGCGCGTCGGGAACGACAGCTGGCCCGGCCGCTCGAGCACCAGGCGCGGCACGAGCTCCTCGACCGCACGGACCACCAGCTCGAAGGCACGCGCGTCGGCGGTGTCGTCGGCATCGAGCACCACGAGGCCCGCACAGCGCGCCTCCGCCTCGCGGCGCCGCAAACCGACGGCCACGCCCTCCGCACGGGCCTCGGCCGACGCCGAGCGCACCACCAACCCGCGCGGGCCGCGCTCGGTGACGACGACCGGCGCGTCGACCAGGCCGGGATCCCGGCGCCGGGCGGCGACGACGGGCCAGTCGGGGCACCACAGCGCGCAGGTCCGGGTGGCGGCAGCCTCGAGCGTGCCGGCCACGGTTCAGCCGGCGCGGGCGAGCTCACCCGCGCGCGGGCGCGCCGCCTGCCCTCGGCCCTCCACCCGCACCTGCAGGCGACGGCCGGCGAGCACGCCCGCGCCGGCTTCCAGGCCGTCCCACGCGCTGGCGGCGGCGTGCACGACGTAGGCCGCACCGGCGGGCCACGCGACCCCGTGCGGCTCGGCGGCGACCAGCACCGCCTCCCGTTCACGGACGCGCGCCTCCAGCCGGCGGGCGTCACCCAGGCGCACCCCGCGCGGCACCTCGGCCAGCACCAGGCTGACGCCGTCGAGCAGGGCCGCCACCACGGTGGCCCAGCGGGCGGGGGGAACCCGCCGGACCACCGCGAACCGTTCGAGCGCGACCCCGGCCTCCGCCGCCGCCAGCGGGCCGAGGGTGGCGTCGAGGTCGACCGCCGCCGCCCACTCCCCCAACGCGGTGAAGGCGGCGGCCAGCTCGAAGGCGACCGTGGTCGATCCCGCGCCGGGTGCGCCGGCCACGCGCAGCACGCTGCCCCGCACGACCGCGCCGCCCGGCACGAGGTCGGCGAGGGCGCCGTCGAGCGCGACCGAGCGGTCGCGCGCCAGCACCAGTGGGCGGGCTCCCTGCGCCACCACCTCCAACTGCGCACGCGCCTGCTCGTCACGCCGGGGGATGCGCCGGGGGAGTTGGGTCACCGCCATGGACCCCCGACGTTACCGAACGTACGTTCGATCCGTCAAACGCGGATCGGGACCGAGCCCCGACCCCGAACCGGCGGTTCGTCGATCAGGCGGTGGGCTCGGGGGTCGGGAGCGGCTCCACCCCGATCGCGCGCAGTGATTCCGGCGACCACCCGGCGTCGTCGCCGTAGTACCCGAAGAGGTGCTCGATGGACTCGACGATCCGCGGCTCCAACGCCGGCCACACGTCGACCGGCGCAGCGACCGCCACCGCACTGGAGTACACCGTCACCGAGGTCGCCCCGAAGTCGAACAGGCGCCGGGCGAGCACGTCCGGGGGACGGTCACCGCCCTCCTTCACGTCGTCGATGGACGCGTACCGCTCGATGGCCATGCCGGTCAGGGAGCGGTTCAGGTCGAAGATGCGGACGTTGGGCGACGCGCCCGGCCGTACGGTCACGGTGATGAACTGACCCATCCCCAGACACTACGGCCTCAACCGCGACGACCGAGCACCGCGAGCAGCTCCGTCTGACGCCCGGCGCCGTCCGGGACATCGAGCCGGGTGCCGAACATGCCGCTGCCGACGAGCATGTCGAGCTGCGGCTCGATCACCTCGAAGCACGCCTCGACCAGCTCGGGGTCGAGGGTGGTGTCCTGCCCGGTCGACGACGCGACGTCCCATCCGTGGATCAGCACGTCGACGAACCGGTGGCCGCAGTAGACCTCGCCGGGCACCGGCCCGTACGACACCGCGCAGGGTGCCTCCATCGCGCCGGCGGCACGGAACGCGGCCGCCGCCACCATCGACGAGTCGTCGTAGGCCCGCAGCGGGTCGGTGCCCAACACATCGCCGTCGAGCCGATCCCCCACGTCCTCGATCGACAGGCCCGCGGCGAGCTCGGCCGCCCAGTAGTTGCCGGTGACGATGTGGTTCACCAGGTCCCGCACCGTCCAGGCTTCGCAGTCGGAGGAGCTCCCCCACTGATCGCCGCCCACGCCGGCGATGGATCGGCGCGCGTGCTCGAGCGCACGAGCATGCACCTCAGGAAGGTCGACCATCGCTCGCTCCCCTCGTTCGCGCTGCCCTCCTCGCCAGACGCTAGAGGAAGAGTCGGCCCGGTGCAGGCGGGACCCCGCGCCAACACAGCGAGTCCATGAAGATCCACGAGCGACGGTGGATCGCGCTGGGGCCGTAGCCGGCCAGCGCCAACTTGTGCGCGGGCGCCGGGTACCCCACGTTCGACTCGAAGTCGTAGGGCGGGTAGTGCTCGGCCTCGTCCATCATCATGTGGTCGCGGGTCACCTTCGCCACGCACGAGGCCGCCGCGACCGCCAGGCACTTGGCGTCGCCCTTGATCACGGTGGTGACCTTCGACGGCATCCGGAGGTAGTCGTGGTTGCCGTCGAGCACGATCCGATCGGGGACGTACCCCTGCGCGTCGAGCTGCGCCAGCGCCCGCAAGCCGGCGGCGCGCAAGGCGGCGGTCATACCCAGCTCGTCGCACTCCACGTACGAGGCGTGCCCGATCCCGATGGCGACGGCCCACCGCCGCACCGACCGCGCCGCTTTCTCCCGCTCGGCGCGGGTGAGCTCCTTCGAGTCGCGCACGCCGCGCACGTGCTCCCGCGCCGGGATCACCGCGGCGACGGTCACCGGGCCGGCCCAGGCACCCCGCCCCACTTCGTCGATGCCGCAGACCACCTCGTCGCCCGCGTCCCAGAACTTCCGCTCGAGCCGCAGCGTGGGGCCCATCCTGCGGACGGGCCGGGCCGCCGCATCGGACGCATCGGACAGACCGGCCGCCGGCGGCTCGGGCGGGCGCGGCGGCGGCAGGACCGGGGCGGTCGTCACGGCGCCGAACCTACCCGCGCCGGGTCACCCTCGCTCCGATGCCCGGCTCGCACCATTCGGGCACACTGTGCCGCGACCAGCCGTGACCGGGAGGGGGGTGGGGCCGATGGCCAGGGTGTCCGCGTTCCGGTCGGACGCCGGGCGCGACGCCTACGTCACTGCGTACGACACCATCGTGGCCGGCGCACCGGTGCCCACCGCCCA
Source organism: Acidimicrobiia bacterium (assembly GCA_036271015.1). Taxonomy (GTDB): domain Bacteria; phylum Actinomycetota; class Acidimicrobiia; order IMCC26256; family DASPTH01; genus DASUAS01. The sequence goes on from DATBBL010000173.1 coordinate 8,449, forward strand.
CGCCGACGTGCCGACGCCGTTCGGCACCACGCACGTTCTCCTCGCCGGCGCGCCCGACGGCCCGCCGCTCGTCGCCCTCCACGGGAAGACGTTGAGCGCGACCATGTGGCTGGCGCACCTCGACACGCTCGCCGCGTCTCACCGGGTCGTGATGGTCGACACGATCGGCGATCTCGGTCGGAGCGTCGCCACGAGATCGATGCGCAGCCGTGCGGACGTCGTCGCCTGGCTCGACGCGATGGTCGAAGGACTCGGCATCGAACGCGCCGCGTTCCTCGGTCACTCGTACGGCGCCTGGATGGCGACGACGTACGCGCTCGCGCACCCGGACGCGGTCGATCGGCTCGCACTGCTCGCGCCGGCGGCCGTGTTCGTGCGGGTGAAGCCGGCCTGGATCGCCCGGGCGGTGTCGACCTACGTGGTACGACCCACGCCGGCACGGGTCCGGCGCTTCATGGAATCGACCTGCACCGCCGGGACCGTGGCCGCGTTCGGCTCGAGCGACTTCGGTCGCGTGGTCGAGCTGCACGTGACCGGCGCACCCGCGTTCCGCGCCGCGGCGCGTGAAGCGGTTCCGACCACGTACCGTCCGGACGCGCTGTCCGTCCTCACGATGCCCGTGCTCCTCGTCGTCGGGCGCGACGAGACGGTGTGCGACGGATCACGCTCGGCGGTCGTCGCCCGCGCCGGCATCCCGCACGCACGCATCGAGCTGCTCGACGACGCCAACCACTCGGTGTTCGCCGACCAGCCGGAGGCCGTCGATCGCATCCTGGCCGAGTTCCTGGCCTGAGCAGCCCGGCTACCCCTGCTCGAGGAGGTCGATCTGGTCCATCGCCTCCGGCTTCGGCGCGGCGCGGAACCAGGCGTCGAGGATTCCCGGCACCGCGTCCTCGGTCACCAGGCCCATGTAGCCCATCACCAGCACGTTGGCGTCGTTCCACTCGCGTGCACCGGCCGCAGTGGCAGCATCGGTGCACAGCGCAGCCCGCACGCCGCGCACCTTGTTGGCCGCGATCGACGCGCCCGTGCCCGTCCAACAGAAGAGCACCCCGGACGCGCACTCACCCGACGCCACCAGCTCGCCGACCCGGGCACCCACTACAGCCCACTCGCCGTCGGCGGCGGCGATCACGTCGTGGCCGCGGGCCTCGAGCTCGGCCCGCACCGCGTCGGTGATCGGGGTGCGCTCGTCGGTGCCGAACGCGACCTTCATCCCAGCAGCATCCGGTGCACGTCGTCGAGGGTCTCGAACGGCGTGCACACCACGCCGAAGGCCGCACACCACGAGGCGAGCGGCCCCTTCGCCAGCACGACGTCGGCGAGCAGGGCCGCCTTGCGGTCGCTGGCACCGTCACCGACCAGCACCGTGGTGCGGCCGCGGTACTGCGCGTCCTTGATCGGCGCCTGCTTGCAGACGCCGCACGACGAGCACGGGCAGCACCGGTCCTCGTGCGGGAACCGGAGCTCGCCGGTCGCGAAGTCGACCGCGTTGGTGAGCACGTCGACCCCGAGCGCGGCGCACGCGTCGTCGACGTAGAAGCCGAACCCGTCCGACACCACGGTCAGCTCGGCGCCGGCGGCGCGCAGGTTGCCGACCAGGCGCGGGAAGTCGGGATCGAGCGGCACTTCGGCGGCGATCGCCCGCAACGACGCCTCGTCCCCTTCGACCATCGCCCACTGGTCGAAGATGCACTCCCGGCTGCCGATCTCGCCCCGCTCGTACTGGTCGTGCAGCTCGAGCCACTCGGGCGCGCCGGTCCGGGTCAGCAGGTGCATGCCGACGTCGGCGGTGCTGATGGTGCCGTCGAAGTCGAGGAACACGGCGGTGTTCGCGAGATCCAGGTCGAGCCGCTCCATCGGGGCGAAGTTAGCCGTGATCCACCGCCGTGCCGCGTGCGAATGAGTCCGTCATGCCGATCGAGAGAGGGGTCTGCCGATGAGCGGCGACGACAACGTGAAGACCATCCAGGCGGTGTACGAGGCGTTCGGCCGGGGTGACATCCCGACCGTGCTCGACGCGGTCGCCGACGACGTCGACTGGGCGAGCGAGGCCGACAGCACCGACGCGCCGTGGTGGGGCCCGCGTACCGGCCGTGCCGGCGTGGCCGAGTTCTTCGAGCAGTTCGGCGCCGCCATGGAGGTGGACGGGTTCACGCCGCTGGCGATCGCCGCCGACGGTGACACGGTGCTCAGCGTCGTGCACCTGCGAGCCCGGTCCCGAGCGACCGGCGCCGCCGCGGACATGGACCTGCACCACTGGTTCCGGTTCCGCGCCGGCAAGATCGCCTCCTACCGCGGCACCGAGGACACGCTCCAGACGCGGCGCACGCTGCAGTAGCCGAGTTTCGTACTCCCGCGTGGCGGCGGTTCGACTGTCGGTGCCTCACACGTGGTGGGGCACCGACACGACCGCCACGCCCGGCTCGAAGAGCAGGCGTGCCTTCATCTGGAGGGCGCGGTGGTTGTGCAGCCCGTGCTGCCACCACTTGGGGACGAACTCGCCGATCACCACCGTCACCAGGTCGGCGCCCTCGGCCTTGATCGCCTCGACCTCGTGCAGCAGCGGCTCGCCGAGCTCGCGGTAGGGCGCGGCGACCACGTCGAGCGGCACCGGCAGCTTCTGCTCGAGCCACTGCTCCTCGAGCGTCTCGGCATCCTCGGGCAGCTCGGCGATGTGCACCGCCCGCACCCGGTCGGGCCGCAGGAGCTCGGCGACCCGCAGCGCCTCACGCGCGCCCTCGTGCAGCGTCGCCACGGGCACCAACGCCACGTGCCGGCGGGGCGCCCGGGTCAGCAACGTGGAGTCGTGTTCGACCGTGGGCAGGTTCACCACCACGATGCCGGGCTCGAACAGCAGACCGGCCTTGAGCCGGAGCGCGTCGTTGTGGCGCAGCACGTAGCGCACCCGCGCGTCCTCGATGGTCTCCGGCACCACGACCGCGCAGAGGTGGTCGGCGTACTCCGCCCGCTCGCTCTGCACGAGCGCACGCGCCGTCTTGACCAGCCCGCGTTGCGACGCGACGAACTCCAGCTTGCGGCCGTACCGGGCCCAGAACGCCGCCCCGAGGTTGCGGTCCTCGGGCCCCACGTGCACCGCGCGCACGCGGTCGGCGTCGAGGTGGTCGGTGTAGCGCATCGCCCGGTCCAGGCCGTCGTCGACCCGCGACACGAGCACGACCGCCGCGAGCCGCTTCGCGTTCGCGACCGCGAGCGCCGGATCGGGCTCGTCGAGCTTCGCCGCCACGTGCTCGTAGTGCTTGTTGACCCGCACCAGCACCGCGACGGTGATGGGGACCACGATCATGATGATCCAGGCACCGTGGGTGAACTTGGTGACCGCGATCACCACACCGACCACGCCGGTCGCCACCGCGCCCGCGCCGTTGACCCACAGGCCCCGCTTCCAACCCTCCTCCTTGAGAGTGAGGTGGCGCTTCGCCATGCCGCCCTGCGACAGGGTGAACGAGGTGAACACGCCGATGGCATAGAGCGGGATGAGGTGCGTCACGCTCGCACCGAACGCGACCGTGAGGAGCGTCGCCAACGCCGCCAGCACGATGATGCCGTTGGCGAACACGAGACGCCGACCGCGCTTGGTGAGCGGCGTCGGCAGGAAGTGGTCGTGGGCGTGGAAGCTGGCGAGGCGCGGGAAGTCGGCGAACGACGTGTTGGCCGCGAGCACCAGGATCAGCATCGTCATCGCCTGGATGAAGAAGAAGGCGAGGTCGCCCAGCGCGCCGTGGCCGACGATGGCGCGGGCGATCTGGCTGATCACCGTCTCCTTGGTGCTCGGCAGCGGGTGCAGCTTCCACGCGAGGAAGGAGATGCCGAGGAACATCACGCCGAGCAGCACTCCGAGCCACGCGAGGACGCGGCGGGCGTTCTTCCATTCGACCGGCTTGAACGCGGGCACGCCGTTGGAGATCGCCTCGACCCCGGTCATCGCGGTCGAGCCTCCCGCGAACGCGTGCAGCAGCAGGAAGATGCCGAGCGAGCCGCCGGCACCGGCCGCCACCTCCGCGTGGTGGACGTGGATCGGATCGAGACCGCCCATGACCGCCTTGGCCACGCCCACGATCACGAGGGCGATGATGGCGATGACGAAGCCGTAGGTCGGCACCGCGAACACGCGGCCCGACTCCTTCACGCCGCGCAGGTTCATCCAGGCGATGATCCAGATCAGCACGACGGCGATCAGCACGCGGTACGGGTACGCGCCCGGGAACGCCGAGTACATCGCCGCCACGCCGGCCGAGACGCTGACCGCGACCGTGAGGATGTAGTCGGTCAGCAGGGCGACTCCCGCGACCTGCGCCGGCAGCACGCCGAAGTTGTCACGGGTGACGATGTAGGCGCCGCCCGCGCTCGGGTACGCCTTGATGGTCTGGCGGTAGGAGAAGACCAGGATCACGAGCAGCGCCACGATCCCGAGCGACAACGGGAGCAGCGTCCCGAACGCGAGCGCGCCGGCCCCGCCGATGAGCAGCACGGTGAGCATCTCCTCGGTGGCGTAGGCCACCGAGGAGAGCGCGTCGCTGGCGAACACCGCGAGCGCGGTGCCGTTGCCGAGCCGCTCGTGCATCTCCTGATCGGTCCGGATCTTGCGACCGAACATCATGTTGAGGAGGTCCGAGCGACGCGAGCGCGGGCGTCCCGGCGCGCGCTCGAGCGGTTGCTCCGGCTCGCCGCGATGGTGCGTGCCCTGGTCGGGCGCGAGCGGCGTGGTCCCCGGAGCGGAGGGCGGCGTGGGCTCTAGGCTCGGGTCGGTGACTGTCGAGGCCATGGAGCCATCGTCGGGGCTCCCCCGTCAAGAGGGCGTCAGCGCCCGCCGGTGACGCGTCAAGATGCCGTCAAGATCGGGCGGCAGACGTTTCTGGCGCTGCTGATCGTCGGGATCGCGACTGCCGTCGGCCGGCTCCTCGACATCGACCTCACCGCGGCCGCGCTGTTGCTCCTGGTGGCCGCGCTGCTCTCGACCCTCCTCGGACGGGTCGGCGCGATCGTCGGCATCGTCGGGGGGTTCGTGGCCCTGAACTACTTCTTCACCGCACCGCGCGAGAGCCTCGACGTGCAGAAGGGCGACGACCTCCTCGCCCTGGTCGCGTTTGCGGTCGCGTCAGGGGTGCTGAGCTGGACGGTGTCGCGTCTCAACGAGGCCCGCCGCACGGCCGAGCAGCGCGAGCGCGAGACGCAGATCCGGCTCGACCTCACCACCCGGCTCATGGCGGGCGAGAACCTCGAGACCGTCGTGGCCGGCGCGGCCGACGCCCTGGTCGCGCTGTTCGGGCTGGTGGTGTGCACGTTGCGGGCCCCCGGTCTCGTCACCACGGCAACCGCGCCGGGCGTCGCGGGACAGGTCACGGTGGTGCGCATCACGCCGCTGGAGGTGGAGGCCACCGCGAGTCGCGACCGTCCGTTGCGCGCGGCCGACCGCGCCCTGCTCGAAGCGCTGGTCGCGGGGCTGGCCACCGCGGTCGACCGCCTGCGCCTGGAGGCCGAGGCGAGCGAGTCGCGCCTCGCGGCGCAGGTCGGGCGCACCCGATCGGGCTTCCTCTCCGCCGTCACCCACAACCTGCGGACCCCGCTGGCGTCGATCAAGGCGGCCTCGTCGACGTTGCGCGCGCCCGACCTCGACCTCGACGCCGACGACCGCGCCGAGCTCCTCGACACCATCTACGACGAGACCGACCGCCTCGAACGGCTGGTCACCAACATCCTCGAGCTGAGCCGGATCCGCGCCGGCGCGCTCGATGTCCATCGCCAACCCGTCGACCTGCGCGACCTGGCCCAGGCCGCGATCCGCCGGCTCCGCCCGCTGGCGCGTGCGCACCGGATCCGGCTCGACGTCCCCCTGGAGCTCGGCGACGTGGAGGTCGACATCGAGATGATCGAGCAGGTCTTCGGCAACCTGCTCGAGAACGCGTTGCGGTTCGCGCCCCCCGGCTCCGAGATCCTGGTGTCCGCTCGAGCGGTGGTTGATCCCGCGGGCGTGAAGGTCTGTGTCGCCGACCACGGGCCCGGCGTCCCGGAGGAGGATCGCGAGCGCATCTTCGAGGAGTTCGCGCGGGTCGACGCGCGCCCTGACTCCACCGGCACCGGGCTCGGCCTGGCGATCGTGCACGCGCTCGTGACCGCGCACGGCGGCCGCGTATGGTGCGAGGAGACGCCGGGCGGGGGTGCGACGTTCGTGTTCGTCGTCCCGAGCTGGACCACGCAGGAGCGTTCGTGACCACGGTGCTCGTGATCGAAGACGATTCGTCGTTGCGGCGCGCGCTCCGGACCAGCCTCCGGGCGCGGTCGCTCGAGGTGGTCGAGTGCGCGACGGCAGAGGAGGGGCTCGTGCTCGTCGCCGATCGGCGACCCGACGCGGTGCTGCTCGATCTCGGCCTCCCCGACCTCGACGGGATCGAAGCGCTGCGGCGCATGCGGTCGTTCAGCGACGTCCCCGTCGTGGTGCTCACCGCTCGCGACCGTCAGCAGGACAAGATCGCCGCGCTCGACGCGGGGGCCGACGACTACGTCACCAAGCCGTTCGACGTCGAGGAGCTGCTGGCGCGCGTGCGCGCGGTCCTGCGACGCGTCCCCCGCACCTCGGCCTCGCCCGCGGTCATCCGCATCGACGAGCTCGAGATCGACCTCGCCCGCCGGCAGGTGCGCCTCGGTGGCGAGGTGGTGCACCTCACCAAGACGGAGCTCGCGCTGCTCGAGCAGCTGGTGACGCACCCGGGGAAGCTGCTCACGCACGAGTACCTGTTGCGGCAGGTCTGGGGCCAGGGGTACGGCTCGGAGAGCAACTACCTGCGGGTCTACGTCGGGCAGCTTCGCCGCAAGCTCGCCGACGACGCCACCAGCCCGCGCCTCATCGTCACCGAGCCCGGCATCGGGTACCGCTGGATCGGGAGTGACTAGAGCGGCTCGTATCCTGACGCCGTGACCGCGGTCGGCATCGTCCCCCACACGCACTGGGACCGGGAGTGGTACGCGCCCTTCCAGGAGTACCGGGTGCAGCTCGTGCACCTGGTCGACGACCTGCTCGGGCTGCTCGAGGCCGACCCGTCGTTCACCCGCTTCCTCCTCGACGGCCAGACCGCGGTCGTCGACGACTACCTGGCGGTTCGCCCCGACGCGGCCCCGCGCCTCGCCGCCCTCGCCGCCGCCGGCCGGCTCCAGGTGGGGCCGTGGATGATCCTGATGGACGAATTCATGGTCTCGGGTGAGACCATCGTCCGCAACCTGCAGCACGGCCTGCTCCGGGCCGCGGCCCTGGGCGGCGACGCCGCCATGCGGGTCGGCTACCTCCCCGACATGTTCGGCCACGTCGCGCAGATGCCGCAGATCCTGCGCCTCGCCGGGCTCGAGCACGCGGTGGTCTGGCGGGGCGTGCCCAGCGACGTCACCCGCACCGCGTTCTGGTGGCGCGCCCCCGACGGCTCCGAGGTGCGGGCCGAGTACCTCTACGGCTCCTACTCCAATGGCCGCGACATCCCCGCCGACCCCGCGCGGCTCGTCGCGCGGGCGCGCGGCTACGAGGCCGAGCTGGGGCGGGCGGCGCTAGCCGGTGGGGGCATGCTCCTGATGAACGGCTCCGACCACCTGCTCCCCCAACCGTGGCTCGGACGCGTGGTCGCGGAAGCCAACGCGTTGCAGGACGACTACCGCTTCGCGGTCACATCGCTCGGGGAGTACGTACGTGCGCAGCCGGTCGACGGCCTGACGACGTGGTGCGGCGAGCTGCGGTCAGGGGCGCGCGCGAACGTGTTGATGGGCGTAGCGTCGAACCGCGTCGACGTGCACCAGGCCGCCGCCCGCGCCGAGCGCAGCCTCGAGCGCGTCGCCGAACCGTTGAGCGCGCTGTTCCTCCCGCCCGCGCAGTATCCCGCCGCGCTCCTCGACATCGGGTGGCGCCAGTTGATCCTCAACAGCGCGCACGACTCGTCGTGCGCGTGCAGCGCCGACGAGGTCGTCGAGGCGGTGCGCGTGCGCTACCAGGAGGCGCGTCACGTGGGCGACGCCCTCGCCCGCGACGCGCTCCGGCACCTGGCGACCACCATCGACGCGCAGCCGTCGTCGACCATCGTGGTGAACAGCACCGCCCGCTCGCGCGGAGGGTTGGTCGAGGTGCCGCTCCCGGGCACCGGTCCCGTGCACCTGGTCGCGGTCGACGACGGGACCGCCTACCCCACCCAGGTCGTGCGCACGATCGAGGGCGAGGGCGTCTCCACGGTCGTGGTCGGCCAGAAGATCCGGTGGGTCCTCGAGATGATGCGCGGACCGGAGCTGGCCGGCGCCCGCATTGCACGGGTCGAGAGTCGCACGCTCTCCGACGGCAGTCACGAGTACACGTTCCACGACGCCGCCCCCGGTGAGGCCGAGCTCGACCTCGAGGCGACCAAGGCCACCCTGCTCGCCTTGGGCGAGGAGGGTGCGACCATCGCCATCCGCCAGCGCCGCGCCCCGGTGCGCGAGGTCGTCGTGGCGTGTGATCGCGTACCCGGCTTCGGCTGGCGCACGTACCGGGCGGTCGAGGGGGCCGGACCCGGCACCGCAGTGCTCGCCGAGGGGCGCGCCCTGGCCAACGAGCACCTGCAGGTCGAGGTCGATCCCGCCGACGGCACCGTCACCATCGAGGCCGACGGCATCCGCTGGTCCGGTCTCAACCGGTACGTCGACGGTGGCGACGGTGGCGACACCTACAACTACTCACCGCCGGCGGTCGACACCGTCGTCGAACGACCCGAGCGCGTGGACGTGCGCGTCGACGAGGCGGGCCCGGTGCGCGCGAGAACCGTCGTCACCGCCTCCTACCGGTGGCCGGCGCGCGCCATCGGTGACGAACGGTCGTGCGCACGCCGCAGCGACGACACCCGACTCGTCGACGTGGTGACGACCCTCGAGCTGCGCACGGGTGAGCGGTTCCTCCGCGTGCACGTCGAGCTCGACCACCAGGTCCGCGACCACCGGCTCCGGGCCCACTTCCCGCTCGTCCACCGCGTCGACGGCTCCGACGCCGAGTGCGCGTTCGCGGTGGTGCACCGCGGGCTCACCGCGGAAGGTGGACCGCACGAGTTCGGCCTGCCGACCTTCGTGTCCCGCCGCTTCGTCGACGTCGCCGGCGACGGCGTGGGACTGTCGGTGCTGCACGACGGCCTCCTCGAGTACGAGGTGGTCGACGACGGCCGCGAGCTGGCGCTCACGCTCCTGCGCGCCACCGGCTACCTCTCCCGCTCCGAGCTGTCGCTGCGCCCGAACCCGGCCGGTCCCTTGGACCCGCTCGAGGGCCCGCAGCTCCAGGGCCATCTCGCGCTCGACTACGCGGTGCTCCCCCACCGCGGCGACTGGGAGCGCGCGCAGTTGGCGGCCGCCGCCGACGAGCTCCTGGTGCCACTCGAGCGGGTGCGCGGTGGCGGCTGGCCGGGTGCCGACGTCGCGCCGACCGGCCAGGCGCTGCGCGTCGACGGCGCCGAGGTCTCGGCGGTGCAGCGTGACGACGCGGGTGCGCTCGTCGTGCGGGTGGTCAATCTGTCGCCGGCACCGAGCGAGGTCACGCTGGCGACCGGCCCGGGCGTGCCGCTCACCGGCGACGTGATCGACCTCACCGGCGAGCCGCTCGGGGCGTTCACCGGGTCGGCGCCGCTGCGCCCGTGGCAGCTCCTGACCATCCGCGGCACCGACGCCTGACGATCACGCCCGCCTCGGGACGAACGCGAGCAGCGCCTCCCCGCGCGACTCGTTCGTCGACCACGTGGGATCGAGCCCGGGCGTGGTGACACGCACGCCGTCCGGCACCTCCCAGAGGAGCGCGGGCCGGTCGCCGTGCCACCGCACCGAGTACGACACCGGGCCGCGGCGGATCGGCGCGTCGCGGACGTCGATCGGCAACCCGATCCAGTCGGACGGCCAGTCGCCGAGCAGCTCGACGGTGTCGTCGCTCTCACGCACCACCACCCCGCGCAGGGCCGCGAGCAACGCGGGGCCGGTGTCGGCAACCCGGGCGCGCACCTCGGTCCACCCGCCCGATGCGGGTGGTGTCCGCCGTCCGAGCCGCCGGCGCTCCCGACCGGTGAGACGGCTCCACCCCGTCGCCGCCTCCGGGTCGAGCCCCCAGTCTTCGAGCACCGCGACCACCTCGGGCACCACCTTCCACGCCTGCCCCGCGAGCACCGTCGCCGCCCGCGCCGCATCGACCGCGGTCTGCAGGGCGTCGTCGGGCAGCGTGACCCGCATGCCCCGGTCGAGCTGGGCGATCCATCCGCGCGCCACCGCGGCGGCGTCGGGCAACGCGGCGGGCTCGGTCGCACCGAGCCCGCGGGTGCCGATCGCGACCGCGGCCCGGAGCGTGGTGCGGTGCGCGACCGGGTAGAGGAACGCGGCCACGAGGCGCGCGGCACGGTCTCGCCGGGCGGCGAAGGGCGCAGCCGACGCCGCGCCGCTGGTGACGATCTCCTCGGTGCTCCCGTCCTCGGCCAGCGCCCACCGCGAGGGCGGGCGAGGCGTCCGCAGCGCGCTGCGCCCGTCGACGAAGGCGGTTTCGTCGCCGAGGTCGACCGCGCTCGCGCCGCGCACCACGAGCGCGGCCACGAACGGGGCGGGCGACTCGTTGGCGATCTCGACCACCGCGACCTCGCCGGCGTCGGCGACGGGCGCGCCGTACACCCGGTGCACCGCGTCCCCTCCCGGCACCCGCATCGACGTCTGCACCACCGGCATGCCGTCGAGCAGGTGCTGGCGTACCGCCGTCTCGCGCCCGGGCACGTGCCAGCGGTCGTCGGCGCCGATCCACCAGTCGAGCTCCCATCCGCTCGCTCGGGGCGCGAGCACACCGGTGCGGTCGACGACGGCGTCGCGCACGCCCCCGAGCACACCGATCGACGTTCCGCGGCCGAGCGGATCCGATCCCGCTCCGGTCACGAGAGACCGTGGAGCTCGGCCTTCGCCTCGCGCAGCATGAGCTCGGGCACCAGCTCGGCCGGGCGGCGGCCGTCGTAGAGCACGGCGCCGACCATCGATGCGATCGGCATCTCGACCCCGACCCGCGCCGCCAGCTCGAGCAGCGCGGCGGTGCTGCGCACGCCCTCGGCGACCATGTTCGACTCCTCGACGATCTCGTCGAGCGAACGGCCCCGACCGAGCTCGAAGCCCACGCTGCGGTTCCGGCTCTTGGGGCTGGTGCAGGTCGCGACCAGGTCACCGAGGCCGGCCAGCCCCGCGAACGTCATCGGTTCCCCGCCGAGCGCGACGCCGAGCCGCGCCACCTCGGCCAGGCCCCGAGTGATCAGCGCGGCCTGCGTGTTGTCGCCGTAGCCCAGCCCGGCCGCGGTCCCGGCCGCGATCGCGATCACGTTCTTCATCGCGCCGGCGACCTCGCACCCGACGACGTCGGGGTTGGTGTACACGCGGAAGCTGCGGCTCATGCACAGTTGCTGGAGCTCCCGCGCGGTGTCCTCGTCGCGACAGGCGATGACCGATGCCGCCGGCTGTCCCTCGGCGACCTCGCGTGCCAGGTTCGGACCGGTCAGCACCGCCACCCGTCCGGGATCGTGACCGGCGAGCACGTCGAGGGTCACCTCGGTCATCCGCAGGAGGGTGCCGCGCTCGATGCCCTTGGCCAGGCTGACCACCGGGACGTCGGCGGCGAGGTGCGGGGCCGCCAGCTCGAGCACCGCGCGGTAGCCGTGCGACGGGACGGCCATCACCACGACGTCGGCGCCCGCGCACGCGGCGTCGAGGTGCGTCGTGGCTCGGAGCGCGTCCGGCAGCGCCACCCCCGCGAGGTAGTTCGGGTTCTCGTGCCGCTGTGCGATGGCGTCCACCAGCTCGGGGTTGCGACCCCAGAGCGTGGTCGTCGCGTGCTCGCACATGATCGCGGCGACGGTGGTGCCCCACGAGCCCGCGCCGATCACGGCCACGGACGTTGCGGACTCCACGCTCGGTAGCATACGTGCAGCGATGTTCCCCGACTCCGCCCGCACCGAGACATCGCCGCGTCGTCCGGGTCCACCGCGCGCCGGAGTCGTCGTGCCGATCCGCGCCTTCGCGCTCGGCAAGGCCCGCCTCGCCGACGCGCTCGACCCGGCCGAGCGGGCGGCGCTGGCCCGGCGACTGGCCGAACGGGTGCTGCAGGCCGCCGCGCCGCTGCCCGTCGTCGTGGTGTCCTCGGATCCCGACGTGCGCGACTGGGCGATGCGTCAGCACGCGACCGTGCTCGACGATCCCGGTACCCTCGACGGCGCCGCCGCCGCCGGACGAGACCACTTCCGCGCCGCGGGCTGTGCCCGCGCCGTCGTCGCGCACGCGGACCTGCCGTACGCGCGCGCGCTCGACCGGCTCGCGCGCGACGGTGCGCGGCCGGTGGTCGCGCTCGTGCCCTGCCACCGCGACGACGGCACGCCGGTGCTCTCGGTCCCCACCGCGAGCGAGTTCCACTTCGCCTACGGCCCGGGATCGTTTCGCCGGCACGCGGCGGAGGCGCGTCGGCTCGGGCTCGGGCTGCGCGTGGTGCGCGACCGCGACCTCGCGTTCGACGTCGACGTCCCGGACGACCTGGTGGAGCTCGCCGCCGACCTCGAGGCGACGCCCACACCGTGACGGTGCATGAGGGACGGATCCCGTCGCGGGTGCTGGCGATCGGCGC
>DATBBL010000174.1:0-7959 GCA_036271015.1 Acidimicrobiia bacterium
AGTGGAGCACCTGGCGGGAAGGAACGCAAGCGGACGCCTACCTGAATCGTGGTGGAGGAAGGGTCATCGGCACGCTCTTCTCGTGCACGCCTCGGAATCGCTGCCAGACCGCCTGACGGCTCGTCCCGATGGCGGCGCCGATCTCCTCCCAGGTGTGACCGCTCGCTCGTGCGGCGGGCACCGCCTTCATCTGCACCGCGTCCAGATAGCGCTGGTACCGCGCCGCGAGCTTGATGACCTCCAACGGGTCCGGTGTCGGCTCGGCCAGGAGCCGGTCCCACTCATCCCATGCGCTCATGCGCCAATGCTCCCGTGGCTGTCAAGGGCGCTTGACAGACTGCGGGGGAAGGCGTTCCGGAGTCTCGGTTTCGGCGCCGCCGCGGCCCCTGAATCTGCACCGAATCTCCACAGGTCCGGCACGACACCCGCAGACCGGCTCCTTATCCTCTGGTGACATGTCGGCAGCCGCCCCGGCGCTCGCGCGCTCGATCCTGGTCGTGGAGGACGAAGCGTCGATCGCGCAGGCCGTGGCGACACGACTACGGAGCGAGGGGTTCGTGGTGACCATCGCGCCCGACGGCCCGTCCGGGGTCGAGCGGTGCCGGACCCTCCAGCCCGACCTCGTCGTGCTCGACCTCATGCTGCCCGGGATGGACGGCCTCGACGTGTGCCGCGAGATCCAGCGGGACCGACCGGTGCCGGTGCTGATGCTGACCGCGCGCGATTCCGAGACCGACCTGGTCGTCGGGCTGGCCGTGGGCGCCGACGACTACCTCACCAAGCCGTTCAGCAGCCGCGAGCTGGTGGCCCGGGTGCACGCGCTCCTGCGGCGGGTCGAGCGCCGTCCCGGCCGCGACGCCGAGCGCGCCGGCGCGGTGGTCATGGGCGCGGTCACGATCGACCTCGCCTCGCGACGGGTGCAGCTCGCAGGCGACGCCGTGCACCTCACGCCCACCGAGTTCGACCTGCTCGCCCACCTCGCGCAAGCGCCCGCGCGCGTCTTCACCCGGGAGCAGCTCCTTGCCGACGTGTGGGGCTACCACGACGGCGCCGGCGCGCGCACGGTCGATTCCCACGTGCGCGCGCTCCGCCGCAAGCTCGGCAACGACATCGTGCGGACCGTGCACGGCGTCGGGTATGCGGCCGGCGATCCCCCCGACGAGGACGTCGCGTCGTGACGCGCCGCGAACGCCTCGCGCATCCGCTCGACGACGTCCCCTCCATCAAGCTGAAGCTCGGCTTCGTCATCGCCGCCGCGGTGGCCGTCACGGTCTTCGTGTTCTGGGTGCTCATCAAGATCGGCGTGTGGCCGTCGGTGAGCGGGATCATCGCCGCGGCGATCGCGATGGCGATGGTGTGGTTCCTCTCGCGGGGCATGACGTCGCCGCTCCGTCAGATGGCCGCCGCCGCCTCCGAGATGGCGAAGGGCAACTACGACCGGCGCGTCTCGACGTCGTCGCGCGACGAGGTCGGCGAGCTCGCCCGCGCGTTCAACCAGATGGCGGCGGAGCTCGCCGAGACCGACCGCGTGCGGCGCGACCTGGTGGCGAACGTGTCGCACGAGCTGCGGACGCCCATCACCGCGCTGCAGGCGGTGCTGGAGAACCTGGTCGACGGGGTCACCGAGCCCGACCCCGAAACCTTCCGCACGATGCTGGCGCAGGTGGAGCGGTTGGGCCGCCTGGTCAAGCAGCTCCTCGACCTCTCGCGGCTCGAGTCGGGCGCGGTGCCCCTCGACCGCACCGAGTTCCGGGTGGAACCGCTGCTCGCCCACGCGGTGCGCGAGCAGCAGCTGCACGCACCCGGGATCGAGGTGTCGGTGTCGGTCGACTCGCCCGACCTCACCGCCGACGGTGATCCGGAGCGCGTGCACCAGGTCGTCGCCAACCTCCTCGAGAACGCGGTGCGCCACACGCCGCGCGGCGGCACGATCGAGGTGCGCGCCCGCCGCCGCCCCGACGGCGTCACCATCGAAGTGCTCGACGAGGGCCCCGGCATCGCCGACGCCGACGAGGCACGCATCTTCGAGCGGTTCTACCGGGCCGACGCGGCCCGGGCCTCGCGCGACGGGGGTGCCGGTCTCGGCCTCGCCATCGCGCAGTGGATCGTCGACCTCCACGGCGGCGACATCCACCCGGAGAAGCGGGAGCCGCACGGCTGCCGCATGGTCGTCACCCTTCCGCACAACTGATCCGACCACCCAGAGGAGACACCGATGTCGCTCGCAACCATCGACGAAGCCCTGAAGCGCATCCGGCGCGGCGAGATGGTGCTCGTCGTCGACGACGAAGACCGCGAGAACGAGGGCGACCTGACCATGGCGGCCTGCTGGGTGACGCCCGACGCGATCAACTTCATGCTCCGCTGGGCACGCGGCCTGGTGTGCATGCCGTGCGACTCGGGCCGCCTCGACGAGCTCGACATGTGGCCGATGGTCCCGTCCGACCGCGCCGGCAACGACACCGCCTTCACCGTGTCGATCGACCATGTCACCGCGGGCAGCGGCATCGGCGCCGGCGACCGCGCCACCACGATCCGCCGGATCCTCGACCCCGGCGCCCGTCCGTCGGACTTCCAGCGGCCCGGGCACGTGTTCCCGCTCCGCGCCCGGCCCGGCGGCGTGCTCGAGCGTCGGGGCCACACCGAGGCCGCGGTCGACCTCGCCCGCCTGGCCGGGCTCCCGCCGGTCGCCACCATCTGCGAGGTGCTGTGCGAGGACGGCTCGCCGGCGCGCTTCCCGTTCCTCGAGCGCTTCGCCGAGGACCACCGCATCGCGATGGTGGCGGTCGACCAGGTGGTGGAGCATCGCCTCGCTCACGACGACACCGCCTCCCACGGCCTGGTGGCGCCGCTCCTCCTGTAATCGCCTGGGGCCCTCGGGGCCAACGGGGTCCCCGGGCCCCCTGGCAGGAAGGGGTCGGGCCGCCGATAGAGTCTCGCACCGTGCCCGGCTCACGCGTGACGCGTCGCTCGCGGCGGTGGGCGCTCGCCGCGACCCTCACGCTGGTGCTGGCCCTGGCCGCCGCCGGGTGCTTTCCGCCGCCGCCACCACCCCCCCAACCGGTGACACCGATGACCGTCGGCGTCACGCATCCCGTCGGCGTGCTGGCGACGACCTTCGTCGACGGCTCCCGCCCGACCGCGGCGTTCGGCGCGTACCCCGGGTCACCCGAGCGGCAACTGCCGACGACGATCTGGTACCCGTCCGACGGCGGCGGTCCGTACCCGCTCGTGATGTTCGCCCACGGCTTCGCGGTGACGCCGGCGTCCTACAGCGCGCTCCTGTCGCGCATCGCCGCCGCCGGCTACGTGGTCGCGGCGCCGACCTACCCGCTGCTCAGCGGGCAGCCGGCGGGGCCGACCGAAGCCCTGGACTGGGACCAGCTGTACGCCGACACCTGGTTCGTCACCACGCAGGTGGTCGGGCTCTCGCAGT
Organism: Acidimicrobiia bacterium; assembly: GCA_036271015.1. Classification (GTDB taxonomy): domain Bacteria; phylum Actinomycetota; class Acidimicrobiia; order IMCC26256; family DASPTH01; genus DASUAS01. Next base: position 3,437 of record DATBBL010000174.1, read on the forward strand.
CGGGCGACGCGACCCTGGGCGGGATGATCGATCCCAACCGCATCGCCGTCGCCGGCCACTCCGACGGCGCGGTCATCGCGTACGGGGACGGCTACCAGCCGTATCGGCTCGACGTGCGGGTGCGCGCGGTCGTCGCCTTCGCCGCCGATCTGGGAACGCTCGGCCGGTACCAGGCCAACGGGCGGCCGATCCTGCACGTGTTGAGCGATCACGACGAGTACAACCCGTACGGCCAGGCAATCGGCTGGGATCGCTCGGTCCTCCAGCAGCCGAAGGCGTTGCTGTCGTTGTGGAACGCGTCGCACGGACCGCCGTTCATGGATCCGGCCGATCCGCACTTCGACCTCGTGACCCGCGTGACCATCGACTTCCTCGACAGCGAGCTCAAGGGCCACCCGGAGACGATGTACTTCGCGGCCCTCGACGTGGCGGAGCACGGCAACCTCGCCGCGCTCGATTGAGGGTTCAGGCGTCGTCGTCCCGTTCCTCGGGTGGCGGCAGGTAGACCACCGCCCGCGACCGCTCGGGATGCTCGGGATCGAGCACGAGGTCGATGTGGTCGAGCCGCGGCTCCGGCGCCTCGCTCACGATCGCGGGCTCCTCCTTCTCCGGCCGGCCCTCGAGCGCGTCGCGCACGCCGAGCAGGCCGGCCGCGATCACCGAGCCCGCGGCGCCGCGCCGGAACCGGTCGATCGGGCGTTCCCAGACCTCGCCCGGCTCGGCCGCGTCGGACGCTGCCGCCCCATCGGGCTCGTCGGGCGGCCTCTGCTCCTCGGGCTCCTGCTCCGCAGGCTCCGCGTCGTCGTTCACGGGTCCACGTTAGGACCGCCACGGCGTAGGTAGCTTCGCCGGGGTGGAGGACGAGCGGCGGACGCGCCGGGACACGATCGTCGTCCTCGTCGTCGCTGCGGTCGTCGGCCTCGTGCTCGTGAGCCTCCGCGACGACCGCCACCCGGCCCCGGCCCGGGCGGCGGCGCCGGTCGTCGCCGCCGTCGCCCCGACCACCACCAGCGCCGCGGCGGTCACGACCGTCACCACGACCGTCAGCACGACCGTGCCGCCGACCACCGCATCGACCACCGATCCCGGCGCACTCCCGCAGACCGACGAGCGCCCGGCGGCGAGCGGTGCGACGTTCACCGCCGGCGTGCAGGGGTTGTGGCAGGCGGTGCAGCAGGACCGGCCCGAGCTGGCGATGCCGTTCTTCTTCCCGCAGGCCGCGTACCTCCAGGTGAAGGCGATTGCGGATCCGGCCACGGACTACCGGCAGCGCCTCATCGCCAACTACGAGCAGGACATCCACACGTTGCACGCGCAGCTCGGCGCCGACGCCGCCGGTGCGCAGTTCGACAGCATCGACGTTCCCGATTCGCAAGCCGTGCTGGTGCAGCCTGGGGAGGAGTCGAACAAGTTGTCGTACTGGCGGGTCTACGGCACCACGCTGCACTACACCGAGGACGGCCAGGCGCGCTCGTTCCCGGTGACGTCGCTGATCTCGTGGCGGGGCCAGTGGTACGTGGTGCATCTCGGCCAGATCCGCTGATCTCCGGCCGAACCCCCGGGTGCGTATCCGGCGGGCCCGTGGCGCCCAGAACGGGAGTTCTCATCGAGTTCCCGTCGGATCCCGGCCGACGTCGCCGCGATGGGCGAACTCATCGCACGTGTCGCGCAACTGCACGAATGGGGATCTGAGCGCACATCGGCAGAGACCGATGCCCGTGAGGGCTCGGCTGGCAACGCGTCCCGGAATGCTCGGGTCGCGAGGTACGGCGGTCTCTGGCGTCACGTCGTCACACCTTGGGCGCTGGTGGCGTAGTTCTTGAAGAACTGCAGGGCTGCATGGAGCTTGCCGGTTGCTCGCGCGAGTGTGGTGGTGCCGTCGATGGTCCAGGCGACGTGGTAGTCCGCGTCTTGGTCCTGGTAGCAGAAGATGCGACCGGCAGTCACGTCCGGCGCGTTCTCGCTGCTCCAGGTGGTCTCGAAGCTGCACTGGTCGGACGACGGGTCACCTTGCGGCGGCGAGTCCATCGCCACCCGCGAAGGCGCTTCAGCCGATGAGTAGGCAGCTGTGAGTGCCGAGGGGCTCTGGTACTTCGTGTAGCGAACGACATACACGTCCTTGGCGGGGTCGGCGCACTTGATCGCGTCGGACCCGTCATCCCCACAGTTGGTGCGGTCGATTCCGGGCGGTACCTGATTCAGGAGCGCGAGTTGCGTCGCGTTCATCGTCCGATCGACGAGTCGAGCCCACCACTTGTAGACCGCGACATCATCGGTACCCCGTGCGGCAGCGACGGTCGTGTTGTCGAGCCAGGCAATCAGCTGCGCCTTCTTGCGCGTGGAGCAGAACACGCGACCGGACACGCCGTCCGTCGTGCGGTATGGACTCTCCGAGTCGTCATAGGCCGCGCAATCCGTTTCGGTGTCCTGATCGATCTGATGCGACCTTCGCTGCTGCGCGTAGTAAGCCGCCGCCAACGCAGTGGTCTTGAACCCGAGAAATACGACACTGGATACCGCTGCCTTCTTCGGCGCACACGTCAACGAGGCGCGCATCCCTTTCGCGGCGGACCCGCCGCCCGTGGTACAGGATCCGCGCAGTGAGGGCGGGACCTGATGGAGGAGTTCCCGACCCGCATCCCGTCGTACAGCACCCGCCGACATCACCAGCATGGGTGAGGCGAGCAAGAGCGTGCTCGCGCCGAGCACGAGAACAAGCCCGGTAGAGGTTCGCCCCCGGCGTTGCCGCATAGACCACTGCATCAGACCAACCTGTCGCATCGAGACCATGAATGCCCTCTCCAGCAGGCAAGAATCGCCTGACCGTTCCATGCCTTCACCTGTGCGAGACGGGACCGCGTGGCACGCGCAACCGCGGAGCGCGGCTGAGAGGGGACACCGCAGGGTCGGTTCTGCCATGCTCGGCGGGTGGACGTCGACGTGTTGTTCGATCCGTTCGGCGTGCGCGTTGACGACGTGCTCGCTGGTGCCACTGCAGCTGGCGATGCTGGCTTCGGAGGCGTGTGGCTGTACGACCATCTGGCTGGCTCGGTCCACGGACAGGAGCGGGTGCTCGAGTGCTGGACGACGCTCACCGCGATCGCCGCCACGGTTCCGCGGATCATGGTGGGGCCACTCGTGCTGAACGTGGCGAACCGACCGGCGGGGACGTTGGCGGTCATGGCCGCCACGCTCCAGGAGCTCAGCGGCGGGCGACTCCTGCTCGGCATCGGCGCCGGCGGAGGCCACGACACTCCATATGCGGCCGAGCAGGAGGCACTTGGGCGCGAGGTGCCGGGCGATGCTCGCCGTCGAGCAGAGGTCGCGGACCAGGTCGCCACGCTCCGAGCGGTATGGCAGGGCCACCGGGGCGGCGCCGATGGTTTTCTGCGACCCGAGCCCGTGCCGCCCATCGTCGTGGGCGGGTTTGGCCCCAAGATGGCCGCGCTCGCCGGTGCGGTTGGCGACGGTGTCAACCTGCCTGGCGGGCCTCGACTGCCGGCGCTGCTCGACGTGGCCCGCTCCTCTCACGCCGAGGCGGGAGGCGACCCAGCCCGGTTCCTGGTGACCGTCTCGGCACCGCCCAACCCCAGTGCGCTGGGCCAGCTCGAGGCTCTCGGCGTCCACCGCGCCGTGGTGTTCGTCGGTCCCCCCTTCGAGCAGGCCGTCGCACGCGCGCAGGCTCTCGTCACGGCCAGATGATCCACGGTCATCACCCAGCCGGCTCCAGTGCGCCGCCCGCTGATCGTGTTTGCGTCAAGGCACGCTGATGCGACGATGATGAACAGAATCTGCCCGGTCACGCAGGAGGGACGCGGTTGCTATTGGGGGCGGGTGCAGATCCAGATCCATCCCTTTTCACTGTGTGCGGACGCGACGATGTCCCGCAGCGGGTCCTCGCCATCCAGGCGGTAGCCCAGCTTTGGAGGAACCGCTGTACTCGCGACGTTCGCCTGATCCATCCGGATGACGACTCGCTCCACGTCCGGCAGGTGCGCGAACGCGGCGGACGTCAGAGCACCGGCTGCTGCGGTCGCGTAGCCCCTGCGTGTGCAGTCCGTACGCACCCAGTACCCGATCTCGACGACGCCGCGTGCCCTCGGATGCAGACCAGCACCACCAACGAGGTCGTCCGTGCCCGAAGCGATGAGGAAGTAGCCCCAGGCCTCGTCCGCGTCGAAGGATCGTTGTTGCTGCTGCAGGAACTCGCGCTCCGCTTCCACCGTCGGCATGGGATCTGCCCAGGGAAGCCATCGCGCGAGTTCAGACTGGCTGCGCGCAACTGCGTCCATGAGCGCGTCGAGGTTCCCGAGCCGGCACCGCCGCAACTGAACTGATCCGGCCGGGAGGACGTCGGGGAGCGCCGCCATCGCTCCAGGATGGCGTATCCCGACGGCGCAACGGCGACCGATTGACCGGCCCCCGGGCCTGCTCCAGATCGCCGTCAAGCGATGAGCAGGCGAGCGCCGAGCTCGGCCGCGGCGAGGGCAACGAGGCCGCGGTTGCGTTCGGCCCACCGCCCT
>DATBBL010000175.1:0-2934 GCA_036271015.1 Acidimicrobiia bacterium
CCGAGGTGCCCGTAGAGCTTGTTGTCGGCGTTCTCGCGGATGCAGCAGGTGTTGAGCACCACCACGTCGGCCGACTCGAGGTCGTCGGTCGCCTCCATGCCGTCGGCCGCGAGCAACCCGGCGATGCGCTCGGAGTCGTGCTCGTTCATCTGGCAGCCGTAGGTGCGCACGTAGAAGCGGCGCGCGCCGCCTGCCGGCCGGGGCTCGGTCACGGCCGATCAGTGTAGGAGCGGGGCCGCGCGGCCCCGCTCCCCGCGCCCCTCGAAGCGATCGCCTCAGCCCTCGATGTCGACCGGCTCGTCGTCGGTCACGTCGATGTCGGCCACGTCGACCGGCTCGATGCCGACCTCCTGGCGGATCTTCTCGCTGATCTCGAGCATCATGTCGAGGTTCTCGGCCAGGAAGGTCTTGGCGTTCTCCCGTCCCTGCCCGAGCTGCTCACCCTCGTAGGTGAACCAGGCGCCCGACTTCTTCACGATGCCGAGCTCCACGCCGACGTCGAGCAGCGAGCCCTCGCGGCTGATGCCCTTGCCGTACATGATGTCGAACTCGGCCTGCTTGAACGGCGGGGCCACCTTGTTCTTGACCACCTTCACCCGGGTGCGGTTGCCGGTGATCTCGGCGCCGTCCTTGATCGACTCGATGCGGCGGATGTCGAGCCGGACCGATGAGTAGAACTTCAGCGCCCGCCCACCAGGGGTGGTCTCGGGCGAGCCGAACATCACGCCGATCTTCTCCCGCAGCTGGTTGATGAACAGGCAGATGGTGTTCGACCGGTTGAGGTTGGCGGTGAGCTTGCGCAGCGCCTGGCTCATCAGCCGGGCCTGGAGGCCGACGTGGGTGTCGCCCATCTCGCCTTCGATCTCGGCCCGGGGCACGAGGGCCGCCACCGAGTCGATCACGACGACGTCGAGCGCGCCCGACCGGATCAGCATGTCGGCGATCTCGAGCGCCTGCTCCCCGGTGTCGGGCTGGGAGATCAGCAGCTCGTCGACGTTGACCCCGATGGCCGACGCGTAGACCGGGTCCATCGCGTGCTCGGCGTCGATGTAGGCGCACACGCCGCCGTTGCGCTGGGCCTCGGCCACCACGTGCATGGCGAGGGTGGACTTCCCGGACGACTCGGGGCCGTAGACCTCGACCACGCGACCGCGGGGCAGGCCACCGATGCCGAGGGCGATGTCGAGCGCCAACGCGCCGGTGGGGATGGCGGCGACGCCGACGTTGCCGTGCTCGCCCAGGCGCATGATGGCGCCCTTGCCGTACTGCTTCTCGATCTGGCCGAGCGCCATCTCGAGGGCCTGGTCTCGTTCCACGGTGGAACCCTCCTGTGGGTCTGCGAGCTGTCGGGGAAGTCGGTCCGAGGAACGTACGACGGGGGTACGACACTCATCCGGCGACGCCTGGGAACTACACCAGTGGAACTTAGCCGAACACGCGTTCGGGATCAAGCACCCGACCGGGTTCCCGGTGCGCCGCCGCCGCGGGCAGACTGCGGGCCCACGGGCGGCACGGGACGGAGGACGGGATGCTGCAGGAGCTCGACGGCAAGATCGCCGTGATCACCGGTGGCGGCAGCGGCATCGGCGCCTCGCTGGCGCGGGCCTGCGCCGCGGAGGGGATGCGGGTCGTCGTGGTCGACGTCAGCGGGGAGCGGGCCGCGTCCGTGGCCGCCGAGCTCCCCGACGGGACGGCCGTCGCCCGCGCCGTCGACGTGTCCGACGCCGCGAGCGTGGAGGCGCTGGCCGACTTCGCGTTCGACACGTTCGGCGCGGTGCACCTGCTGTGCAACAACGCCGGCGTCTCCCCGGCCGGCCGCATCTGGGACTTCACCGACGACGAGTGGCGCTGGCTCCTCGGCGTCAACGTCCACGGCGTCGCCAACGGCATCCGGAGCTTCGTGCCGCGCATGATCGAGCAGGGCGAGGGGCACATCGTCAACACCGGTTCCGGCGCCAGCTTCGTGTCGACGCCCCGCCTCGGGCCCTACTGCGCGACCAAGCACGCGATCGTCGGCCTCTCCGAGGCGCTGCGGTACGAGCTCGACGGCACCGGCATCGGGGTGAGCGTGCTCGTCCCGGCGGGCGTGAACACCAACATCGGCGACTCGATGGTGCGGCCCTCGGCCACCGACCCCGACGCGATCGCCGACGACTTCACGGTGCTCACGAACGCGATGGACGAGACGTCGCTGGCCGTGATCGAACCCGAGGTCGTCGCCGAGGTCACGCTCGTCGGCGTCCGGGAGGGCTGGCCCTACATCGTGATGGGGCCGGGACAGTCGGTCGGCGTGGAGCGCCGGTACGGCGAGGTCCTCGACGCGCACCGGCTCAGCAAGGAGCGCTTCCCCTTCCTTCCCTGACCCCCGACCCGGTCATGGGTCGAGGTGGTCGAGGGCCATCGCGGCCAGCAGGGCGGCGCCGTCGGCCAGCACGCTGTCGTCGTACAGCGCGTTCGCGGAGTGGTTGTAGGGCGCAGTCGCCGGATCACGCTCGGGGACACAGACGCCGAAGAACGCCAGTGCGCCCGGCACCTCTTCCAAGACGAAGGAGAAGTCCTCGGCGCCGGGAAGGGGGTGCGCGAAGGTCTCGAATTTCTCGGTGCCGAAGAGTCCGCTGGCGACGCGCTCGAACCGGGCGACCGCTGTCGCGTCGTTGACCGTCGCCGGATACTGCTGCTCCACGACCACGTCGGCGTGGAGACCATGGGCCTCCGCGATCCCGCGACACAGGCGCACGGTGACCTCCGCAAGACGCGCGCGGGCCGTCGCGGAGAACGAACGCATCGTCGCCTCCATCCGCGCGGAGTCGGCGATCACGTTGTGCACCGTGCCGGCCTCGACGACGCCAACCGAGACGACAACCGGATCGAAGATGTCGAACTGGCGCGTCACCGTGGTGTGCAACGCGGTGACGATCTCCGCGGCGACGGGGA
>DATBBL010000176.1:0-9954 GCA_036271015.1 Acidimicrobiia bacterium
CGATCTACCTCGAGCGCGGGCAGGGTGCGCACGTCTGGGACGTCGACGGGGCCGAGTACCTCGACTTCCACGGCGGGTTCGGCGTCAACATGGTGGGTCACGCGCACCCGAAGGTCGTCGAGGCGATCGAGCGGGCGGCGCGCACCGGCACGCACTTCGCCACCACGACGCCCACCACGGTGGCCCTCGCCGAGGAGCTCTGCCGACGCTTCCACCTCGACACCGTGCGCTTCGCCAATTCCGGCACCGAGGCGACCATGGACGCGATCCGGATCGCACGCGCCGCGACCGGGCGCGACCAGGTGCTGAAGATCGAGGGCTCGTACCACGGGCATCACGACACGGTGATGTTCTCGGTGGTCCCCAACGCCGACGCCATGGGCGGGCGCGACCAGCCCGCGTCGACGCCCATGTCGAAGGGCATCCCGGCGGTGCTCGCCGACTACACCCACGTGGTCCCGTTCAACGACGTCGAGGCGCTCGACCGGATGCTCACCGACCGCGGCTCCGAGATCGCCTGCCTGATCATGGAGCCGGTGATGATGAACATCGGGGTGGTGGTCCCGCAGCCCGGCTACCTCGAGGCGGCGCGCGACCTCTGCACCCGGCACGGCGTGGTGCTGATCTTCGACGAGGTGAAGTCGGGCGCGACCATCGCCGCCGGCGGTGCGATCGAGCGGTTCGGGGTGCAGCCGCACCTCGCGTGCTTCGCCAAGGCCATCGGCGGCGGCACGCCCATCGGCGCGTTCGGAGGCGACGCGTCGGTGATGGAGGTGATCGAGCACGGTGCCGCGCAGCAGGGCACGTTCAACGGCAACCCGCTGGTGGCCGCGGCCGGGCTCGCCGCCCTCACCGAGGTGCTCACGCCCGACGCCTACTCGCACCTCGCGACGTTGGGTTCGCGCCTGGCCGACGGCTGCGCCAAGGCGATCGCCGAGCACGGCATCCCCGCCCACACCGCCGACCTCGGGGCCAAGGGGTGCGTCTCGTACCGGCCCGAGCCGCTGCACAACTACCGGGACTTCCTCGAGACCCGCACCGAGTTCTACGACGCGTCGTACCCGTGGATCGTGAACCGGGGCGTGTTCATGACCCCCGGCGACGAGGAGCAGTGGACCATCTCGGTGCAGCACACCGACGACGACATCGACCGTTACGTCGACGCGTTCGCCGCGTTCGCCGCCGCGGTCAGCTGAGGGGCGCGACCCCACCCGTCGAGGCTCAGCGTCCGAGTCGGTCGGCGACCTGCAGCACCCGTCCGGCGGGTGGCAGCCAGAGACGGCGCCAGGCGCGGAGCGGGATGGTGGCGAACGACGGCATCGAGAACGCGGGCGGGGGCTCCTCCCCCGTCATCCAGGCGGCGGCGCGCTCCCCGAACCAGGACGCCAGCGCGATGCCGGTGCCGTTGCACCCGGTGGCGTACGCGACGCCCTCGAGTCGGCCGACGTGGGGGAGGCGATCGCGCGTCACCGCCACGCGGCCGCCCCACGCGTGCGTGACCCGGGTCCCCCGCAGCTGCGGGTGCACGCGCACCATCTCGGCGTAGAGCACGTCGCGGGCGCCGGCGACGGTCGTCGCCGCCAGCGACGCGCGGCCGCCGAACACCATCCGCCGGTCGGGTGACAGGCGCCAGTAGTTCAGGAGGTGCTTGGTGTCGAAGCACATCCGGTCGCCCGGCATCACCGATCGCGCCCGCTCCTGAGGGAGGGGCTCGGTGGCGATGATGAAGCTGCCCAACGGCAGCACGCGCTGTTCGAGGGGTGGGAGCACACCGTCGACGTACGCGTTCGCGGCGACGAGGACGTCGCCCGCGGCGATGGCACCGCGCGCGGTCTGGACGACGAACCCCTGACCGCGCCGCTCGAGGCGGGTTGCCCGCGTGCGATGCCGCACGTCGGCGCCCGCGGCGCGGGCCCGCGCCACGAGGGCGGCGTGGAGCTGCGCGGGCTGCACCGCCGCCGTCCGTTCCATGAGCAGCCCGCCGGCGAACGCGTCCGAGCCGATCTCCGACCGGAGCTCGGATGCGGCGAGCACGCGCACCGGCTGCCCGGCGTCGACCCATTCGCCCGCCACCTGCTGCAACGCCGGCACCTGGCGCGGATGATGCGCGAGGAGCAGCCCGCCGCACTCGCGCCAGTCGCACGCGATCGCCTCGTGCGCCACGAGGTCGCGCACGTACGCGTACGCGGCGAGCGTCTCCCGCAGCATGGCTCGACCGGTGTCGCCGTAGCGGCGGGCCAGCGCGTCCGGTCCGTGCTTGAGCTCGGGGATGACCATGCCGCCGTTCCGGGTGCTCGCCCCGCTGCCGTCGTCGCCGGCTTCGAGCACGACGACCCCGCGACCGCGCCGGGCCAGGCCGGCGGCGGCGGTGGCGCCGCAGTAGCCCGCGCCGATCACCACTACGTCGGCGGTAGCGGGGAGCGGCGCCGGCTCCGGGACCGCGGCCCCGTCGGGCACCACGCCGTCGTGCCAGAGCGGGCGCTCGCGGTACGAGGCGGCCAGCGGCGCGGACACGCGGGCATGCTACGCACGGATCCGCGGCCGGGAACCGGCTCAGCTGCCGATTCCATGACCGGAAGCGATCCGGACGACGAATTGCTTGCAGGGCGGGGCGCGGCGGGTCATCCTCGACCGATGCCCGACCCTGCCGCTCCCATCGCGCTCGACGACGTCGACAAGCGTCTCATCGAGGCGCTCCAGCAGGACGGCCGTCGGCCGTATACGCAGCTCGCGCAGGAGGTGGGGCTCTCGGAGGCTGCGGTGCGCCAGCGCGTGCGGCGGCTGGTGGAGGTCGGCGTCACCCAGATCGTGGCCGTGACCGACCCGCTGAGCTTGGGGTTCCGGCGCATGGCCATGGTCGGCGTCCGCGTCGACGGTGACGTCCGCGCGGTCGCCGACCGGCTCGCCGGGCTGCCCGAGATCGACTACCTCGTGATCGCGGCCGGGTCGTTCGACGTGCTGGCGGAGCTCGTCTGCGAGGACGACGAGGACCTGCTGCGCCTCCTCAACGACGAGATCCGGGCGGTGCCCGGCGTGGCGAGCACCGACACCTTCACGTACCTCAAGATCTGCAAGGAGACCTACACCTGGGGGACGCGATGAGCACGCCACCGCGTGATCCCGCCGAGCTCACCGAGCTCGCGCATCGTCACCTGTGGATGCACTTCTCGCGCCTCGGTGCGTTCGGTCCCGACACGCCGGTCCACGTGATCGCCCGCGGCGAAGGGTCGTACGTGTGGGACGCCACCGGGCACCGGATGCTCGACGGCCTCTCGGGGCTGTTCACCGTGCAGGTGGGCCACGGGCGGGCCGAGCTGGCCGAGGCGGCACGCGCGCAGGCGGAGACGCTCGAGTACTTCCCGATCTGGACGTACGCCCACCCGCCCGCCATCGAGCTGGCGGCGCGGTTGGCGGAGCTCGCCCCCGGCGACCTCAACCGCATCTTCTTCACCTCGGGCGGGTCCGAGGCGGTGGAGTCGGCCTGGAAGCTGGCCCGCCAGTACTTCCGCGCCATCGGCCAGGGTCAGCGCCACAAGGTGATCGCGCGCCGCACCGCGTACCACGGCACGACGCTCGGGGCCCTGGCCATCACCGGCGTCCCCGCGTTGCGCACGCCGTTCGAGCCGCTCACGCCGGGTGCGGTCCACGTCGCCAACACCAATCGTCGCCACCACCCCTTGGGTGGCGACGAGAAGGCGTTCATGCTCGCGCTCACCGACGAGCTCGAGGATCGGATCCTCTTCGAGGGCCCGGAGACGGTGGCCGCGGTCTTCCTGGAACCGGTGCAGAACGCCGGTGGGTGCCTCGTGCCGCCGGAGGGCTACTTCCCGCGGGTGCGCGAGCTCTGCGACCGGTACGGCGTGCTGCTCGTGTCCGACGAGGTGATCTGCGCGTTCGGGCGGCTCGGGACCATGTTCGGCTGCGAGCGGTACGACTACCTGCCCGACATCGTCACCTGCGCCAAGGGCCTCACCAGTGGCTACTCGCCTCTGGGCGCGGTGCTCTGCCGCGACTTCCTCGCCGCGCCCTTCCTGGAGGACCGGGCGTCGTTCGCGCACGGGCTCACCTTCGGCGGTCACCCGGTGAGCTGCGCGGTCGCGCTCGCCAATCTCGACGTGTTCGCGCACGAGGAGCTGCTGGAGAACGTGTGCGCGCACGAGGCCGGGTTCCGGGTCCGCCTGGAGGACCTGCGCGACGTGCCGATCGTGGGCGACGTGCGGGGCGCGGGGTACTTCCAGGCGCTCGAGATGGTGCCGGACCCGGGGTCGGACGCCCGGTTCACCGCCGAGCAGCGCGAGGAGCTGCTCCGGGGCTTCCTGCTCCCGCGCTTTTACGACGCCGGCCTCATCGCGCGCGCCGACGACCGGGGTGACCCGGTGGTGCAGCTTGCGCCGACGCTCGTCTCGGGTGACGACGAGCTCGACGTCATCGCCGCCATCCTGCGCACGGTCCTGTCCGAGGCGAGCGACCGCTTCTGCACCTGAGCGCCGCGCCCGGCGCTGGCGCGGCCCGCGCTGCGCTGCTAGCAACGCGGGCATGAACGCGCAGGAGACCGCCGACCTCGACGTCGGCGTCTCGACCGAGATGTTCGATCTCCTCGCGCCCTCGGCCTTGGAGCGCTGACGGTGGCGACCGCGTTCGAGTGGATCGTCGACCTCGAGGTGCTGCGCCGGTTCCCGCAGCGCTACGCCCGCGCCGTCGACGAACGCGACCACGCCGCGCTCGCCGCGCTCTTCGATCCCGACGGCTCGGTCGACGGCACGCTCGGTTCGCAGCCGGTCCCCGCGTACCTCGAAGCGATGCGCACCCGCCCGCCGTCGTTCGAGTCGAGCATGCATCTCCTCGCCGACCCGATGATCGACCTCGACGCCGGGGCCGACACCGCGCACCTGGACACGTACGCGGTGGTGTTCCAGACGAAGCCGCTGAGCGCCGACGGTGACGACCTCACCCTCGGCATGCGCTACGTCGACGAGATGGTGCGGCGCGACGGCACGTGGATGATCCACCACCGGGTGGCGCGCATGCTCTGGATGCGTTGATCGTCAGGCCGCGCCGCGCCCGCGCACCAGTCGGCCGGGCCGCGCGCCGGTCGTCTCGCCGTCGAGGATGGTGATCTCGCCACCCACGACCGTGGCCTTGAAGCCGTCGGCGCGCTGCGAGAGGCGCTTCCCGCCCTGCGGCAGGTCGCGGACCACCTCGGGGACGGCCGGGCCGACCCGGTCCGGATCGAAGACGTTGACATCGGCGGCCATGCCTTCACGCAGCAACCCGCGGTCGGCGAAGCCCCACGCCATCGCCGGCGCCAACGTGAGCATGCGGACCGCCTCCTCCAGGGTGAACTCCTGGCGCTCGCGCACCCAGTAACCGAGGAGGTGGGTGTGGATCGAGGCGTCGGCGATCTGGCTGAGGTGGGCACCGGAGTCGGAGAACGTCATCACCGTGCGGGGGTGGCGCATCACCGCCAGCAGCACGTCGGGGTCCTGCGGGTAGAGGCTCGGCTGGATGAACAGCTGGCCGAGGTCGGTCTCCAGCGCGAGGTCGATCATCACCTCGACCGGCGACACCCCACGCTGCGCCGCGACCTCGGCGACGGTCGGGTTGGGCGGCAGCCCGTGCAGGTAGACGCGGATGCCGTCGAAGTCGGGCTTGCGGGGCATCGCCCCGATTCCTCGCCAACGCGAGTAGTCCCCCTCCATGCCGGCGCGGATCAGCCGCTCGCGCACGCCGGGATCACGCAGGGCCTGCAGTTGTTCGTGGTCGGGCAATGCACGCACGTCGTGCCACTCAGGCAGGAGGTCGAACGGCAACCGGGTGGCGAACGAGAGCAGCACGTTGATGCCGCGGCAGTGCGACTGGCCGATCATGCGCCCGCCCACCGCGGCGATGCTGTCGATCAGGTCGAGCATCTCGTAGCCGCCGGGATTGGTGGCGATGACGCCCATCGTCATGGTGACGCCGGTGTCGGCGGCCAGCGCGCGCATGCGCGCCCGGGCCTGCTCGCGCTCCTCGGGGTCGGGCGACAGGACGTGCTCGCCACCACCTTCGAGGATGCCGGTGCCGAGGTCGCTCATGACGCCCACCAGCCGGCAGAGCTCGTCCCACGATGCGAGGCGCGATGCGACCGGACGGTTGTCGGACGTCTCGTGGTGCTCGCTACGCGAGGTCGTGAGGCCGACCGCCCCGGCGCGCAGCGCGGCGTCGAGCTGGCCCTGCATCAGGTCGAGGTCGGCGTCGGTCGCCTCCTCCTCGAAGGCGCGTTCCCCCATCGCCCAGGTCCGCAGGGCCGAGTGTCCGACGTTGGCCGCGTAGTTGATGGCCTTCGGCAGGCGGTCGACGGCCTCCAGGTACTCCGGGAACGTCTCCCAGCTCCACTCGATGCTCGCGAGCGCGGTGGGGTCGATGTCCTCCGCCCGCTCCAGGTTGCGGACGACCAGCGCCCGCGCGTCGTCGCGCACGGGGGCGAGGGTGAAGCCGCAGTTGCCCATGACCGCGGTGGTCACGCCGTGCCAGCACGAGTTCGCACCCTGCGGGTCCCAGAAGACCTGGGCGTCCAGGTGGGTGTGGCCGTCGATGAAGCCGGGGGTCACCACATGGCCGTCGGCGTCGAGCTCGCGGTCGCCCCGCTCCCGGATCCGACCCACCCGGGCGATGGTCCCGCCGACGATCCCGACGTCGGCCCGGTAGGCGCCGAAGCCGGAGCCGTCGACCACCAGGCCGTTGCGGATCACCAGGTCGTACGCCATCGCCCTATTCTTGCCCACGCATTGATGAGCGCGCATTACCAGTCGGGCGCCGGCGCGGGAGGACGAGCATGGGCCTGAGCGCCCCCGAGGTCCGTGAGCAGCTCGACCACCCGGTGGTCGACATCGACGGGCACACGGTCGAGTTCTTCCCCGCCCTGGCCGGCGAGCTGCTCAAGGAAGGGGTGAAGCTCGACGGCGAGTCGATGGCGCGGCGCACGCCGGGCACCTTCGGCCCCACCGTCGACTGGTACTCGCTCACGCCGAAGGAGCGGGCGGAGCGGCGGGTGGCCCGGGGGCCGTGGGGCAACGGGGGGATGGAGCTGGCCGTCGACCGCGCCACCGCCCTGCTCCCCCGGCTCCTCGCCGAGCGCCTCCCCGAGCTCGGCATCGACGTCAGCGTGATCTACCCGAGCTACGGGCTCCTCTTCGGGCACTTCGACGACGAGCGCGACCGGCGCGGCGCGTGCCGGGCGCTGAACCGGTTCAACGCCGGCGTGTTCGCCGAGTTCGCCGACCGGCTGCTCCCCGTCGCCGAGATCCCCATGCACACCCCCGCGGAGGCGGTCGACGAGCTCGAGCACGCGGCGGAGCTCGGCTTCCGGGCCGTGGTCATGGCGGGCTTCGTGCAACGCCCGGTCGCGGCGGCGGCCGAGGCCGATCCGCAGCTGGCGCAGTACGCGGTGTGGACCGACACCTTCGGTCTCGACAGCGCGTACGACTACGACCCCGTGTGGCAGAAGTGCCGGGAGCTCGGCATCGCGCCCGCGTTCCACTCGGCGGCCATGGGCTGGCAGAACCGGGCGTCGATCTCGAGCTACGTGTACAACCACGTCGGGATGCTCGGTGAGAGCCACCACGCGCTGGCCAAGTCGCTGTTCCTCGGCGGGGTCACCCGGCGCTTCCCCGACCTCAACTTCGGGTTCCTCGAAGGCGGGGTCGCCTGGGCGGTGTCGCTGTACGCCGATCTCATCGGGCACTGGGAGAAGCGCGGCGGCGAGGCGATGCGCCGCCTCGACCCCGACCACGTCGACTGGGACGAGTTCGCCGAGCTCTTCGCCCGCTACGGCGGCGAGTGGGCGTCGATGGCGCCCCCGCCGACCAGCTACCCCGAGCAGGACCTCGCGTTGCTCGACGAGTTCGCGGCCTGCGGCATCGAGCGGGCGGAGGACATCCGTGAGCTGTTCGCGGTGCCCTTCTACTGCGGGTGCGAGGCCGACGACCCGACGAGCGTCACCGCGTTCGACACCAAGGCGAACCCGTTCGGCGCCCGCTTCAACGCGATGTTCGGCTCCGACATCTCGCACTGGGACGTCCCGGTGATGGCCGACGTGCTGGGCGAGGTGTACGAGATGGTCGAGCACGACCTCTTCAGCGAGGCCGACCTGCGCGACTTCGTGTTCACCAATCCCGTGCGCTTCTACACGCGGGGCAACCCGCAGTTCTTCGCCGGCACCGCGGTCGAGGGCGCGGTCGCGGCCGAGCTGCAGGGCTGAGGAGGGGACATGCTCGATCTCCTGGTACGCGGGGGCCGGCTGGTCGACGGCACCGGCGCACCCGCGCGTCGGGCCGACGTCGGCGTCCGCGCCGGGCGCGTGGTCGCGGTCGGCACCGTCGACGACGCCGCGGCGCGCACCATCGACGCCGACGGCCTCGTCGTCACTCCCGGCTTCGTCGACGTGCACACGCACTACGACGTGCAGGCGCTCTGGGACCCGGCGGTCACCCCGTCGCCGTTGCACGGCGTCACCACGGTGATCGGCGGCAACTGCGGGTTCTCGATCGCCCCGCTCGGGCCCGAGCACGTCGACTACGTGATGCGCATGATGGCGCGGGTCGAGGGCATGGCGCTCGACGCGCTCGAGGCGGGCCCGGCGTGGGACTGGCGCACCTTCGGCGAGTGGCTCGACCGGCTCGACGGCCGGCTGGCCGTGAACGCCGGTTTCCTCGCCGGCCACTCCACCATGCGGCGGGTCGTGATGGGCGACGACGCGACGACCGCGACCGCCACCCCGGACCAGATCGCGGAGATGGTGCGGCTGCTGCACGAGTCGCTCGACGCGGGTGCGCTCGGCTTCTCGTCGTCGCTGGGAGAAGCGCACACCGACGGCGACGGCCAACCGGTGCCGTCACGCGCGGCCGGGTTCGAGGAATTCCTCGCCCTCGCCGGCGCGGTGCGCGACCACGCGGGCACGACGCTCGAGTTCATCGCCGCGATGGGCGAGATCCCCGCCGACCGGGCCGAGCTGATGGCCGAGATGTCGCTGGCGGCCGACCGGCCGCTCAACTGGAACCTCCTCGGCAGCCTCTCGCCGACCGAGGTCTACGAGCAGCAGCTCACGTCGTGCGACCTCGCCGCGACCAGGGGCGCCACGGTCGTGGCGCTCGCGCTCCCCGACCTCCTGCGCATGCGGAGCGGGGGCATCCTCCGCGCCCTCCCGGGCTGGGGCGAGGTCCTCGCGCTCCCCGACGGGGAACGGCGGCGCGCGTTGCACGACCCCTCGGTGCGCGAGCGGCTGCGGGCCGGGTTCGACACCGCGCGTGAACGTGGGTTGAGCGCGGTGATGCAGTGGGATCTGGTCGAGCTGCCCGACGGCCGAAGCGTCGCCGACGCCGCCGCCGAGCGTGGCGCCGATCCCGTCGACGTGCTGCTCGACGTCGTGGTCGCCGAGGATCTGCCGCTCACGACCGTGTTCCCCTCGCTGGTCCCGTCGCTCGGCGTGTCGGACGAGAGCTGGCGGGTCCGGGGGCAGGTGTGGCGAGACGACCGGGTCGTCCTCGGCGGCTCCGATGCCGGCGCGCACCTCGACGTCATGTGCCACGCCAACTACACGACCGTGGTGCTGGGCGACCTCGTGCGGGCCCGGGGCCTCTTCACCCTGGAGGATGCCGTCCGCCGCCTCACCGACGTGCCCGCCCGCTTGCTCGGCCTCCGCGACCGCGGTCGCGTCGTCGAGGGCGCGCACGCCGACCTCGTGGTGTTCGACGCCGACCGCGTCGGCAGTCGCCCGGCCGAGGAGCGCCACGATCTGCCCGGCGGGGCGGTCCGCCTCTACGCGGAGGCCGTCGGCATCGAGCACGTGGTGGTCGGGGGCGAGACCATCGTGGAGCGGGGTGTGCTCACCGGCTCGTTGCCCGGTACGTTGCTGCGGTCCGGTGTCGACACCGACACCGTCACGGTTCCCGGCAAGCGATCACGCAACTGAAGCAG
>DATBBL010000177.1:0-3562 GCA_036271015.1 Acidimicrobiia bacterium
CTGCTCGACCGCGGCTTCGTCTATGCGATCGCCCACATACGGGGCGGTGGTGAGCTCTGCCGTCGGTGGTACGAGGACGGCAAGCTCCTCCACAAACGCAACACGTTCACCGACTTCGTCGCCGTCGCCGAGCACCTCGTCGGGCGCGGCTTCACGACCCCTGCGGGGCTGGTCGCCCGGGGCGGCAGCGCGGGCGGGCTTCTGATGGGTGCGGTCGCCAACCTGCGACCCGATCTGTTCGGCGCCATCGTCGCCGAGGTGCCCTTCGTCGACTGCCTCACCACCATCCTCGACGAGACGCTCCCCCTCACGATCACCGAATGGGAGGAATGGGGGGATCCGGTCCACGACCCCGCCGTCTACGAGTTCATGAAGTCGTATTCGCCGTACGACAACGTGACCGCCAAGGACTACCCCGCCCTGCTCGTGACCGGCGGGCTGAACGATCCCCGGGTGCAGTACTGGGAGCCGGCGAAGTGGGTGGCGAAGCTGCGCGCGACCAAGACCGACCCGCGGATCCTCGTGCTCAAGATGGAGATGGGCGCCGGGCACTCGGGGCCGTCGGGCCGCTACGACGCCTGGCGGGACGAGGCGTTCGTGCTCGCGTTCCTGCTCGACCAGCTCGGCGCGGCCTGACCGGGAGCCGGACGCGAAGTGGCCGGGCCCTTCGGCCCGGCCACCACGAGAGTTCGGGTTCGAGAACGGTCAGACGGGGCGGACGTTCTGTGCCTCGTCGCCCTTGCGGCCGGGGCCGATGTCGAACTCGACCCGCTGGCCTTCCTCGAGCGTCTTGTAGCCCGTTCCCTGGATCGCGGAGAAGTGGACGAACACGTCGTCCCCGCCCTCCCGGGAGATGAAGCCAAAACCCTTCTCCGCGTTGAAGAACTTCACAGTGCCTGTAGCCAACTTCTTATCCTTCGTTTCCCCGGGACGGTCCGAATGACCGCGGCCTCGGTCGCCCAGCAGGGTAGTGGACGGGCTACTCGGCCTCGCGCGCGAAGTACTTGGCCAGGAAGTACGGGTCGTTCGGGTCGAGGGGGGTCGACTCCTCGACCGGCGCCTCTTCCTCGTCGATGCCGAGTTTGCGTGCTTCGCGGCGCTTGCGCTTCTCCGCGGCCTTTTCCATGCGCGCGCGCTCACGCTGCTGCTTGGCGAAAGTGGTGCGTTGCTTCTGTCCGCTCACGGCAAACCATTATGGCCGACGGAACCCGCGATCACGCATCATGGCGCGATGTCGTTTCGTGCACTCGTGCTCACCACCTCCGACGCCGTGAGCCTGGAGGCCGAGCTCGCCACTCCGGAGGGCCCCAGCACGGCCACCGCGGTGCTGTGCCACCCCCATCCCCAGTACGGGGGGACCATGCGCTCGATCGTGATCAGCGCGCTGTTCGACGCGCTGCCGGGCGCCGGCGTGACCTGTCTGCGCTTCAATTTCCGCGGTGTCGAGCGCAGCACTGGCACCCACGACGAGGGCCGGGGCGAGCTGCTCGACGTGCAGACCGCGCTCGAGGCGGCCGCCGCGTCGGTCGGCCCGGCGGAGCCGCTGGTGCTGGCGGGGTGGTCGTTCGGCGCCGACATGACCCTGGCCACGCACGACGCGCGACTTGCGGGCTGGCTGGCGATCGCGCCGCCATTGCGGTTCGCGGCCGAGTTCGGCGCGGTGGCGGCCGACGCCCGCCCGAAGCAGCTGGTGCTCGGACAGCACGACGAGTTCCGCGATCCCGCGTCCGTCGTCGAGGCCACCGAGGACTGGAACGCGACCGACATCGAGGTGATCCCCGGCGCGAGCCACTTCTTCGTGGGTCGCACCGAGCGCGTCGTCGACGCGGCGCGCGCGTTCGTGGGACGGGTGGTGGGCTGAGCGAGGAGCGCGTCAGCCGGCGGTGACGGGCGTCAAGCCCTCTTTCTCGAGGAACGCGCAACGCTTCTCGACGATGTGCCGCCACGCCGCGAGGTCGGCGTCCCAGTTCGCACGGTCGCCGTCCTCGTACGCGTGCTCGAGCTCGTCGAACGCCGCGTCCTCGGCGTCGAGCAGCTCCCGGTACCGCCGGAAGAATCCTTCGTCGATCACGTCGCTCCCATTCGCCATTCGCGCTCTCCTCACTCGTGTGGGACTGGCTGTGGCCGATCGATGGTGCTGCGTGCCACCCGACCGTATCGCGCCGACGGTCAGTCGGTCACGGCCTCCGTGAGCGATGCCAACGCCTCGGCGACGCCGAAGCGCCCCTCGTAGATCGCCCGTCCCACGATCACACCGGCGAGCGCCCGGTCGCCGGACCGGAGCCGGGCGAGGGCCCGCAGGTCGTCGAGCGAACCCACGCCGCCGCTGGCGACCAGCGGGACCGAGCTGGCGCCCAGGACCGCGGCCAGCTGCCCGAACGCGGGGCCGTCGAGCGTCCCGTCGCGCCCGATCTCGGTGACGACGAGGGCGGCGAGCCCGATGCCGTCGAAGCGGCGGGCGAGGTCGACCAGATCGGCGCCCGACCCCTCCTGCCACCCGCGGATGGCCACCTCGTTGCCACGCGCGTCGAGGCCCACCGCGACGCGGCCCGGGAATTCCCGGCACAGCTCCTCCACCAGCGCCGGGCGCTCCACCGCGGCGGTGCCGATGACGACCCGCTCGACCCCGGCGTCGAGCAGTTCGAGCGCCGACTCGGCCGACCGCACGCCGCCCCCCACCTCGATCCGGCAGGCGACGCTGCGGACGATGAGGCGGATCTGGTCGAGGTGCGCGCGGGTGCCGGTCCGGGCGGCGTCGAGGTCGACCACGTGGATCCACCGCGCGCCGGCGGACTCGAACTCGCGCGCGACCCGGACCGGATCGTCGTCGTAGACCGTCTCGGCGGCGAAGTCACCCTGGTGCAGGCGCACGCAGTGGCCGTCGCGCAGGTCGATCGCGGGGAGCAGCTCGACCACGGTCGGGCTCAGAGCGTGCCCTTGGTCGACGGCACCCCGGAGCCCTCGACCTTGACCGCGTCGCGCAGCGCGCGGGCGACGCCTTTGAACGAAGCCTCGATCACGTGGTGCCCGTTGCGCCCCGAGATCGACCGGATGTGCAAGGTGACACCGGCCCCGAAGGCGAACGCCCGCCAGAACTCCTCCGCGAGCTGGGGGTCGAAGGTCCCGATCCACTCGGCGACGGGGTCGACCTCGTACACGAGGAACGGGCGGCCCGACAGGTCGAGCGCGACCTGCACCAAGGCCTCGTCCAACGGCACCAGCGACGAGGCGAACCGTCGCACCCCGGCCTTGTCGCCGAGAGCCTCCTTCAGCGCGGTACCGAGCACGATGCCCACGTCTTCGACGGTGTGGTGGAGGTCGACGTCGAGGTCGCCGGACGCGACGATCCGCAGGTCGAAGCCGCCGTGCTTGCCCAGCTGCTCGAGCATGTGGTCGAAGAACGGGATGCCGGTCGACGCCGACGCGCTCCCGCCGCCGTCGACCACGAGTGACAGCTCGATCGTCGTCTCCTTGGTGGCGCGGCGTTGCTCAGAGGTCCGGGGGGTCACATCGGGTCGATTCCGCTACGGGGTCCCGGCCTCCGGCCACGCCTCCGCTCCAT
>DATBBL010000178.1:0-13509 GCA_036271015.1 Acidimicrobiia bacterium
CCGCGTACCGCGAGTACATCGTGGTCGGGTCGTCCCACTCCGTCCACCCGATCCCCGACTGTGAGTCGGCCGAGCCCACCAGCCAGACCGGCGGCTGCCGCGACGACGCGAGCACGTCGTCGCTCGTGAGCAGGAGCGCGACCGCGCCGTCGACCTCGTAGGCGCAATCGAAGATGCGGAACGGCTCGTTCACCCAGCGGCCGGCCAGGTAGTCGTCGAGGGTAAGCGGCGTGCGGTTGATCGCGTGCGGGTTCCGCACCGCGTGTGCGCGTTGCTGGATGGCGATCTGGCCCAGGTCGTCACACGTCGAGCCGTAGACGTGCTGATGACGCCGGGCCCACATCGCGATCCACTGCGGCGGCACGAGGTAACCGTGGGGCGCCTCGAACTGCAGGTCACCGCCCACCTCGAGCCGGCCGGTCGCAGTGCCGAACCGGTGGCCGGAGCGACCATTCAGCGACCGGTACACGAGGACGGAACGGCACAAGCCGGCATCGATCGCGGCACCGGCGGTCGCGATCACGTTGGCGACGACGTTCCCGCCGCCCATCGTGTCGATGTTCCACGCGAGCTCTCGCATGCCGATCGCCGACGACACCGCGAGCGGCCCGACCGAATCGCCCGCCTCGAAGCAGATCATGCCGTCCACGTCGGCGAGGTCGACGCCCGCGTCGACGACCGCGGCCCGGCACGCCTCGGCCGCCATGGCCAGCGTGGTGCGCCCCGAGCTGCGCGAGTACTCCGTGCGGCCGATCCCGGCGATGCCGATCCCGGCGGATCCCATCGGCGTCCTTCCTCTCGACGGCTCCCGGGCCACCGTACAACGATGCGGTGTCGGCGGTGCTCGGGGGAACCGGTGCGCACTTCTCCGACGTCGGCCCATCGTTGTGTCAAGGTGTCGGCACCACGTCCTGGCGCATCGTGCGACCGACAGAGGCGACCGACGGTACGAAGGGAGTTCAATGTCGACTTCAGGACCCGAGCACCTGAACCCCCATCAACGCGACACTCTTCTGCAGATCTTTCAGCACCCGACGAGCCACAACATCGAATGGCACGACGTCGTGTCGCTGCTGGAAGCCGCCGGATCGGTCGAACTGCGCCACGACGGCAAGTACCTCGTACGCGTCGGCGGCGAGAACGTGGTCCTGGCCCGTCCGAAGCACAAGGACATCGACGTCCAAGCGGTCGTCGATCTGCGCCGGATGTTGACCGGTGCCGGATACGGCACGGTCGTGGAGGAGCTGGAAGGCAAGGGCAAGGAGGTCTGACCGCGACGCGGTCGTCCTGAGTGGTTGGTCGAAGACCGTTGACACCCCCTGGCGTCCCTTCCATACTCGCAACGCGTCGACGAGAGGCGAGTGCCCTGGACGGGTTCACGTTGACCTACGAGGGGTTCGAACCGGTCGAAGAGGGGCTGCGCGAGGCCCTGACCTCGACGGGCAACGGGTATCTCTGCACGCGCGGCGCCGCCGAATGGGAGGACGCCGACGACATCCACTATCCGGGTACCTACGCCCACGGCGTCTACAACCGGGAGACGACGATCCTCGGCGGGCGGCCGGTCCTGAACGAGGACCTGGTGAACCTCCCCAACTGGCTCGTGCTGAAGCTGCGCATCGACGGCGAGGACGCCGTGCGTCTCGGGGAGGTGGAGCTGCTCGACTACCGGCACGAGTTCGACATCCGCGACGCGGTGGTCGTGCGCGCACTGCGCTTCCGCGACCGGGCCGGGCGGGAGACGACGCTGCGGAGTCGGCGGTTCGTGAGCATGGCCGACGTGCACCATGCCGGGCTCGAGTGGAGCCTCGAGCCGGTGAACTGGTCCGGCCGGGTGGAGATCGTCTCGGCGATCGACGGTCGCATGGTGAACGGTGGCGTGCCTCGTTACGGCGAGCTCGAGGGCCGCCACATCGCGGGGATCGGCCCGAGGACCTTCGGTCCCGAGGTCATCGCGCTGAAGGTCGAGACGCGGCAGTCGAACGTGTACGTCAGCGAGGCCGCCCGCACCCGCGTGTTCGCCGCCGGCGCTCCGCTCGACGCGGCTCGCTCGCTCGACCAGATGGACGACTACGTCCAGCAGGTGCTCACGTTCGACGTGCACCGAGGGTCAGCCGTGCGCGTCGAGAAGCTGGTCGCCTTCTTCACCTCGCGTGACCCGGCCACGAGCGACACGCTGGTCAAGGCCGGGAGGTCAGTGCTGCGGTATTTCGACTTCGACGAAGCGCTCGAGCGTCACCGTTCCGCATGGCAGGACGTGTGGACGGCGTGCGACATCGATGTTCTCGGAGACGAGCGGGCCCAGCTCCTGGTGCGGCTGCACATCGGCCACGTCCTCCAGGTGTGCTCACGCCACACCGCCGACCTCGACGCGGGAGTTCCGGCGCGCGGGCTCAACGGCGAGGCGTACCGGGGGCACGTGTTCTGGGACGAGCTGTACGTCTATCCGTTCCTGAGCTTCCGCGTGCCGGAGGTGACGCGAGCCCTGCTCATGTACCGGTACCGGCGCCTCGGAGAGGCACGCGCCTCGGCGCTCGAAGCGGGGTTCCGCGGCGCGATGTTTCCCTGGCAGAGCGGCAGCGAGGGCCGGGAGGAGACGCAGGTCGTGCACCTGAATCCTCTCTCGGGCCGGTGGGAGCCGGATCTCAGCCACAACCAACGACACGTCAACGCCGCCATCTTCTACAACGTCTGGCACTACTACCAGGTCACGGAGGACCTTGCGTTTCTCGGCACCTACGGCGCCGAGCTCATGCTCGAGATCACGCGTTTCTGGGCTTCGATCGCGCACTTCGACCAGGAACGCGGGCGCTACGAGATCCACGGGGTCATGGGTCCGGACGAGTTCCACGAGAAGTATCCCGATGCCGAGCGTGGAGGGCTCCGCAACAACGCGTACACGAACGTGATGGTGGCCTGGCTCTGCAGCATCGCGGTGGAGGTCCTCTCCCTCGTGCCCGCCCACAGTGCCGAAACGTTGCGCGAGAAGCTCGGCATCGACGACGCCGAGGTGAGGCGCTGGGAGGACATGAGCCGTCGGATGTTCGTCCCCTTCCACGAGGACGGCATCATCAGCCAGTTCGAGGGCTACGAGCTGCTCGAGGAGCTCGACTGGGTGGCGTACCGCGAGAAGTACGGCAACATCCAGCGGCTCGACCGGATCCTGCGGGCCGAGGGTGACGATCCCAACCGCTACAAGGTCTCGAAGCAGGCCGACACCGTGATGCTCTTCTTCCTCTTCGCCGACGACGAGCTCCGCAGTCTCTTCGAACGCCTTGGCTACGCGTACGACGAGGACACCGCCCGCAAGAACGTCGCCTACTACGACCAACGGACGTCGCATGGATCCACCTTGAGCTTCGTGACGTACGCCGGCGCGCTGGCGGCGCTCGACCCGGCCGCGTCCTGGCCGCGGTTTCTGGTCGCCCTGGAAAGCGATGTCGACGACATCCAGGGCGGAACGACCAGAGAAGGCATTCACATGGGGGTCATGTCGGGCACGCTCGACCTTCTCCAGGGCTCGTACGCCGGGGTCCACGTGCGCGACGGAGTCCTGCGATTCGATCCACGGATGCCGGATCAGCTCGACGGACTCTCCTTCGGGATCCAGTTTCGCCGCACTCCGATGCGGGTGACGGTGGCGTCGGGCACGCTCACCGTCACCTTGAGTCCCGAAGGTGCGAGCAGGCCGATCGCGATCGGCTTTGCCGACGAGGTCCGCGAAGCATGTCCGGGTGAGCGGCACACGTTCGAGTTGCCGCAGACCGGTCGCGCCGGACGTCAGCACGAGCCCGGCTGAGGAGGCATGCGTGGCGAGGTTTGAAGGCGCGATCTTCGACGTCGACGGCGTGCTCGTCGATTCCCCGCACGAGAAGGCGTGGCGAGAGTCGCTCCGCGAGCTCATGGAGGGTCCCTGGCGCGACATCCGCAGCCGGACGACCTGGTCGCCCGACGGGTTCACGCCGCAGGTGTACCAGACCGAGATGTCAGGAAAGCCGCGCCTGGACGGCGCGCGCGCGGCGCTCGCCTACTTCCACGTACCCGACGACGAGGAGGAATCGCGGGTCGCGCAGTATGCCGACGACAAGCAGGTCATGGTGGTCCGGATGATCGAAGCCGGCGACTTCACTTCCTACCCTGACGCGCTGCGATTCGTGCTCGACGCCAAGGACGACGGTATCCGGATCGCGGCGGCTTCCTCCTCGAAGAACGCCAACCTGTTCCTCGGCAAGATTCGGCTGGACCGCTTCGCCGAGGAACAGGGGATCGCTTCGAAGTCCGTGCGGCCGGGCCTGACGCTGCTGGACGCCTTCGACGCGGACGTCTCTGGCCGCGAGTTCGCGCACGGCAAGCCCCACCCGGACATGTTCCTCGCCGCCGCGCACGAGCTCGGGGTCGCGCCCGAGCGGGCCGTGGTCCTCGAGGACGCGGTCGCCGGGGTGCAGGCGGCCAAAGCCGGCGGAATGGCTGCACTCGGGATCGCCCGGGCCGACGACGCCGACCTCCTCGCGGGAGCCGGGGCGGACCTCGTGGTCGTCAGCCTCGACCAGGTTGATCGCGCGGCACTGCACGACGGCCGGCTCGAGAAGACGTCGACCTAGGACTTACCGCGCCGCGACGTCGGCGAGCGACCCGAACCGGGTCGGACGGGCGCCGGTCGTCTCGCCGTCCGAGACGGTGAGCTCCCCGGCGACGGCCACGGCCCGGAACCCCGCGGACGGCCGCGTGAGCCGGTACCCGCCCTCGGGGAGGTCGTAGCGTCGTTCGAGGTCGCGCGTCTCGAGCTCGTCGAGTGCGAAGACGGCCAGGTCGCCGCGCCGTCCACGCGCCACGATGCCCCGGTCGGTGAGCCCGAAGAAGTCGGCCGAGCGCTGCGTGAGGCAGTGGACCGCCTGCTCCAGGGACAGTGCGCCGTCGTCGCGCGCCCAGTGGGTGATGAGGTGAAGGTTCGATCCCGCGCCGCAGAACATGGTGAGGTGCGCGCCCGCGTCGGTGCCGCCCATCAGCGCGTGGGGGTTGGCGGCGTCGTGCACCACCTGGGCGCGCCGATCGTCGTCGGTCATCGGCACGGCGGTGCTGTTCTGCTTGAGGTAGCGCGAGCCGATGCCGTTGGCGAGCACCCAGTCGGCGAGAGCGTCCGACGGGTGTTGGTCGCGCTCGACCGCCAGGGACGCCAGCGAGATCCCCGTGGGACCGGTCCCGGTCTCGGAGTCGGTGAGGATGACCTGGTCGAGCGCGTCGCGGTGGAACGCGTTCTGCTCGGGCAGCGGGTCGTCCCACGCGGCGCGTGCCCGGGCCCGCCACTCGGGATCCATCAGGGTCGCGAGCTTGGCCTCGGCCGGACCATTCACCATCTCGTGCCACGGCGGGATGGCCGCGGTGGCGATCGACGTCTGGAAGCCGAGCATCGGGGTGAACGGCTCGTTGCCGCCGCCGAGGTACCAGGTGGTGAGGCCTTCCTCCACCTTCCCGCCGCCGACACCGTCGCCCAGTGACAGGCTGCGGATGCCACGGGAGCACGAGCGCTCCAACGCGTCGCGCCGGTCGTGCTTCTTGCGCGCGATCACCTGGAACGTCGCGCGGCGATGACGGGCGACGACGTCGAGCAGGGCGTCGAGCTCGTGAGCATCGGACAGCCGGCTCGGCACGAGGCGGCGCTGCCGGTCCGTGTCGAACCAGTTCGACGACATCCCGAGTGCTCCCGCGCCCAGCGCGTCGTCGAGCAGCACGGCCATCGCCGTGACCTCGTCGGTCGTCGCCGCGCGCTCCCACGCCTCATGTCCCATCACCGACGCCCGGAGCGCGTTGTGCGCGGTGTACGCGAAGGGCTGCACCGCGGTTGCCTGCTCGCGCGTGCACTCCGCATATTCGGACCAGCTCGACCAGCCCCACGGCACAGAGATGTCGGAGAGGACCGGTGGGAGCTCCTCGATGAAGCACAGGAGGTCGACGATGTCGTCCCGGACCTCGGGGGAGACCGGTGCGATGCCGAGGCCGCAGTTGCCCATCACGATGGTGGTGATGCCGTAGACGGGGAGGGGGTCCAGCGTCGGATCCCAGAACATCTCGATGTCGTAGTGGGTGTGGCTGTCGATCAGGCCCGGGGTCACCACGGCGCCGCGCGCGTCGACTTCGCGCTCTCCGTCCGGCGCGAGGCCGGGCGCCACCTCGACGATCACGCCGTCACGGACGCGCACGTCGGCGGCCCGCCCCGGTGCGCCGGTGCCGTCGACGACGGTGCCACCGCGAACGATCAGGTTCGACATCTGAGCCTCCTGGGCGTCATGTCCGGCTGGGCGGCGCGGTCCACGACATCGCCGTCCCCAGCACGCGCTCGGCCGCCGACATGGTCGCGCGGTCTCGCATGAGCTCGGCGTGCTCGTCGGACGGGAACGCGACGGGGCCCTGGTCGAGCACCTCGACGAGGCGGGCCGCGCACGCCTCGGGCGTCTGGATGAACCGCTCGGCCTGCTTCGCGGGATCCGCGGCGACCGGGAGCGAGCGCAACAGATTGGGGGTCGCGGTGGTCCCGACCATGTACGCGAGCACGTCGACACCCTCGTCACGCAGCTCGCCCCACAAGCCCTCGCACAGGATCCACTCGTACGCCTTGCCGGCGGCGTAGTGCGCGCGCCCGATCTGACCACCCATGCCACCCATCGAGCAGCAGATCACCAGCGATCCCCGTCCTCGACCGCGGAACTGTCGACCGACGTGCCACGCGAGCAGCGCTGGGTTGCGCACGTTCATGGCGATACCCCGCTCGTGGTGCTCGAGCGTGTCGTCGAGGTACGCCATGCGGAACCCCTCGCACGCGTTGTACACGAACAGGCCGAGGTCGATGTCGGCGATCGCGGGTTGGAGCTGCTCCCAGATGTCGTCGGCGGCGAGGTCGGCGACGAGGGCGCGGACTTCGACGCCGTGTTCCGATCGCAGCCGCGCCGCGGTCGCGTCGAGCACCTCCTCGCGTCGCGCGACCAGGACCAGATTCACCCCGTGGCGTGCGTACTCCGCCGCGATCGCACCACCGAGCCCCTCGGACGCGCCGCACAGCAGTGCCCACGGCCCGTAACGCGCGGTCAGGTCGTGCACCGTGTCGGCTACCAGGGTTTGACGCTCTCACCGGCGAACGCGATGGAGCGAGAGTCGGCCGGGATTTCGTCGAGCGGCACCGCCACTTCGCTGAGCGTCGGCCCGACGCGCTCGGCCACCGGCGCGAGTCGGTCGAGATCGAAGTGGTAGACCGCGGCTGCGGTGAGCCCGACCATGCGCGCGATCTCGTCCGGGTCGACCCCCTCGAACGTGAGCCGCAGCGACTCCGTCGTATAGGGGTAGGTGGCCTCGATGTGGGGGTAGTCCTGGCCCCACATGATGCGGTCGATGCCGATGTCGTGACGGAGGGGCGTCTCGCACGGGCGCAGGAAGCTGGCGCCCGCGTAGCAGTTGTGGTGCCAGTAGTAGCTCGGCAACTCGGTGACGACCTTCACCACCTCGCCGCCGAAGTACGACTCCGCGGTGTTCGGGTCGCGAAAGCGCCGGAACTGGTGGTCGAGCATGTCGAGGGTGCCGGGCACCCACCCGCTCGACTGCTCGGCGAGGGTCAGCGTGATGCCCGGGAAGCGGGCGAACGCACCGCCGATGACCATGTGCCAGAACACGCGGTGCGAGAACCAGGCCAGCTCGACCATGAACACGGCCATGCCGGTGGCGTCAGGGATCGGGGCGGGCCCGGCGGCGCCGCTGTGGTTGTTGATCGGCATCCCGAGGTCCTGGCACGCGGCCCAGATCGGGTCGTAGTCGCGCGCGTAGAGCGGGGGGAGGCCGGAGTCCGGAGGCACGCCCGGCAGGAGGATCCCACCGTTCAGGCCCTGCTTGGCGGCCCACTCGATCTCGGCGACGGCGGCGTCGACGTCGTTGAGGAAGATCTGCGCCATCCCGGCTCGGCGGCCCGGAGTGTCGGCGCAGAAGTCCACCATCCAGCGGTTGTGCGCCTTCAGCCCCGCCCACCGCAGCTCGAACTCGTCGTTCGCGGGTGGGCGCGCCAAGAGGTTTCCCGACGGGAAGAACGGTGGGATCGTGTTGGGGTAGAGCACCTCGCCGACGACGCCGTCGTCTTCGAGCTCGCCTAACCGCGCCGCACTGTCCCAGTTGCGGTACGCGAAATCGGCGCGCAGGTCCTCGAACGGGTTCTCGAAGCCTGCTTCCCACGCGTCAAACTCGTCGTGGTACCTGGTTTCCAGGTAGTCGCGGTACTCGTGGACCTGCGCACCGGCGTGTCCGTCCGACGAGATCACGATGTAGTGGTCACCGGCCAGCTTCGTCATCGCGCAGCTCCCTTCAGTCCTGAGCGCCGGCCTTGCGGCCGGTCATCACGTTCGGGGCCTGGATCAGGTAGGCGGGTGGCGTGCGGTCGAACTGCGAGCGCGCGCGCAGCAGGGAGGATGCCGCCGACCCGGGCGTGGCCTCGTCACCGCTCGAGTTCGACATCCAGAACACGTCATCGCGGATGCCCTCGAAGCACAGGTCGGCGACCTCCGACAGTGGTGCCCATGCGAGCTCCTGACCCGCGGCCTTGGCCCGCTCCAGCATCGGCGTGAGCTGGTCGCGGCCCGACTCGGCCGGCGGTGCTCCCGGACGGTCGTAGCGCGCGTGGCGGTGCCGGCCGGGTTGCCAGATGCCGGTCTTGAGCATTCCCGGCGTGCGAGTCGACGGGTACAGGAGGTGCGCAGTGATCTTGGCATCGAGCTCGCGCAGCTGGCCCCAGAGGCACTCGGTGAGACAGGTGAGCGCGGCCTTGGTCGTGGCGTAGACCGCGCTGTGGATCATGGGCGTGAAGCCGCCGTTGCCGGAGGTGGTGTTCACCACTGCACCCTCGGTGGCCTGGGCGAGCATGGTGGGGAGGAAGGCGTTGATGCCGTTGACCGCGCCCAAGACGTTGACGTCGAACGACCAGCGCCAGTCGTTGACGTGGTGCTCCCACATCTGGCCCTCCGACGCGGAACCGACTCCCGCGTTGTTGCACAGCACGTCGACCGCGCCGAACGTGTCGAGGGCGCGGTCGCGCAGCGCCTCGAGCGACGAGAGCTCGGTGACGTCCGTGACGACGCCGATGACCTCGCGTCCCTGGTCGCGGAGCTCGGCGGTCGTCTCGGCGACCAGTGCGGCGTTGATGTCGGCGATGACTGCGCGCATGCCTTCGTCCGTGAAGCGCTCGACCAGCGCGCGGCCGATGCCACCCGCGCTGCCGGTCACCACCGCCACCTTTCCCTTGAACTCCTTCACGCGAAGGCCTTGGGGTTGGGCACGCCCTCGGGCGGTGCCTCGTCGTACTCGACGAACTCGACGAGGTAGCCGTCGAAGTCCTTCACGAACGCGACCTGCACGGGCCAGCGGTCGAGCCGCTGCGGCTCCATGACCGACTCGCAGCCCGCGGCGATCGCCTTGTCGTACAGCACCTGCACGTCGTCGGTGTTCACATAGAGCTTCCACATCGCGGTGCCCATGTCGATCGGCGCGTCGTTGTCGAGCTGCTGCGCGAGCTGCATGCGGCTCCCGCCGTGGGGCGACTGGAGGATCGCCTCCTTGGCCACCTCGATGTCGGTCCGGCTGATCACCGGGAGGCCGCACACGCCGTTCCAGAACTCGATCGCGCGGTCGAGGTCGCGCACGTTGATGCAGTACTGCGAGAGGATCGAGACCACTTCGACGACTTCCCCTGTGTCGGCGTCCGTGCCATACTCCACCACAGAACGTCATGGAATGCCAGACTGACAGAGCATGACACCCACCTCGGGGGGCCCATGGCCGAGCGCTACCTGATCGTCTCGTCCGACTGCCACGCCGGACTGCCCTGCGAGGAGTACCGGCCGTACCTCGACGCCAAGTACCTCGGCGCCTTCGACGACTTCCTCGGCGAGCGGCACGCCAGCCGCGAGGAGGCGCTGAAGTTCAATTACGACTACATCATGCACTGGGAGGGCGACAACGAGGAGGGCCTGCGCGGCGCCTTCGACCCCGAGCAGCGCGACAAGGAGCTCGACGCCGACGGCGTCGCCGGCGAGGTGATGTTCGCCGACGCCGACGCCATCACCGGCATGGAGTCGCCGCCGTTCGGTGCAGGGTTGTCGGCCGGCACCATCCAGGACCCGGAGCTCGCGTACGCGGGCGCGATCGCACACAACCGCTGGTTGACCGAGTTCTGCTCGCACGCGTCCGAGCGACGCGCCGGCGTCGCGTTGGTCCCGGTCACCCATGACGTCGACCGGGGAGTCGCCGAGATCGAGCGGCTCGCGGGAACGCCCGGGATCCGCGGGATCATGATCCCGACGATGTGGCACGACCGGAAGGCGTACAACGACCCGGTCTACGAGCCGATCTGGGCGGCGGCGGCCGCGAACGGTCTCGTGGTGCACGTGCACTCGGGTGAGGCGCCGCGCGAGGAGTACGGCGACGACATCGGCCCGTACCTGGCCGAGGTGGCGTGGTGGTCGGCGCGGCCGATCTCCTTCCTCCTCTTCGGTGGGGTGTTCGAGCGCCACCCCGACCTGAAGTTCTGCGTCACCGAAGGCGCCGCGTACTGTGCCGCCGACATGATGTGGAAGTGGGATCAGTACTTCGGTGGTGGTCACACCACGGCGAAGATGGCGCACCTGATGAAAGGCAAGATCTCCAAGTTGCCGTCGGAGTATTTCGGCACCAACATCTTCATCGGTGCGTCCACGATGTCGCGCGAGGAGATCCGGCGCCGCTACGTCATCGGTTGCGACGTCATGATGTGGGGAACCGACTACCCGCATCCAGAGGGCACGTGGCCGGACACCGTGGGCGTGCTGAAGCGCAGCTTCCACGACGTACCGGTCGACGACACCGCGCGGCTGGTCGGCCTCACGGCCGCGGACTGCTACGGCATGGACGTGCAGGCGCTGCGTGAGATCGCCGACCGCATCGGGCCGACCCCCGAGGACCTCGGTCAGGATCCCTCGTTGCGCGCCGATCCGAACGAGATCGCGAACGCGCGCTGGTGGAAAGAGGAGTACGGCCTCAGCGTGATCTGACCGCCGGCGCGAGACCGGCGCCGATGAGGTCGAGTGCCTCGGCGGTGAGGTCGGTGAGCGAGCCCGCACCGTCGTCGTCGAGCCAGCGCAGGTAGGCGCTCTGCATCGCGGCAAGGGTCACGCGCATCATGACGTCGGGCAAGGGGTCGGTCTCGGGCAGACCGAGGCGTCGCGCCAGCTCCACCTCGATGTTGTGGGTGCCCTCGAGCGCGCCGTGCATGATCATCTTGGCCAGGAGGGCGGGCGCCTCCTTGGTGAGCTGCGCCCAGATCGCCGCATTCCGCCCGACCTCGTCCTCGCTGGCCGACTGGTCGAGCACCGCGTTGCGCAGCGCCACCCAGGCGTCGAGCGTGTCGTCCTGCTCGGTGAGCGACCGATGGATGACCTCGATGCGGCGGCCCGCCTCGGCGACCAGCACATGGTCTTTGCTGGCGAAGTAGCGGAAGAAGGTGCGCTCCGAGATGCCGGCTTCGTGCGCGATGTCTTCGACGGTGACCGCCGCGTAGCCCCGCTCGGCGAACAGCGACATCGCCGCCTGTTGGATCTCGCGCGCGTTGCGTTCGCGCCGTTGCTCACGCAGTTCGACTCCGGAGCGGGTGCCGTTCTCGATCGCCATCCGCACCCAGGATAAGAGGTCTACCCCTCGGCTGGGCTACCGCGCTCCGCCGTCGGGGAAGCGCGCGTCCCGCCACTCCATCCCCTGGCGGATGTCGGCGAGGCGCGCCTCGATCAGCGCGTCGAGGTCCCGGGTCGGGAACACGAAGAACTGGTTGTCGAGCACGGCCTGGTACACGACCTCGGCGACCTGGGCGGGCGGCGCACCGTGGGTGATCATGTCGCGGTACTCCTTCGACGTCGGGTTGTCGTCCGACGGATCGTCCATGCCCTCGGGGCGGTTGCGTTCGCTCTCGAAGATCCGCGTGTTGACGAGCCCCGGGCAGAGCACCGAGACACCGACGCCGCGCTCCGCCAGCTCGCGTCGCATCGCGGCCGCGAGTCCGACGACCGCGTGCTTCGAGAGTCCGTACGGCGGGAGCGTCGGCGTGTCGGTCAAACCTGCGATGCTGGCGGTACAGACCACGTGACCCGCTTCCTGGTCGGCGAGGAGCGGTCCGAACGTCAGCGCGCCGTGGACGACCCCGCGCACGTTCACGTCGAACACCCACTCCCACACGTCGGAGGGCGTGTCGAACATCGCGCCGACCGGGGCGACGCCGGCGTTGAGGCACACGATGTGCACGCCGCCGAAGCGGTCCAGGGTCTCGTCCCGGAGGCGTCGGGTGTCTTCGAGTGAGCAGACGTCGTAGGTGGTCCCGAGGACGCGTTCACCGGCGCCCAGACGGTCGACGGCCGTCGTGATCGCCTCCGGCTCGACGTCGGCCACCACGACGCGCATCCCCGCGGCGAGGAACCGTGCCGCGAGCGCGCTCCCGATGCCGCCGGCGCCGCCGGTGACCACGCACACCTTGTCGGTCAGGTCTTGCGCCCACGCGCCCGTCGCGCTCATGTCGCACCCCCGTCGTCGGCAATACGCTACTGAACTGATGGCGCAGCTCCTCGACCCCGAGCTCTTCCTTCCCGAGCCCGAAGGGGCAGCGGTGAGGTACACCGTGATCTCGGTCGACGACCACCTCGTCGAACCGCCGGACATGTTCGAGGGTCGCCTCCCCGCGAAGTTTCAGGATCGCGCTCCGAAGGTCGTCGTCAACGAACGCGGTCACGAGATGTGGGAGTTCGAGGGGAACGCCCACTACCAGCCCGGCATGAACGCGGTGGCCGGCCGGCGACCGAGCAGCTACGGACTCGAGCCGTTCCGCTTCGACCAGATGCGCCCCGGTTGCTACGACGTCCACGAGCGGGTCAAGGACATGGACCTGGGGGGCATCTGGGCCGCGGTCAACTTCCCGTCGATGATCACCGGCTTCTGCGGGCGGGTGTACTCGACCGCGCGAGATCCGGAGCTCGGCCTGGCAACGACGCGCGCGTACAACGACTGGATGGTCGAGGAGTGGTGGCAGCAGCACCCGGACCGGTTGATCCCGCTCGGCATCACCTACCTCGCCGACCCCGGGAAGGCGGCGGCCGAGATCCGTCGCAACGCGGATCGTGGGGTCGTGGCGGTGACGTTCCCCGAGCGCCCGCACAAGATCGGCTTCCCGTCGATCTTCGACGACTCGTGGGACCCGGTCATGCGCGCGTGCGCCGACACCGACACCGTCATCTGCCAGCACGTCGGCTCGTCCGGTCTCGCCGACGTCGCCCCCGGCGCGCCGTCGGGCGCCACCGCGACGCTCTTCGGTCAGCTCGCCCTGACGTCGTGCGCGGAGTGGGTGTGGTCCGGGTGGCCCCTCCGGTATCCCGACCTGAAGATCGCGATGTCGGAGGGCGGGCTCGGCTGGGTCGCCATGCTGCTCGACCGCCTGGACTTCATGGCCGATCGCGGCGAGTACCTGTC